>NZ_CP020038.1:4110474-4418069 GCF_002157225.2 Agarilytica rhodophyticola
CATGCATCTCAAGCAGACCAGGTACCTAATTTACAAAGTGAGATCGCCGAAGCTATAAAAGCATTCCGCGATGCCATGGTTGAAATTGGTATGTGGGATAAAGTTACTTTATTTACTGCGTCAGATTTTGGTCGCAGCATGGTTGAAAACGGAGACGGCACCGATCATGGTTGGGGGAGTCACCATTTTGTTGCCGGTGGTTCAGTGCGTGGCAAGCGAATATTTGGCAGTCTCCCTTCTGCGGATATTAGCAGCCAAGAATATACCGAATCGCGAGGCCGTTTAATTCCTAAAGTTTCCATAGAAGAATATGGCGCAACTTTTGGCCGCTGGCTGGGGTTAAATGATACACAAGTTAACGGTGTATTACCCAACTTACAGAGTCTCTCTGGAGGTAGGAACCTCGATATGCTGAGGTCTTAGGAATACCGAAACGAATATAAGTAGAGCTTGTAATTGTTTATTACAAGCTCTACGTTTGACTTATTTACAAATAGCACATTAAAAAACTTCACTAAACATTGTAAAAAACCATTGTGTTATTGAACTATCCTGAGTATCCAAATTTTTTAATAAGGTTATATCTACATATTTAATCACTGGTAGATGTTCTACATGAAAAGCGCTTACATCCTCAGATAACGTAGCAATATGCTCAGGAACAATTGCCCAACCGACACCTTTTGAAACAAATGAACTTATCCCATAATAATTATCTACGTACCAATAGTTGTTTGAAATAACTTCTGCTGAGGAATAATTCATGTTGTCTAGAATTACGAGCTGCCGATACTTCTTAAGCGCATTAATATTATCCCAACACGAAGTAAGTGGATGGTCTTTACAAATAATTAGGCGCTGCTCAAATCTAGAAATTGTCCTTCGCTCTATATTTGGCGGTAATATATTAAGTCCGAAAGAAAGTCCAACATCCGCTTCATGTTGATCGATCCAATGACTAATATCTCCTAATGAGCCTGTCTTGATACTGAGCCTCGCATTGGGATACGCTTGCGCAAACTCACTAAATACCTGCTCACATTTATCTGTTGGTAGGGCTTCATCTAAAGCAACCACGAAAGATATTTGTTGGCGTGTAGCATGCAAAGCTGCGTTGTTTTGAAACGTATTGCACCTATCAAGAATTTTTATGGCTTCTTTGTACAGCTGATCCCCCGCTGACGTCAGTACCGGTTTATAAGCCTCTCGAGAGAAGAGACTTACACCTAAATCTGTTTCTAAATCGGATATTGCTGTGCTCACTTTTGACTGAGAACATCGCAATAGCCTTGCGGCAGCAGAAAACGACCCCGCCTGCGCACAATTGACAAAAATATTTAGTTGGTCAAGCGTCCAATTCATCTCGGTAGCTAGGTAATGTGTGAGTCTAACTCTATCATGATTTGCGATAGAGTTTAATTTGTTAGCCTTACCATCTTTTGAAATAATTTTCTCGAATTCCCCAAAAAGCGCGCTCATGACAGCGAATCGAGCTTGCTTGCTGAACATACACACACTTAACTCTGAGGTCTTCGATGAAAAAGCTATTATTGTCGTCAATATGCACTATGGCGCTATCAGCAAATAGTTATGTAGCGGCTCAGGACACCTACATACACAAAGAATCTAATGACGCAATTTACATCAACGGAAATATATATACCGGAGATATTAGCCGTCCATTTGCCCAAGCCGTGGTGATCAAAGACGGTAAGTTTATCTATGTAGGAGATAGAGATGTGGCAGTTACTTTTATGGCCCACTCGCCCATTAAAATAATAGATCTTAAAAATCAAACCGTTGTCCCAGGATTCTATGACAGCCATATTCACCCTATCCAAGCAGGTGAGCAAGAATTATTTCAGTGTACTCTTTCACCCCAAATGAATACCGAGGCAGTCATCAATAGGGTTGAAGAATGCGCACAAGATCTTGGTGAAGATGAGTGGATCTATGGCTCTGGATGGGGGCCGGCGCTACTAGAAGACAAACCAAATAAAGAAGCCCTCGATAGGGTATCAGGTGGCAGGCCCGTTGTGCTGGTAGACTTTAGTTTCCATACAGTGTGGGCCAATAGCAGAGCCATGGAAGTGGTAGGCTTTAATAGTGAAACAATCGAACAGCTAAGTCAGTATGTACAGCTTGATCCAGATACCAAACAACCCAGTGGCATTTTCTACGAAGTAGCTGCTTTTAGATTTTTAGATGCAGTGCCAGCAGAGAGCGATGAAAAGTTAAAACAAGCCGCAAGTTGGTCTCTAGAACAACTTAATCGCAATGGTTTTATCGGTATCAAAGATTCTCGGGTGGGTATAAATAATTACAACGCTTGGAAGTCTCTCGATGATGCCGGTGAGCTTAGTGCCTATGTGGGCCTTTCATGGATATGGGATCCCAACAATTTTAACAGTTTTAAAGAAGCAAAAACGCATTTTAAAAAGATGGTAAAACCAGGCACAGCTAATATTAAATCGAATTTTGCAAAAATATTTTTAGACGGCATACCCTCTTCAAAAACAGCAGCTCTTGTGGAACCATATGAACCCAGAGAGCACGGTGAACATGGCCACCTATCGCTAGAAAAAGACATGTATATTGATTCGTTAGTATGGCTGGACAAACAAGGTTATACCGTACAAACACATGCTGCGGGAGATCGAGCAGTAAGAGTTGTGCTTGACGCCGTCGATCTTGCGCAACAGCAAAACGGTTATTTAGGACTGCGACACGAAGTCGCCCACGCATGTATTGTTAATCCAAACGATATAGAACGTTTTAATAAATTAGGTGTAGTCCCTAACTTCTCCCCTGTTTTTTGGTATCCCAATTCAACAACCGACGGATTTAATGATTTAATTGGAGAACATCGCACCAAACAATTTTGTTTAATTAAGACACTGATGGATACCAAGCCTACCAGTGGCTCTGATTGGCCTGTATCAAGAGAAATTAATCCATGGTTTGCTATCGAAGCGATGATGACTAGACAAAACCCCGATGGATCCAGACCAGGTCAATACCTCGGTAAAGAACAAGCCATCACTTTAGAGGAAGCCATCGCAATCTACACAAAAAATGGGGCTGCGGCGCTTCGTATAGAAGATGTTAGTGGCTCAATAGAAGTGGGGAAAAACGCCGATATGGTCATTCTCAATCAAAATGTCTTTGAAATTCCACCAGCAGAGCTTAGTAACACAAAAGCCGTAAAGACGATATTTAAAGGAAAGGTTGTTTTTGATTCGACAACAAAGGATGAAATACCATCTCCCAATAAATGGTGTAAAGAAGATCTCAAAGGTAGTCTTAATACAATATTGCAATATGATTTAACAACACCAAGAGGCTTAGTTCGAGCATATGTTGATGGCACCTACCGCGCTGACACCTGCTTACTTTCACAGCTTTTCCATAGCTCTGCAATCGTTGCTGGAGACCTTCCGGGAAATCAGATTTTTTCTAACGCAGAACCTTTTTTAAATGATATTGCCTCTAATCCCTCAATGGAATCACAAGGCATTGAATACAAGCATAGAATCAAGAATGTTCGAATGAAAGGCTCAGTAGCCAATGTCACTCTAAAAGAGCTTAATTTTTTCGGCCAAGGTGATGTAGTCAATTACCTAGGCTTAGTAAAAGTTGACGGCAAGTGGTTCATCGCCTCAAAACTATTTAGTTTTTATTTATAAAGATTCTACAAAGTTAGAGCTAGCTGTTTGCCGTAAATAACCTTAGCTATTTAGCCGAGTAGCTAAGGTTATATTAGGTGGTTAAGTTGAACCTATTGTGTGTATCGGGTTTGATTGAGATTTACCTAAGCTTTCTTTTATTTAAACTAATAAAAAACTTATATTACAAGTAAAATCGAGAAACTACATATGGAATGCATACTGGCCTAAACCGTCGAGTTTGATGGTAAATTCTCGCTGTAAACCTTCATAATAGTGCTTTGCATTAACTATCACTTCACGACAATCATCACCATCAACACAGCGAGGTAACTCAATATCATATTCAGGTAATACATTAATTTCTTTAACACTGATGGAGTATGCAATTTCACCTTCTGAAGTCAGCCACTGCACATAGAGTTTTTCCTGACCAGCTTTGAATTGCGTAATGATAAAGCGAAAAGATCCATCGATACCTTTCTCTTGCCAACGCCCTCCTTGCCAAGAATTAAGAACCTCTTCGCCCAAAGTCTCAGGTCGAATAAAAGCCTCTCTACGATTCCAATCTTCAGTCGCTTTCGGCTCTGCCGCTACACATGCAGAAAACATAATTAATGCAGGGAAAATAGTTTTTATCATAATTATTCAGCTCTCCGTACTGAGGCCTGCCAACAGGCCATGAGAAACACGTCTATAGGTAGAGTCAAGACACATATCATTTTTAAGTGGCTCGACTCCAGAACCCTCATTCAGTTAAATGAGGATTTTCATTTTGGTAGTCTCGCTCTTTTTTAGCATTAAAATATTGCCGCATGAATTCTCTCATACGCGGCTGTATTTCTGTCCTAAAACGTGTGCCACTGAACACCCCATAGTGGCCAACACCTGGCTGTACATAGTCAATATGCATATTATCGGGTATACCACTACACAAAGTATGGGCCGCTTGGGTTTGCCCAATCCCAGAAATATCGTCTTTCTCCCCTTCTACCGTCATCAATGCCACGTTTTTAATAGCTTCAGGCTTAATGAGTCGGCCTTGATGTTCAAATGTCCCCTCTGGCAACTTATGCTCTTGGAAAACATCAAGGATAGTTTGTAAATAAAACTCTTCGGTTAAGTCTAAAACGGCCAAATACTCGTTATAAAATTCTTCATGGCGTTTGACACTGTCACAATCCCCTTGCACCAGATGCTCAAAATATTCTTTATGAGCAGTCACGTGACGATCCTGGTTCATGGTGATAAAACCACCTAACTGAAGAAAGCCCGGATAAACACGGCGCATCCAACCTTTGTTAGGCCATGGCACAGAGTAGATAACATTTTCTTTAAACCAATCGTAACTGCGCTCTTGAGCCAAACGATTAGGTACCGTGGGCGACAGGCGCGTATCAATTGGCGATCCCATAAAAGTCATAGTAGCGGGCAAATAGTCTGCTTTATCCTCAGCCAAGCGTGCAATGGCCGCAAGTACCGGAGGCCCTGGTTGGCAGATACCCACCACGTGAGCGTCAGGTCCAATGACGCGCAAAATTTCCATGACATAATCAATATAGGTATTGAGATCGAACTTGCCTTTGCTGACAGGCACCTGCCTGGCATCGGCCCAGTCGGTGATATAAACTTCGTGCTCAGGCAAAAAAGCTTCTACAGTGCCGCGCAACAATGTTGCATAATGGCCGGATAGCGGCGCGATAATCACTACTCGTGGATCGGCTTTATCCTTCCCAAGAGCAGCTTTTCTAGTGTTGTGATCTCGCTGAAAATGTAATAAGCGACAAAAAGGTTTGCGCCACACTTCTCGTTCGCGGATCGGGATGGCACAGCCATTAATTGAGGTTTCGTTCAACCGCCATGCAGGCTTTTCATAGCGCCTTGTCATGGCTTCAAACAGATCGCAGGCGGCGCTGATATTGCGTCCTGCTAATGTATAAGAAAGAGGGTTATAGGGAGACTCATAAAGACGCTTATTTAAATCGACTAGTTGTCTTAGAGGACCTACCGCTGCATGGTTTAACTCATATGCGTGATATAGCATAAACACTCCTAATTTCGATCAAGCTGCCTTCAGAGAATAATAGCACACACATGCTGCACCGCGTCAAACAACTGAACAATTTGGCATATTAAATTCAATATACTCTAATATTAGGAGCATATAAAACACTTGTTTGTAACATATGCGCAAAAATTGGGTGTGCAGTTCTACAGAGTGCTATAAATTGGTGCCAATTTCTCCTTCCAAACACGATCATTGACGTCTCCAGCGTGGCGATAGCGAATGACACCCTTACTATCAACAATGAAGGTCTCTGGGGCGCCATAAACGCCTAAACTCAACCCCATACGCCCTTCTGTATCCACAATATTCACACTATAAGGATCACCTAAACGCTCAAGCCAGACCAAAGCTTTATCGGTCTCGTCTTTATAGTTTAGACCAACAATTTTGACACCTCGCTCAGCAAGTTTGACAAGATAAGGATGTTCATGGATACAGGTTGGACACCAAGTTGCCCAAACATTCAACAAGAAGGGCTGGCCAAGCAACTCTTCTCGCTCTACCACTCGTTCTTGTTTCAACGCAGGCAAACTCACTTTTGGCAAAGGCTTACCAATCAGCGCTGAAGGAACGTTATTCGGGTCTAAGCTTAAGCCTCGCCAGAGAAAGATAGATATTACGACGAAAACTATAAGTGGTATAAATAACTTAAATCGGTTCACATATTACTCGCTTTGTGTCACTTGCTGTGGCTGGTGTTGTGCCGGTGTCAGGTTTCCCAGCCCTACTTCTTCTGAGCCATTCTGGTGTTGTTCTTGCTGCTGTATTTTTTGCTTCTCACGAAACTTTTTATAGCGCTTATCAGCAATTGCCATTATGCCGCCGATTGCCATAAAAATAGCACCTAGCCATATCCATCGCACAAGCGGTTTAAAGTGGATACGCACCTCCCAGTCTGTATTGTTTATCTGGCTGCCGAGAGCTACGTAAACATCACGGAAAAAGCCCGCATCGATAGAGGCTTCCGTCATAATATTACCACCAGACAGGTAATTGCGTTTTTCTGGTTCTAACACCACCACCGTCTTATCACCCTTGCGAACAATAATCTCACCCACATTGGCATTGTAATTAGGGCCGCGTTCTTTGCGTACATCGGCTAATTCATAAGTCATACTGCCCACTTCTATAGTATTGCCAACGGTCAAGCGAACATCTTTCTGAACACTGTAAATAGTATTAAGTGATGCACCTAACAACGTAAAAGCAAAGCCTATGTGGGCGATAATCATGCCGTAGTAACTGGCAGATAAACGCGTTAAACCAGCAGTTGTTGTGGCAGCATTTTGGGTTTTACGATAAACATCGATTAGGCTTGCAAACATTACCCATGAGCCTAAGAATATGGAGAATGCAGCGCCAATCGAGTATGGCCCGTCGATAAAGCCAGGGATTGTTGTTCCCAACCACAAACTAATAACCAATGGGATCAATTGCCATTTCTTTATTTTCTGAAAGTCAGTTTTCTTCCAGTTCAGCATAATGCCGGTACCCACCAGTACCGCCACCATAGACATGAAAACAGAAAAGAAAGCATTAAAGAAAGGCACACCCACAGAGATTTTACCTGCGCCAATAGCTTCGGCCAACAAAGGATAGAGAGTTCCCAACAGTACTAAGCTGACTGACACCACCATTAAAATAGTGTTAGCCAACATAAAACTCTCACGCGAAAGCACTTTAAAGCCCGTGGTACTTTTCACGGCTGGCGCTCTAAATGCGAATAACACCAGTGAGCCACCCACGACAAAGAGTAAAAAGCCTAAGATAAATACACCTCGTTCCGGATCGGAAGCAAAGGCGTGAACAGAGGTCAAAACACCGGATCGAACGATAAAGGTGCCAAGCAAACTCAGTGAGAAAGTGAAAATCGCCAAAAACAACGTCCAGTTTTTAAAGGAGCCCCTTTTTTCCGTCATAGCCAGCGTGTGAATAAGGGCCGTACCTACAAGCCAAGGCATAAACGATGCGTTTTCAACGGGATCCCAAAACCACCAGCCCCCCCAACCTAATTCGTAATAGGCCCACCAACTTCCCAGGGCGATGCCAATGGTCAAAAAGGCCCAGGCTAAGTTTGTCCATGGGCGGCACCAACGCGCCCAAGCACTATCTAAACGTCCAGACAATAGTGCGGCAATCGCAAATGCAAACACCACAGAAAAGCCCACGTAGCCCATGTACAACATGGGCGGGTGAATAATTAAGCCGAAGTCTTGTAACAAGGGGTTAAGGTCTGAACCTTCTGGTGGCACATTGGGCAAAGCGCGATCAAAGGGGTTAGAAGTAAGAATCGTAAAAAGTAAAAAGCCGACAGCGATCATGCCCATTACTGACAACACACGGGCCACCATATCAATGGGCAAATTTTTGCTGAATAGACTTACGGCTAATGTCCAACCGGAAAGCATTAACACCCAAAGTAACAATGAGCCTTCGTGCCCACCCCATACAGCGCTCAATTTATAAGGGGTTGGCAGAAGCGTATTAGAATGGCCTGCCACATAACGTACAGAAAAATCATCCACATAGAATGACCACATCAATATAGCGAAGGCGATGGCGACGAACACAAACACCCCAGCAGACAGAGAGCGAGCCGCAGACATCCATACGACTCTGCCGTTATAGGTACCCGCTAAGGGCACAATCGCCAGACACACCGACAGCAGCAGCGCAAAAATCAAACACAGTTGACCATACTCAGGTATCATAAGTTAATACCTCACAAGTGGCAGAATGATTCTGGTATTCACCACCTTCAGCGTCTCCAGTATTAACACTGTCAGCGACTTCTCTTGGGGTATAGGTTTCATCATGTTTAGCTAACACTTTTGATGCCTTAAAAACCTGGTCTTGTTGCCACTGGCCGGTCAGCACTGCTGCTTCCCCCTCGGCAAACAAGTCGGGCAAAATGCCTTCGTAACTCACCGTCAATGACTTATTACCATCAGTCACATCAAAATTCACTTTAAGGGAATGTTGATCTCGCACAATCGACCCCGGTACCACACAGCCACCGGCACGAATCGTTTTATCAAACGGTGCTTCACCAGAAATAATTTTCGACGGCGGATAGAACAAATTCATATTTTCGCTCAGTGCATATACCACCAAGCCTACGCCAGCAGAGCTGGCTAATATAATAAACAATACAGTAAAGAGACGTTGTTTCCTCAGCGGATGCATATTTACCTCGTTGCCATTGGTTCTGGCGCAGACTGTGAATTTCGTTTAGCAATCGATGACTGCATAGCAAAAAAACTTTTGCGCGCTAACTTCGCCTTTAGCGCAAGACCACCAATGCCTATTAATGTAATGATATAAGCGGCCCACACATAAGGACCATGACCTTCCATAAATAGAAACTCCTGTAGTGATCCAAATTGAAATTCCATCTACTTCTCCTGCGTTGAAGTGAGTATTAAGCTTTCTACCCAACGAGTTTTGCGTTCTCGCTTGAGTACCTCTAATCGTCCATATGCCAATAAAAGTGTTACGTAAGCGACATAGAACGCCACAATCATCCAAATCAGTGGATACGCCATACTTGCTGAGATTGTCGATTCTTCAGTAAGTTTCAAGGTTGCAGGTTGATGCAAGGTATACCACCAGTCCACCGATTTATAGATAATCGGAATGTTTACCATTCCTACAAGGGCTAAAATAGCACTCGTCTTATCTGCCGCATCCTGGTTGCGATAGGCCTCTTGCAAGGCAATGATCCCTAAGTAGAGAAAAAACAAAACCAACACTGAAGTAATACGCGCATCCCATTCCCACCAAGTACCCCAGGTAGGTTTACCCCATATTGACCCTGTAATCAAAGATATAAAGGTCAATACGGCGCCAATAGGTGCCGCGGATTTCATCATCATAAACGCCAATTTCATGCGCCATATAAGACCGACGGCGCCACATATTGCCATTATATAGTAGCCTGCCATAGCGACAATTGACGCAGGCACATGAATGAAAATAATTCTATAACTATTGCCCTGCTTAAAATCTGCCGGCGCGTAGCCAAGGCCCCAAACTAGGCCAACTGCCAGCAGCACAAAGACGAGGCTAAACAGCCAGGGCATCCAGCTATCTGTTTTCTCATAAAACCATCTGGGACTACCCAGCCTATGAAACCATTGCCAACCCACAATAAACCCTTAATTTATCCGTTAATACTAATTTTAAGTGCGCCAGCCGCCGCTAGCGGCGCCAACACCAATGACAAAATTAAAAATGCGCCCAATATAGCTGTTTGGCCCACAATCGGTGAATTATCGATAGCATTCCTGACCACAGCCGAACCAAAAATCAGTACAGGCACATACAGGGGCATAATGATAAGCGACAGCAACAAACCTCCCCGACGCAACGCCACTGTGAGTGCAGCACCTATGGAACCAATCAAACTGAGACTGCCAGTTCCTAAAAACAACGACACCATTAATGGCAGATAGCCTTCCTCGGGCAAGGACATCATCACTCCCAGTAAAGGCGCCAATAAAGTCAGTGGTAAGCCCGTCATAAACCAGTGCACGAGTACCTTAGCAATCACCATCCAGTATAAAGATTGGCCACTAACAATCATTTGCTCAAGGCTGCCATCTTCAAAATCACTTTGAAAAATACGGTCGAGCGACAACAAAGTTGCGAGCAAAGCAACAATCCATATCATGCCCGGTGCCAAGCCTACCAGTACTTTACCATCAGGACTTATACCCAATGGCACAAATACGATAATACAAAGAAAAAATATTAGAGGGTTGGCTAAATCCCCTCGATTGCGAAAGCCAATGATAATCTCTTTTTTAAAGGTAGTATTAAACGCTTCTATTAATCCCGGCAAGCGTGGCAACCCTGAAGGTGAACTCATCTCTCACCTCCCCATAACTCTCCTCTCCATAGCTCACCGCCCGCATAGTCCGCTAAATCGACCATTTTAGGCTCGGCATAGCTGAGGGACTGATGAGTTGTCAAAATAACAATTCCACCCTGCTCTCTGTGCTTATTAAAGTGCTTCTCCAAGTTGGCCACACCCAACTTATCGATAGCAGTAAAAGGCTCATCCAATATCCACAGCGGCGCCTTAGAAAGATACAAGCGAGCCAGTGCAATACGACGCTGCTGCCCGGCGGACATCTGAAACCCAGGCACATTTTCATAGCCTCCGAGCCCCACAGCCTCAAGCGCTTGCAAGATAGACGCTTGCGTTATAGGTGCTGCAGCATTAGCCACACTTTCATCACCGCCTGGGGCTTTGCTTCCATTTAAGCCAAAATACCAAGATAAATTTTCTAGCGGCGTGAGCGACGCTTTCGCCCCGGTCAAATGTCCAAGATATAGCAGCGAAGAATAAAACTCATAGCTGGGAACAGGATGCCCACACCAACTTAATTGCCCCTCGTAGTTACTGGAAATACCAGTCAAAATGCGTAGCAAAGTGGTTTTGCCCGCACCATTAGGGCCTACAATCTGAACTAAGTCTCCCGAGTTAAACTGGACTGTCAAATTGGAAAACAACACACGATCGTCTATTTCACATGCAATATTATTCAAGCTCAACGCTAACGTCACCCAACCAGGCTCCTGAAAAAAAAGGCCATTATACTCAACGAATAAAAAGATGGTATGTGTCGATGCTTTACTCGGGTTTTGATCGACACTCGTTGAATCCCACCTGCTTGTTCCACTTAATACTCAATTTACAAAAAGCCTGATCAAATAACCTACACTTAAGGTATGGATCTCACTTCGATTACTCACCAAAAGCTACTGCAACAGCTGGGTAATACCCAACAGGCAGGCGCTTTGCTCAATATCAGCAAGCTGCCCGAAGGCAGCCGAATCACTGCGACTGTAGATGCAGTAACATTTGTCGACTCGACTTTGCGAGAAAAACTGGTCACTCTAACTGCACATTCAAATACAGCAAGTGCGGCAAAAAATACATTAATAGCACAACCACATTTGTATCTCGCCAGACTCACAGCCCTTGGCAAAAAGTTCGTTGCATTTACCGCGTTAGAATTACAAGCAAAACAACAAGTTCCCGTGCTTATAAAAAAAGATGGCCAAGCGTTTATTGAGGTGACAAAAACATCTTCTTTGGCATCATCACATCTAAGTTCTGTGCAACACAACAACCTTACAAAAACATTTAACAACGAAAAAAACTCAACTTTATTAACACATATCAACCAGGCGAAATCATCACAAAAAAATATCATCCACGAGTTTTCAAAATTACCGACAAGCACACTGGCAAATAGCTTAAAACAATATCTACCATTGCAAAAAAACATGAGCGAAATATTTACCAAGCTTAATCAGGTTGCCAAACTGGAAAATAATCAACGGCTAATAAAAGACTTAAATCTTTTGTCGTCAATTACCACAAAAACCCTAGCGCTATTAGATAAAGCCCCTGAGACACAACAACTAACAAATGCCGGCACGTTGAAAAGTTTATTGAAAAATTCCGGAATATTTTTTGAACAAAAAATATTGTCACTCAACAATGATAAGGG
The DNA here is from genome assembly GCF_002157225.2 of Agarilytica rhodophyticola. NCBI lineage: Bacteria > Pseudomonadati > Pseudomonadota > Gammaproteobacteria > Cellvibrionales > Cellvibrionaceae > Agarilytica > Agarilytica rhodophyticola. The sequence goes on from NZ_CP020038.1 coordinate 4,122,732, forward strand.
GTATCAAGCAACTCAGCGCACACCAATAAACACACCGTTACAAGGTGAAAGTAATCAAAAGATAAATAGTCCAGGAATAACAACAAAAGAAGTTTTCCAAGATGATTTAAAAGCAGATGTTTTACGCATTATCAACACCCTAACAAACTTCTCTCAGGAGCTATCAAAACATCCACAAAAAAATCAATTTATCGAACGTTCATCCTTCGATAAATTAATGCAGTCACTTTTTAATATTTCGTCAACAACGAACAATAGCAAAATTAATTGGCAAGATGCCCATCGACAATTCATTACTCGGCTAGAACCACTATTACTTTCTGCACTCGCCAGGCTTACAAGCTTACAAGTCCAGCAGTTACTGCAAAAACAGCAGGACTCCACAGTAAGTAGCGGCGGCCTATTTGAATTTCCGGTGCGAATAAACGATGAGTTTTTTCCTCTAACAATCAGCATTCAAGAACGTTACTACGAAAATAAAGAGCAGACAGAAGGCAGGGATAAAGACAATAAAGACACAGCAAAACTCAAAAAAAGATGGCATGTTTTTTTGGAGTTTGACTTACAAAAGCTAGGTACTTTTGCCAGCGACATTACGGTTGATGACCATAGTGTTAAAACAACGCTTTGGATTGAACAAAAACAGCTCTGGCTCAAAGGCAAGAGAAAGCTAGAAACCCTAAAACAAGAAATGAAAAAAAATGGTATCGAGTTGGAAGAAATACAGTGTATTCAAGGGAAACCACCAGAAAAACCCATGAAATTACAGCAAACATTAATAGATATTAAAACTTAAATTAAATCTTATGTTTTCAGACGAAGAGTTAAAACAAGCCGTAGCACTTTTCTATGACGGCAACCAAGCACCGACCATTGCAGCCAAAGGAGAAGGTCTTCAGGCAGAGGAAATCATTCGAATTGCACAAGAAAATAACGTCCCCTTGTGCGATAATGCCCCGCTGGTTGACTTACTATCACAGCTTGAACTGGGGGATGAAATCCCCGAAGGCTTATATATTGCTGTAGCTCATATTATCGCTTTTGCTCATAAACTGCGACTTGAAGTGTTAGGTGAAGAAGATAGCCTAGAGCATTCATAAAAAGCATCGCTGAGACGATAATAACTCACATACCCCAGAACCATACCCCAAGACAGGCACTTCTACAAAGTCGTAGTAACCTTCATCACCTCAAGCGTCACCTCAAACCAAACGTCACAACACAATACTTCATATGATACGGTTATTCATAGGCTTGATATTTTACTGCCAGCATCTTAGGCGAGTTCCATTTATGGCCCCTTAAAATACTGCCAGTAGGTTAATAGCAACATACTTTTCGGCAATAGCTTTCTTATAAGTGGGTATGGTGACATAATGACATGTGTATAAAAAGACCAGAAAATTTATCCATGTGATTTTTCAGCTTATGTTTTATTTAAAGTGACTCCACCACTTTATCCTAAAGAGGATACTCCAACCAGAACGCAACCAAGTAGAGGAAATAAGCTCTTGGAGAGCATGCATTTAATGAAAGTACAAAGGTATTCAGAATTAGATTGGTTGAGAGTCATTTTAATCCTGGCGGTATTTTTACATCATGTGTTCATGCCATTTAATGGCGATAAGTGGCATGTAATGAATACACAGTCGAGTAAATTGCTTGATGATATTATGGTGTACTTCGAGCAACTAAGATTACCGACACTCTTCTTTATTGCGGGAGCAGGCAGCCTACTTTTATTAAAGAAAACTAAAACAAGAACATTCATCATCAGTAAATTTCATCGCCTTTTTATTCCTCTTATTGTTGGCATGATGCTTATAGTACCGCCTCAAAACTACTATGAAAATGTCAACGAGTATACCGGTATAATCGATGCTTATAAGCACTTATTTTTCTCGTTTGACGCTAATCACCTTTGGTTTATTGAGTTTCTTATAGTGTTTATGCTGTTAGCCATACCAGCTAAATCAGCACTCAACAGCCAGGCAGGCTGTATTGTTATTAATAAGCTTGAACAATTAGTCGTATCGTCTAAACACGGACTGTTCTCACTTGTGCTTATTATCTCGCTATTTCGTTGTAGCCTTAAGCTACTTATGCCCTCTGAAGACAATGGGGTGGACAACTTATCGGTTTCAATATTCTTCTTATTATTTTTTATGGCCGGCATGAGCTTCATGAGTAAGCCTAAGATATGGGAGCAATTATCGATTAACCGATCAGTCAATTTAAAATGGTTTATATTCAGCTCCATTGTTTTTTATAGTTACTATTTCATGCCGGATATGAGTGACTATGTTCCACTGGTAATACGTTGGCAGTTATGGTGGTTGGTTTGCACACTTGTATCCTGGTCCGGATTATTGGCAATGATCGGATATGCGAGTGCACTATGCACAAAAACACCCACATGGCTGCATACAGCGAATGAGTTAATTTATCCATTTTATATATTGCATCAAACGATTATTGTTGCGTTGGCCTTTTATATCGTGCAATGGGATAAAGGTATCGCAATAAAGTCAATAACTCTATTGTTGAGTACATTCTTAGTTTGTAGTTTCTTATGTTACTTTTTTGTAAAGCCCGTAAGCTTTTTCCGTTATCTATTTGGTTTAAAGCCCCAAAATGCGTCTATAAAAAATTAGGTTAACAGCCTGTAACAAGTGATAATATTAAATAAGAGGGAAGCTGTGAAAAAACTTCAGAGTTTTATAGTAGTCATGTTCAGCCGAAGGGTGATTAGCACGCAGTAGCTCGACAAGATCATCACCGTAAAGCACTATCCATTGTGAGTCGTTAAGTACATGGTAGTACTAGAGCTCGTCGGTACTGACAGAACAATCTTTAGCAAAGGTCATTCAAATAGCATCAACAGGCCCTAGGCAATATACTAACTAGGCGTATGTTTTATCTCGCTTGCTCATAGCTACTTTATTAAAACAAACTGTGAGCGTAAAGCGGCTTAATCAATAAAACACACACCCGTCCCTCCAATACCGCAATAACCATTAGGGTTCTTAGCCAAGTATTGCTGGTGGTACTCTTCGGCATAATAGAAAGTATCGACCACTTTTATCTCGGTCGAAATAGCTCCAAGTCCTGAAGCTTTAAGTGCGTCTTGATAGGAGGCCAAAGATTTCTGCGCCACATCTTTTTGCTCTTCATTAAATACATAAATTGCCGAGCGATACTGTGTGCCCAAGTCATTCCCCTGACGCATTCCTTGAGTTGGATCGTGCGATTCCCAGAAAACTTTGAGTATATTTTCAAGCGCTTCTGGAGAATTTTTATACACTGTAAGCACCGCTTCGGTATGACCTGTCATACCACTACATACCTCTTCATAGGTCGGGTTAGGAGTAAAACCGCCAGCATAAACGGCCGCGGTGGTATGAACACCCTGTTGTTGCCATATGCGTCGTTCTGCCCCCCAAAAACACCCCATACCTAATAGAACTGAGGAAGTATCATCGGGAAATGGGGCTTTCATATTGCTATCCAATACAAAATGCTTATCCGATATTACTAGTGCTTCTTGTCTTCCATCAAGCGCAGTCTCTGCGCTAGGCATTTGTGCTTTATTCGTTAACATATCTGCATTCTCTCAATCTATATCTGCTGGCCAGATTTACGCCTGCCTGGTCGGTGTCCACTTTTGCTTGTGTCCCATGTCCCACCTAATCAGGGTCCATATCTAATACTAGGCCAGTGGCATTATGTGGATGCGGGGTTACCCAATTATCATAATGCGCATTAAGTTTGTTCATCGCTCGCTCAGACATTTCTCGAAAAGTAGGACGACCTGGATCTGTCATCACCACTCGAGTACCGACCGAATGAGCACGCTTAGTTAGGTTATATAAGGGCTTTACCATGGAATCCCAAAAACAAATATCCGCTCCAATAACAAGATCGAAATCCATTAGGTCTTCCTTGCGCACATTTTCATAACGGCACTTCCACGTCTTAGCTTTAACACCATTAATAAGTGCGTGATATTCCAAGTAAGGAAATACAGCATCATCGGCATCCAACGATACTACTTTTGCATTAAACTCCTTTGCACAAAAAATACCAGCCAAGCCCCAACCACAGCCTATTTCCAAGACCTTCGCTTTTTTATCAGGCGGAAACTCGGTAAGGTAATCCATAAGTAAGAACGTTGATTTCCAAAACTTATTGCCATGAATCGATGGAATATTCTCTGCTTGCTTACGCAGCTTCCTAATATCTGGATGACCGTTTTTTAGTATCCTCAGGCCAAAAGCACGCCTCTCCCATTTATCACTGATCAAAATTTACTCCACTTATATCAAACACATTATATAATTAGTACTTATATACAATTAGTACTCCCCCAGAAATACACTTTGAGTACTACAACATCAACAAATTACTACAACAGGTATTTACAATTAGGGGCAAGCCCCCTTAAACACTACTAACAACTTGCAAATACACGTTTACTGGGCATAATCGCCCTCAATGAATCGCGTCCTTAGAAGCCAGACGCAACACTTTACTATACACTCAATGTATGTCCATTTTTTAACATTGAGATAGAATTGGCTCAGGCTGGTAAACAATGATCGATTCTGCTCGCCAAACCAAGAGTCAAAAAGAACTAAACCAAGTGATTTTTAGCTCAACCGTTTATACATTAAGTAATAATTAGAACAAATATGATGCAATGTGAATCTCCTTATTTTGCGGCCATTGATTTGGGCTCCAACAGCTTTCATATGTTAATCGTTCGGATTAATGACAACGATAAAATAGAAACTATTGATCGCGAAAAACAAATGGTGCAAATTGCTCGCGGCTTAACATCAGAAGGGATACTTGACGATAATGCACAGCAACGCGCTTTAGAATGCTTGCACCGCTTTGCAGAACGTCTAAGAGATATTCCCCCTCAACAAATTCGTGTGGTGGGAACCAAAACATTGCGTGCGGCGAATAATTCAGACAAGTTTCTCACTCAGGCCGAACAAGTTATTGGGGCTAAAATTCAAATCATATCGGGTTATGAAGAAGCTCGCTTAGTCTACGCGGGTCTCGCTAACTCCATTAGTGAAAATGATCAAAGGCTGGTCGTTGATATAGGTGGCGGCAGTACCGAATTTGTTATCGGCACAAGCCACGATCCAACCCATCTAGAAAGCCTAGCCTTGGGATGTGTGTCCTTTACCGAAAAATATATTGCTCACAACGGTGGTGTTAACAAAGGCAACATGCGTAAGGCATATTATGAAGCGTGTACAGAACTAGAAGAAATTCGCAAAAATTATCTTAAAGCTGGCTGGAAAACCGCCTATGGTACATCTGGCACGATGAAGGCTGTTGCCGAAATACTGGTAGAAAAAGATGGCGGTGCTGTCATTACCCGTGCATCTCTTGACAAGTTAGTAGAAGAAACCATCAACAATGGCAAAATCATAGCCACTAATGTGACCAAGCTGCGACGAGATGTACTGCCCGCTGGCCTCGCTATTTTGCAGGCAATTTTCGAGCAGCTAAAACTTGAAAAAATCCATGTGGCATCTGCAAGTCTCAAGGAGGGTTTGATTTATGACACCATTGGGCGCTACAGCGACCACGACTCGCGGGTGGAAACAGTAAAAAAACTCAAGGCACAATACAATATTGATGAAGACCAAGCTCAGCGAGTCAGCACTACCGCCGGCCGTTTTTGGTCGCAAATTGAGCGCGCCAACTTGCCGGGAGTATCTCGCACAAAAATACTATATTGGGCGTCACAACTGCACGAAATCGGACTCAATATTTCTCATTCTGGCTACCATCATCACGGTCACTACATTCTTAGACACAGTGACCTTGCAGGGTTTGGCCGTTACGAGCAATATATCTTAGCCACTTTGGTGAGACTGCACAGGAAAAAACCTCACGAGAACAAAATAGAGGGACTAGACGGCACTGCCCGAGAAGCCTTTGTACCGCTGCTGGTTTGCCTGCGAATCGCGGCGTTGCTGCATCGCCGAAGAGAAGATATAGATGATACGCCAGCGCTTAAAGAAACCTATGATGGTTTTCATCTGTCTTTTTCCAAAGATTGGCTCAGCAATCATCCATTAACTATGGCAGGTTTAACACAGGAACAGAGCTACCTTAAAAATATTGGCGTCGTATTAACTATAGACTCCTAAAGCACATACACAGGTAAAGTAGATACGTATAATAATGCGGGCTGTTACCCGAAGGTACTGATGCCGCTGCCAAAAGGCACGTGTACTAACTGATACTAAATACTGACTGATAATAGATGGTAGCTGGTAATAGCATGAGAAACGACAACTGGAAACTTACAGGATGTAAACAAGTCCTAACGATGATCAATGCCAATAAATAATAGAGCATAAGAGACACCGGAATCATGATACGCCTTATTCTAGCCATCGCCGTTTTATTTACACTTTACTGGGCGTATAAGCGTTGGCTTAAGCTGCCACCTGAAAAACGCAAAAATGCCATTATTCAAGGGCTAATATACACTGCACTGGGCTTTTGTATTATAGCTATTTTTACTGGGCGCCTACATTGGTTTGGCGCTATATTGGGCGGCGCCCTCGCCTTAGCAAGATTCAGCATGCGGGCATTTTTTGGCTCCTTATCGGTGTTTAAATTTTTGGGCCGCAGTAGTATTTTTTCCAATCCAGTTTTTAAAACCCCCTTCGTGGAGGTACAAGTCAACCTTCAAAATGGTAATATTAGCGGGCAAATTATCAGTGGCCTTTATGAAGGCACAGCAATTAATACCCTTACAACTGAACAATTAAAAGAACTTGAACACTATTATCAAGAGCGTGATAAACGCTCCTACTATCTTGTGCGAGTGTTACAACAGCGCGCTGGACAACAGTTTACACAGGATAATAATTACGCAAGTGTCGGCGACCCTTCTGTAGAAGAAGCACAACAGATCCTTGGGCTTTCAAAAGGGGCCAATAAAAAGGATATTATTAAGGCGCACCGCTCCCTTATGCAAAAGCTGCATCCCGACCGAGGTGGCAATGATTACTTAGCATCCAGAGTCAATATTGCCAAAGAGATATTGCTCAAACATCTCGAATAAAACTGCGTTACACTTGATCTTAACAATCATCACCACTGAGGCCTAAATGTCACAACAGCACCCTGCGTTCCGTTTAATTCGCCAACAGCATGTTAAATCACTCAATCTCAATGTCGATGAATATGAGCACATCGAAACTGGCGCCCAACATATACATTTGTCACCTCAGTCTAGTGGCGATAGTGAGAATGTTTTTCTAGTAGCTCTTCGCACCGTACCCCATGATTCAACGGGTGTCGCTCATATACTTGAACATACCGCACTGTGTGGCAGTAAAAAGTACCCTGTACGCGATCCGTTCTTTATGATGACAAGGCGTTCGATCAATACTTTTATGAACGCCTTTACCAGCTCCGATTGGACAGCCTACCCTTTCGCCAGTCTCAATAAGAAAGATTTTAACAATCTGCTGGACGTATATTTAGACGCCGTATTTTTCTCTCGTCTCGATGAACTAGATTTTGCCCAGGAAGGCCACCGGCTGGAATTTAAAGACGCCTCAGATTCAAGCACCCCCTTAGAATATAAAGGTGTGGTGTATAACGAAATGAAAGGTGCTATGAGCTCGGTGCCTTCACAGTTATGGCACAGCTTGTGTAAATATTTATTCCCCACTACCACCTATCATTACAATAGCGGCGGTGATCCCGAAAGTATTCCAGACCTCTCTTACGAGCAATTACAACAGTTTTATCAAACACATTATCACCCCAGTAATGCCATTTTTATGACCTACGGTGATATCAGCGCCTACGATCATCAGCAAAAGTTTCAAGATCAAGCCTTAAACCAATTCGAGCGTTTAAACTACAGTGTTGCTGTACCCGACGAGAAACGTCTACACGCAACGGTGCGAGTGCAGGAAAGTTATCCAAATACCGATGACGACGGTACTGATAAAACCCATGTAGTGATAGCGTGGCTGTTAGGCAAGAGCACCAATTTACGAGACAGCCTGCGTGCTCAGCTGCTATCGAGTGTGCTGTTAGATAATAGCGCAACGCCGCTTATGTACGCCCTTGAAAGCACTGATTTGGGTAATGCACCCTCCCCTTTATGTGGTCTTGATAGTTCGCAAAAAGAACTCTCTTTTGTCTGTGGCTTAGCGGGTTGTAAAACCGATAGTGCCGATGATGTTGAAAAACTCATTATGACAACCTTAGAGAAGGTCGCCGAAGATGGTGTTTTGCAAGAGGATATTGAATCTGCTCTCCACCAACTGGAGCTACATCAACGAGAAGTGGGCGGCGATAGTTACCCCTATGGTTTGCAGCTCATTTTAACATCACTGACCAATGCTACCCATCGCGGTGACCCTGTTGCTCTGTTAAACATCGACGATGAATTAGAACAGTTACGAGAAGATATAAAATCACCGGATTTTATTAAAAATTTAACGCGTGAATTAATTTTACAAAATAAACACTGTGTTCGCCTGACCATGGTGCCAGACAGTGAAATGGCTGCGCGCCAAGAACAGTCTGAAAAGGATACCTTAGCATCTATTAAAAGCCAGCTTAGTGAACAAGATGTGGCAGATATTATTCAGCGTGCGGCTGACTTAAAGGAAAGACAAGCAGCACAAGATGATGAGAGTATTTTACCCAAGGTCACCTTAGAGGATGTGCCCAAGCATGAAGACTCCGTGTGCGGCGAAGTATCATCGTTAAACAGTACTCGTGTGACTTCCTATTCTGCTGGGACTAATGGCTTGATGTATCAGCAGGTAATTTTTAAATTGCCAGAGATTGCACCCACAATACTGCCTCATCTGTCGTTGTATAGCAGTATCGTTACAGAGTTAGGCGCGGGTGAGCACAGCTATCTCGATATGCAGCGGCAGCAAGCGAGTGTCAGCGGCAGCTTCAATGCCTACAGTTCTATTCGCGGTACCGTTGATAGTAATAATGATATTAATGGTTACTACACATTCTCAGGCAAAGCGCTGAGCCGAAATCAGGCGGCACTGAGCGATTTAATGCATACCAGTATCCAACTAGCGCGCTTCGACGAAGTCAACAGAATCCAAGAACTGGTGGCGCAAATTCGCGTGCATCAAGAGCAGAGTATTACCGGTAATGGCCATTCTTTAGCGATGATGGCAGCGAGTGCCGGAATCTGCGCGACTGCCAAGTTACACCATCAACAATCTGGGTTGGCGGCAATTAAAGGTATTAAAGCGCTTGATGACGCGATTAAAAATCCTGAACAATTACAGCAGCTGGCACAAAAGCTTGCCGACTTACACAACACAATTATCAGTGGTGAAAAAGAGATATTAGTCGTCGGTGAAGAAGAACTGCTGCCCTCCTACCATAAGGGCCTGCATAGCCTATGCGGTAGCCATCAGTCACAGAGCAAAAATGATTTTGCTCTAGCAACTCATAATGCAAAAATTCATGAGGCCTGGCTAACTAATACACAAGTTAACTTCTGCGCTAAATCCTATGCAACCGTTTCCATGGATCATGCAGATGCGGCGCCTCTGGTTGTACTCGGAGGCTTTTTGCGTAACGGTTATTTGCATACCGCCATTCGCGAGCAAGGCGGTGCTTATGGTGGCGGCGCCTCACAAGATAATAACCTAGCGGCGTTTCGTTTTTATTCTTATCGCGATCCGCGTATGCAGGGAACCCTAGACGATTTTGACAAAGCCTTAGACTGGCTTGCTGAGCAACAATCCAGTGAACAGAAAATCGAAGAAGCTATTTTGGGTGTTATCAGTGGCTTGGATAAATCCGAATCCCCTGCCGGTCGCGCTAAACGCTGTTTCCATGCAGAGTTACACGGACGAACGGTAGCCCATCGACAAAAGTTCAGAGAGCGTGTGCTAAACACCACCCTTGAAGACTTAAAACGAGTCGCGCAAACTTATCTCACACCTGATAAAGCCAGCACAGCGGTAATAACCAGTAATGGCCAGCGAGAAAGTGCAGAAAAAATAGGTTTGGAGATTGTTGAGCTATAGGGACTTTTGATCAGTAGGGTTAAGACGTCTTAACCCTATATCATTTTAAAATTATTCTAATACGCCACCTCCATGTGGCTATCGGTAATTGCTCCTGCATTACTCTAATACGCCACCTCCATGTGGCTATCGGTAATTGCTCCTGCATTACTCTAATACGCCACTTCCATGTGGCTATCGGTAATTGAGGGAAAATCTTAATCTTTATGGGTCGAATGGCTTGGCAAAAGTAAATGCTTCGCGGCTTGGACCCTGTCGCTGTAAAATCTCCAGCTTCTCTCTACCTTCTTCTACAGTAGGAATATGGCCTGCAGGTATCCACCATAAGGCTTGATGGGCACTGGTTATTTTGTCGAACCAGGCACTTCTATCACGAATGAGATCCACATGAACTGTCTTATAAACGAAGTTCTTAAGTGACTCCAGGTCTTGCCAGACACTCATATTGACAATTATCATTGGATCATCATAGGCTTGGATGGAAGTCGCATCCCCTTCATCCGTTTGTAATCGCCAGACAAAGCCCTCAGATTTATCCGCTAGCGCATTAATTTCATCCAGACGATCGACAAATCCTTTCATTATGTCAGAGTCCATGGTCGCCCGAGCTTTGGCGATATTAATTTGCGCAAGTTGAAATGTATTCATATTGTGATTAACTCCCTGGCGAATAATTTAATATATTATGGGCAAAAAATAAAAATTCAACATTAGTACACTCGTTCAGCATAAATGTTTGCGCCTTCTATAAAAAACAAACTTAATACCAGCTAAAGCTACACAATACCGTATACATCATTCAATTCGAAAGTTAGTTTTACATAATGAATAGGAGAGAAGCAAAATGCCGAACATACTGCCATATTGTGTTACATGTACGCAAGATAAGGGAGCAACGAGATGGCTTACCCCTGGGCATGAAGAAAGACATGCAAATTATCATGGAAGTAAAACAACAAAGTCTCATATTAGATATGCACGATTCTCAGAATCGAGCCCACCAATGATGACTCAAGTAGAAAATTATGGAAGAAAATATTATGAGAGGACAGGCAAGCAATTGCAAACATACGAAGCTGTAGATGGGCTATCGAAAAAGCTCAAAAGACGATTAAAAAAGACAAGTCAACAATCAGGAAGCAGCAGCGTAAGACATACCATACACAAAAAATAAAATTCCAAGGAATAAAACTAGGTAATTTACTATTTACCCTATTCTAAAAATAGGTAACAGCTGCCCATATGCACATGAGCAGCTGCGATAACAAATAAAACCCTTAACGACTAATCAAGGAAAAGTAATGGATCGACAGATACTGCCATATCTTCTGTTTCACCATATACATATTCGCCACAAGGCTGATTATAGCCATCGTAACTCATCACAACACGCAAGGTCGCCAAGCCAATATCCAAGTCTTCAGGAATTTCAAAGCTTACTGTTTCTGGGGTAGTTGCACGAAACTCAAAAATCTTTTCATAATCAGTAAAAAGATCATCACCGTTCAAGTCGATCCAACCAGTCCACGTCTCACTGAATGCGACATTAAAAGGAAACCCTGGTGTTAATGTAATTTCGTTAGTTCCAGGAGCCAGCATGGCGACAATTTCAGGATGTCTTATATACCCATCGTTATTGCCAGACGCGAATTCTTTGCCATTAATAGCAATAGACTCAATCCATTCGACGTTAGAGCTTTGAGAACTTGAATCACAATAATCACTAAAAGCATTAGCAAAGGACGAGCTTAATGAAATAACAGATACAGCTGCGACAGATGCAATATAATTAAATGACTGCATTTTCATATTTTTATCCTCCAGACTGATAAAAATCAATGTAAGAAATAAAATTAAATAACAAAGCAATATTTCAAAAAAATTGAAATATAACAAAGTCAAATTAAATGGTATTTATGGATTAGCTAAAACATATCAAGGATTTATCCTCCGTGAAGATACATACTTACTTCCTAGTTAAATTACAATTCACAAATTATGTGAACAAGTTCATTGTATTTTATATTTTCAATGACGTGGTGCTATTTTGTGACATAATTATCAAAAACAAAAAATAAAATAATACCTATATATAAAAAACACAAACTTACTATTTTTTGCTCATTAGCAGACAAAATAGTATGTATAAAACTCCTATGCATTAAATCTAAAAAGGATGACGAGATAAAAAAAGATATCTATGAAGAACTATTGCGCTCAAATTCATATTCGAGCACAAGTAACGACAATTGCACATAAAGAGCCCACATAAATATTTCCAAAAAACTAAAACACTCAATTTACCAAAAAACAATAAATAATAGTGCTTCTAGCGTTTAAGCATCTGATTGACACGTGAAAACATTGTATTTTTCAATAGTGTCTAAGATTTAGGGTACAAATAGTTTAAAAACACCACCACCATACGGCTCACCATTTTCTAATAAAATATAGCCGTGCTTTTCGTGCTGCTTATGCATTGCAACAATACGATCGGCAAAATACAGGCCTAAATGCGTACTAGTAGAAGAGACATCTTCTGCAATATACCCTGGTGGCTTTTCCAGCATGTAGTCAGGATAGCCAGGGCCATCATCAGCGATAGTAATACATAAAAAATCATCTATTACTTCAGCTTCAACTAAAAGGCGGGATTTGGTATAACGGACACAGTTAACAAAAACATTATGGATAACACTGCCAAGTAAATCATCATCAAAATACCATTTTAAATTTCTATCACAATGAGTACTCAGCTTAATATCACTTGTTTGTAGTAAAATATGATTGCGGGCTATTTGGTCTTCCAAAACATCAATCACATAGTGTTCATCAACTTGTATAGGTAAAAAAGAATTTTCCATACGATAAATCGTGAGCAACTGTACCAGGTCACTATTAATCCTAGAGGCTTCATAATGCAAGGTGTTAAAATGTTTGGTTTGTTCTGGACTCTCTGTTTGTGTATGAGCAATCACACCTTCTAGTGATGCCAACAACATGCCAATCGAGTTTTTCATATCATGAACGCTAGATGCTAGCACCATAGAAAAATCAATGGGTTTTCTTTCTTCCATCATAATGCTTGACCTCACAGTAGAAAAACTTCTGATATTTTCTTCAGCTTTATAAAACGTTGATATTGACTGTGGGAATTATCAATTATGGATTCAACAGCATTGAGAATAGAATGACATTCTTCTTTTAACGCTTCATCTTCAGGTGTGCTTTTCAATTTGCCAATCACTGCCTGCACGATATTAAGACCAATGCCCACATGTTTAGGAAAAACAGTACGCGCTTTTTCAAAACACGCAATAGCGCGATCAAACTCTCCTTGCGTATACAAAGCAATCCCTTCTTTATTCGCTTCAGCAACCAAACGGCGATTGCTATGACTCGCCGGCTCGCTAAGAAATTGATCAAGCTTTTCCAATGCCTCTTGATCATCTCGATATTTCTCTTGTAACTCTTTTAAAAAACGTTCGACCTGATCTTCGGCATTAATAGATAACAACAGTAGTATCAGCTCAATATCTGCGTCTATACCTTGGATCGTAGCTTCGGCAATCGCATCGTCAATACATGCCTTAGCTTTTGTTATATCGCCCAGGCAAGCACTGACTCGGCCCTCGAGTAAACGACATCTTGACTCTTGTTCAGAACTGAGTGCATATTCTTGACGAGTTAGGCTCAATACCTCAGTTGCATCATCAATAAGCTCCTTAGGAAGCTCGGAATGATTTTGCACCGCATTAGCCACAGTGCGTACAAAGCTTAAGTTATCTTCCACACAACCGTGACACGATAACTTTCCCAATTTAAGTGTATTACGGCGAGCTTCAATGGCTGTTAATGCATCATCGTTATCTTCTGCAACAGCCGCCAAACGTCTTTGTCGCAATATCGACATGGGAGAGACATAAACCGCTTTTTCGATGGTTTCTTGTACGGCTTTTTTCTCCCCTTTTTGCTTGAGGTTTTCCGCTAACAAATCATATGCAGGTAAATACAGAGGGTTTTCTTCCACAATTTGATATAGCCAGTCTCCTGCTGTGTCCAAATCGCCTTTTAATTGTTTTACTCTTGCCAAACCTAAGCGAGCCCAATCGAGAGGTCTTGCCTCTAAGGCATGGATATAAAGTTTTTCAGCTTTTTGTAGTTCTCCCTGTTCGATAAACACTTGGCCAAGTAATTTTTGAGCAGCACTCGCTTGTCGATCTTCACTTATAGATAAATCAATGAGCAGATCAGTGGCCGTTTCCATATTGCCTTCATCTAAAGCTGTATACACTGGCCGAAGTGAATCTTTCTGAGCAAGCAAGCGCTCGATACGTTGCCGTAGTATCATGGCCGTAATAGGCTTCATCAAATAATCGTCTGGCTCACAATCATAGGCAGACATGACAATGTTGCGACTGGCCTCGGCGGAAACCACAATAAAGATACTGGAGCGGGAAAGGTAATTATAATGGCGCAAAGCTTCTAGCACATGCTGGCCATTGCGCCCCTCCCCTAAATCATAATCACACAAGACAACGTCATATTTTTTCTGCTTACACTTTTCGATAACCTGATCGCCATTAGACGCCATTTCAATATCACTGACCCCCAACTCCGTTAGCATAGTATTAACTAAGCTGCGGAAGCTGCCGAAATCGTCTGCCACTAATATTGATAAGTCCTGGTATTTAATTTTGCTCATCAGCTGTTTAAATATTCCTGCAATAAACACTCCCTACTTCGTTCATAGCACACAAAAGTCATCCAGCGTGTTGTACATTTTTTATATGATGCTTTAGAAAGTGTAGTTGATTCTCTTTAGTTTCCCTGTAAAAAAGACTTACAAGCATAATCTGCTACTGTATAAGGCCTCTGCCCAGCACCACTAACAGGTTATAAAAGGCGATAAATTCAAGAAATATTCGTCTATTCGAGGTAGAATAGCGGCACAAAAAAAGGCGCCAGCAATAGAAATAATCATGACAACAGTAAAACCTAATAACGATAACAAGCACGACAAAGAGAATAATAAAGACACAATCTACAGCGAGCCTCTGGGCAAAGTTGCCGACTTTGTGTTCGATAAAAGTGTGGTTAATGTATTCCCCGACATGATTAAACGCTCGGTTCCTGGTTATAGCACCATTGTTCACATGATCGGCCAATTTGCCGAACGCTATAATCAAAGTGGCAGCAAATGCTACGACCTTGGCTGCTCTTTAGGTGCAGCTACTCTGGCTATGCGCCACCGTATCACCGCGGCTGACACACATATTGTCGCCGTCGATAATTCAGCAGATATGGTAGAACGCTGCCGCCAAGTGATCGATGCGGACTCCGCAGAGGTGCCTGTAGAGCTCATCCATGATGATATTCTTAAAGTTGAGATTACCAATGCTTCGGTGTGCGTGCTTAACTTTACCTTGCAGTTTATTCCCCTTAAACAGCGCCAGCAGCTGCTTACCAAAATATACCAAGGCATGCTGCCAGGGGGAATACTCATCATATCGGAGAAGCTCAAGTTTAGTAATAATCACCACAATGAGTTGATGACCGAGTTCCATCATTACTTTAAAAAAACCAATGGCTACAGCGACATGGAAATTGCCCAAAAACGCAATGCTATTGAGAATGTGTTGATACCTGAATCATTTGACGTGCACCGCCAAAGACTAGAGGACATCGGTTTTAAAAATACCGAACTCTGGTTTCAATGTTTTAATTTTTCATCCTTTATTACATTCAAACAATGATCGACTATTCACAACTTATCGATGAGCTGTCACGCACAGCATTGAAACCCTGGGCAGAAGTCTTACCGGCGCAGATCGAACACAATTTATCTCACCAACGCTATGGTGATTTAGCACAATGGCTAGCCGCTTTTGATGCATTACCCTCGCTCTCGCCATCTACTTATACTCTAAAAAGTGAAGTCAGCATCGGTAATGCTGATGACTGCAGTGCGCAACAAAAGGAGATCTTAGAGCAATGCCTGCGCAAGCTTATACCCTGGCGTAAAGGCCCCTTTCAACTATTTGGCATACATATCGACACCGAATGGCGATCTGACTGGAAATGGGAGCGCTTATTACCTCATATTGCGCCATTAAAAAATCGTACGATACTGGATGTTGGTTGTGGTAACGGTTATCACTGTTGGCGCATGCTGGGAGAAGGTGCTAAACGTGTTATCGGGATTGACCCCTCGCCGCGTTTTATCGTGCAGTTTCATATGATCAAAAAATACCTTAACCAACTTGCAGTGGATATCTTGCCTGTCGGAATTCAAGAGTTACCGGATAACTTATCCGCATTTGATACCACTTTTTCTATGGGTGTGCTCTACCATCGCCGCTCCCCTATGGATCACTTGAGGCAATTGCGAAGCACCTTAAGACCTGGCGGCGAGCTAATATTAGAAACGCTCATTATCGAGGGAGAACTGGGACAAAGCTTAGTACCAGAAGGACGCTATGCACAGATGAATAATGTTTGGTTCCTTCCCAGTGCTCCCACTCTTATCTCGTGGTTGCAAAAGTGTGGCTTTGACAACGTACGCTATGTAGGTAGCGACGCCACATCCGTTAATGAGCAGCGAGCAACGGACTGGATGACCTTTCAATCATTGGAAAATTTCCTCGACCAGGACAACCCTCAGCTTACTGTTGAAGGCCACCCGGCGCCATTACGTGGTATCTTTGTTGCCAGAAGAAAAAGCTAGCAAAAAAGTTTGTATACAACGAGTTTCCCTAAAAGAGTACCTATGAGCACACAAGACACACAACTCCAGGTTATTAACGTAGATTTTAGCCAACCTCTACAGCGCCAGCATCTACGGGATATGTTGATGAGCTATTCGGCCGATCCTATGGGTGGCGGCGAAGCCTTGCCTCAAGCTATAGCACAGCAAAGTATCGACCTTATGGCAGAAAAAGATTTTGCCCATGGATTTCTCTGCTACCACCAAGATAGGCCTGTTGGCTTCGCTAATTGCTTTGAGAATATTGCCACCTTTGCAGCCAAATCTGCCATCAATATACATGACTTAGGTGTAATCCCCGAATACCGAGGCAAAGGTGCTGCCCAAGCACTGTTACAAGCCGTCGAAGACTTCGCCCGTCGCCATGACTACTATAAAATTACGCTAGAGGTGTTAGAAGGCAATGAACGGGCAAAGGGCGCTTATACAAAATTTGGCTTTGCAGGCTATCAACTCAATCCAGAATTAGGCTACGCCATGTTCTGGCAAAAACTGCTTTAAAACGCACCACAGCGTTCTACCAATACCATTACTTTCCACCAACATAGACCATTAGTTTAATGATTCAACTTGATCAAATTCACCTTCAATTGGGCAGTAAAGAATTATTTGCCGATGCCAGTTTAACGATATATCCCGGTCAAAAATGGGGCTTAATCGGTCAAAACGGCGCAGGCAAGACCAGCCTATTCAAGCTATTTTTAGGTGAGTTACACGAAGATAAAGGCCGTTATAGTATTCCCAAAAATTGGCTGCTGTCTCATATGGGTCAAGAAGTGGCAGCATCGTCGCAAACAGCCTTAGACTATATCCTCGACGGCGATAAAGAACTGCGGCAGCTAGAGCAAGAAATAGCTCAGTGCGAAGGTGGCGAAAAGCTCGCACACCTGTACGAAAAAATGGAGAGTATCCAAGGTTATAGCGCCACCTCCCGTGCCCAGCAGCTCCTGCATGGTCTTGGTTTTAACAACGGTGATGATGGGCGCAAGGTGACCGATTTTTCAGGTGGCTGGCGCATTCGTCTAAACCTCGCTCAGGCACTGATGTGTCGCTCTGACTTCTTGTTGTTGGATGAGCCCACCAACCACCTAGATTTAGATGCTACCTACTGGCTGGAAAATTGGCTCAATGATTATCGTGGTACCTTACTTATTGTGTCTCATGATCGTGAGTTCTTAGATAACGTGGTGGGCAATATTGTCAGTATTCATAACCGCCAATTAGATACTTACGTAGGCAATTATTCCTCCTACGAAAAACAAAAGGCTGAACGCCTCGCCCAACAAGCGGCCGCTTACAAAAAGCAGCAAGAACGTGTGGCAGAAATTGAAGATTTCGTCCGTCGTTTTCGTGCTAAAGCCACCAAAGCCAAACAGGCACAAAGCCGACTTAAAGAACTGGAGCGCATGGAAATGATTGCGCCGGCACATATTGAGTCCCCTTTTAGCTTTCGCTTTCCGACACCTGAGAAACTGCCGCAATCTTTAATAAACCTCAGCCAAGCGGCTATTGGTTACGGCGCAGATAAAGTCCTTGCAGACAAAATTGAACTAAATATATTGTCCACCTCTCGTATAGGCTTGTTAGGAAGTAACGGTGCCGGAAAATCCACCTTGATGAAAACTCTCGCCGGAGAAAATGCCCTGGTACAAGGAGATTTATCTGAAGGCACACATCTGCGTATCGGTTACTTTGCTCAGCATCAGCTCGAAGCACTTGATCTCGACGCATCTTGCGCCCTGCACTTACAAAGGATTAAACCACAGGAAAGCGAACAAAGTATTCGCAATTTTCTCGGCAGTTTCGGTTTTTCCGGCGATCGCGCTTTTGAAAATATCACCCATTTTTCTGGCGGCGAAAAGGCACGTCTTGCCCTGGCAATTGTTGCCTGGCAAAAGCCCAATTTATTACTGCTCGATGAACCGACCAACCACCTTGACCTAGAAGTGCGACATGCCCTGACCCTCGCGTTGCAAATGTTCGAAGGGGCTATTGTGGTGGTATCACACGATCGTCATCTTCTGAAAAACACCGTCGATACCTTTTTATTGGTGGATAATAATAAAGTACAAACCTTCGATGGCACACTGGACGATTATCACCACTGGTTGCTGAATAAAAACCAAGGTACCGGGAACAATACTGATAACGATAAAAACATCCCAAAAGATTCACCAAACACTGATAAAAGCTCAGATAAAAAAAGTAAACGGCAAGCCGCCGCTGCTGCCAGAGAAAAATTAAAACCGCTCACCAATGCTATCAAAAAACTCGAAAAAGACATCGAAAAATATCAGCAAGCGCTGGATCAAGTCACACAGGAATTAGCCGACCCTAGTCTATATGAAGGCAATAACGAAAAACTACAAACCCTAATTCAACAACAAAAGACACTTCGAGAAACACTGGAAAGTAAAGAAGAAAGCTGGATGGAGAAAACCGAAGAACTTGAAATGTTGAATGCTTAGGGCTTGCCACCTCAAAGCACATTGAGCATTTAAATGGCAGCAAACAATGAATCTCTTTTTATAGGGAAACATTAGAGCTTCTTTATTATGTTAGACATATACAGAAGCTCTGTCTTACCCATAACACACCGTTATCATTAGATTGGGCAAATAAAGTGTGACCTAAGAAGGGTGTTTTTAACATAGAACCTTTAGCAAGGATTCTTACACTAACCAACTAACCAGCACGCATCGCTAAAATAGTGCCTATATCAAGGGTATCTTTAAAACGCGAAAACGATTTATCTTTTCTTTCTACTGCCACCATTGTCATTCTATCGGCAAGTTCATTACCTTCAACACCAACATGACCATTCACATGGAAAATATTAATATCGCTCTTTAGCTCTTGATAAAGGGCAAACATTTCTTTAATAAGGGCTAAGTTTTTAATTTCGCCACCAGATTTTTTCCAGCCTTTTTTTTGCCAGCCAGCCGCCCACTGAGTAATACATTGAATTGAGTACTTGGAGTCACAATAGATCGCAATAGAACGATCTTGCTGAATTTCGCTTTGAGCCATCAATAATGCTTGATGCAGTGCATTTAGTTCAGCAGTATTATTAGTGCCTTTAGGATTGTACAAGCCGTACCATAATTCATCGAGCACATCATTACGATAAACCGCAATACCAGAGCCCGCTTCACCGGGGTTAGGCTCACAGCCGCCATCGGTAAAAACTTTGGTATCCATCGTCATCGCTGCTATTTCATCGCCATTGTAGGTTTTAAGCCCTTTGTTAGCAGAAGATGAGGCAGTAGCGCGCTTATTGGATGTGCCAAGTGCAGCGGAGGAAGGCTTGCCGTTAAAAGCTTGCTCGGCTTCTTCTTTTGTTTTGAAAGATTTGTAGCGCGCACCTGGAAATTGGTCAACATGCTTTTTGCATGTGTTCCAGTCGGTAAAAATGCCTGTTTCTCGACCTTTCCATACTACGTAAAACTTTTTTGCCATAATAATTGCTCTGGTAAACAAATAGCCGAGCATTTTACCTTAACGCACCAGCCCCTGTTAGGGTTAAATTAATGATAACCACGCCTTGCAAATTATTGACCATTAGGTAAAATAAATTTTAAGCGCACTATAAAAATATAATTTATAAGGTCAAATTCGCTTCGTTCGTTTTGCCATGGGGTTAAAGCCATTGTTGTGGGGCACCTTTAATCAATTTCACATTGGCAATTAATTTCACAATAAGAATGATGGGCTGTAGAGCTGATCACGAGGTCATTTCTCGGATTGACAAAGCAAACACCTTTTTGCAATACCTTCAAAAGTATTTCGTTAGCGAGACTCTACTAGCAAACAGCGATTTGACAGGGGAAAAATATACATGAAATTAAAAAAATCCTTAGTGGCCTTTACACCACTGCTTACTCTTACCGGCATACCTGACAGCTTGGCACAGACAGCCAGCAATAATGATTCTCAGGAAAACTTCTTTGAAGAGGTTGTGGTAACCGCGCAGAAGCGCGAACAAAGTATTTATGAAGTTCCGGTTGCGATAAGTGCATTCTCCTCTGATCAGATAGAGAAACAAGGCATTAGCGGTCTCATTGATATAGGTAAATTTGTTCCCAACTTGAATGTAACTGGCTTTGGCGGTGGGCAAGTAACATCGGCCAATCCCTTTATTCGTGGCATCGGTCTACAAGATCACTTGATCACCACTGATCCAGGCGTTGGGGTCTATGTAGATGGTGTCTACCTAGGGCGACAACTGGGACAAAACCTAAGCCTTGCCAGTACTGAGCGAGTAGAAGTATTGCGCGGCCCCCAAGGTACCCTTTATGGCCGTAACTCCATCGGTGGCGCCATTAATATTATCACCCGCAAACCTGGGGATGGGGATGATTTTGCCAAACTATCCCTACAAGCCGGCAGTCGCGGCCGCGCCAATGCCTCGCTCTATGGCAGCTATCAAATCAATGACCAACTGGCAATATCCGCTTCTGGTAGCTTTGAAAGCCGCGACGGAGTGGGCGACTTTGTCAATGTGGATACCAGCACCGAAGTAGGTGAATTTGAAGACCTATCGGGTCGTATCAGCATACTCTGGACACCCAGCGATAGCTTTTCACTACTGTTAAGTGCCGATGCCAATGATGCCGAAAGTGGTCTTGGCCCCTATCGCACTCTGATTGACGAGATTCCCAACGGTGCACCTGCACAGGCAGGTCTATCGAATGCTGATCAGCCTGCTGACCCTTATGATAATGCCACCGGTGAAGCGGATCTTGTGGATAATGAAAACTCCGCTTCTGGAGTCTCAATCACCGCAGACTGGACCATATCTGATACCTTAAATCTGAAAGTTATTGCCAGTGATCGCACATCCGACTATACCACCGGCCTTGACGACGATGGCACCATTACTAACTTCCTCGCCTTTGGCGAAGAAGGTGAAGCGGATCAGTCTTCTTTTGAAGTGCAGTTAAACGGCACCTATGATAAGTGGGACTTTGTGTCTGGGGTCTATTTCTTCGAGGAAGATGGCTTTGCCTTGCAGCCTAATTTCACCTTTAATGGAGGCCCAGGTAGCGAAACTCTGTCACAAGAGACTACCAGCCAGGCGATATACGCCAATATCGGCTACAACGTCTCAGACAAATTGCGACTCGGCGGCGGCATTCGCTTTACTGAGGACGAAAAAGAAGCGGCAGTGGATATCAATTTCGGTCTGATTCAAGCCACCGCAGAAGAAACCTTTACGGAGACCAGTTGGGATTTATCGGCGACTTATGAACTCGATAGTGGCATGTCTACCTATGCCAGTATTTCAAATGGCTTCCAGTCCGGTCAGTTTAATCCGCGCCCATTCTGTTTGTTTGGTTCATTCGACTTCGCTACTGGAGTCCTGGATCCGGTCAACTGCTTCGATCAGGATCTCGATAATATTACCGCACTTAATTATGAAGTAGGAATCAAAGGCCAACTGACCAATAGCCTGCAAATGAGCTTGGCGGTATTTAACACAGAGTATAGTGACCTACCCTATCAGGTAAGCACCACTACTGCGAATGGCTTTAATACAGTCAACATCATTGTCGACCAAACCTCAAGAGGATTGGAGTGGGAAAGCTCCTGGCGTATAGTCAGCGATTTCTTCCTAAATACCTCTCTTGGCTATATCGATGTCGACGTGGATGATGAAAACGCAGTGGCGCCGCTAACACCAGAGATAACCGCCTCGATAAGTCCACAGTATGCCTTCTCCGTTGCTACCGGCGGCACGGTTACCTTACGTGCAGATTACTCCTATCGCGATGATATGTTTGGTGAGCCCAGCGATGACCCTGGCCGTTTAACATCACTCAATAGTCGTGATCTGGTGAATTTTGACGTGAGCTATTTATCACCGGATGAAAGCTGGACGGTGGGGCTTTACGGGCGCAACATCTTCGATGAAAAATATGAAAACGCCCGTTTAAACACCGGGGATTACATACTGGTTATTTTAAATAACGATCGCAGCGAATTTGGCTTACGCTTTACAAAAGAATTTTAAACCAGCACTTACCCTCTTAAACCTTGGGTTTTTGAGGGTAAGAGTATTTTTTTATTTTTTACTGCCAACTAAACATGTTATTTCCGTCCCACTAGTCATGTAGAACTTGTTGTCTCTCATGAGGTAATACGATGAACGAAGATATCATTCGACAAGCACTCAATAGTTTTTCACCCCAGCAACAAGCAGTTATTCAACACCATATTAATGCGCATAATTTTAATGGTGTACTGCCCGCTGATCTGGTAACACAACTTTTGCAGGTACCTGCAAACCTAGCAGAGCTAATGCTGAAATTTCTCCCTCTAGCTCGTCACTATGCCCTGCCTGCAACATCGGAGTTTTATGTGGGCGCGGTTGTCGAAGGTAAAAGCGGCGCATTATATCTCGGTGCCAATTTAGAAATTGCTGGCGACGCCCTTGCAAGTACTATCCATGCTGAGCAGTCCGCGATTAACAACGCATTACTGCATGGCGAAAAAGGCGTGGTTCGTATCGCCATTACCCATCCACCTTGCGGTCACTGCCGACAATTTATTAATGAGATAAAAGATGCAGCAGCAATAGAAATTATTGTTTTAGACAAGCCCACTCTTTCTCTTAGTGATCTATTACCTGAACCTTTTGGGCCAAAAGAGTTAGGCTCTGAAAAGATGTTGTTTTCACACACACAGAACAAACAAGAGACATCAGACGCTTATATTAATCTCCAACATAGTTACGCGCCCCATACTCAATCTCCAGCTATTGTCCGCCTAGAAGTTTTGAGTGAAGAAAATAAAAACACCGAAGTATTCGGCATATATATTGAAAACGCCGCTTATAATCCCAGCCTTTCACCTTTAATTTCTGCCCTGGATAGACTACGTTTTTATGAGCAAGACTTTAAGAAAATTAAAACGGTTGAATTAATAGAAAGGAAGGAAGCAAGAATCAGTCAGCGACAACATATTTTATCCTTACTCAAAACCATCGCTCCCAATGCAGATTTTATATATAAAACGCAACACTAACGTCTGTAAACGCACATTAGAGCAAGCCAGCCAGAACCTATTTCATAGTTTAATTTAGCAATATAAATAGCATACGCTATTTTCTTTAATCACTCCTGGAAATCGAATTGGTAGATAAGGTTCTAGCAAGCTGACGTGAATCGAACTTAATTTTTGTCACGTCTACTAAAAAGCATAAAACACTTAAGTATTACGATTTAATACTATTAATAGTATATAAAATCTTTCACTAAAGAATGACGGAGGCAGACATCGCAATGGGCAATGAAGTTTATGGTAAATATAGCTCCCATATTAATAGACCGATACTAAAGTCTACAAAAAAAGCTAAAAGTAAAATGGCGGCAAAAGCGAGTAGTAAAAAACCACTAATGAATACCAAGCGAAAAGATGCTAAAGAAGCTATTAATGACCACAACATGGATCAGCTTGCCATTGGTATGAAGGGATTAACATTAGATGGCTCAGGTATCCCTAAGCAAATACCAAAAGTTGCGGAGAGAGGAAGAATACCTCACGCGGGCACAGGCAAAGCAACAAAAATATGGAGCCGGAAGTAAAACGCCGGTGAAAACTCTACCAGCTCATACACTCATTTTTTGCATGCTAAGCTCGCGCAAATTCAATTATTGTATTTCCTAGTTTTATAAAATGTCTCTACATAGACTGGGTCTATGACAAAGACAAGTAAAACCCTGCAATTGTTGCACTCATTAAATTTGCCATAAAGCCTGCGCACACTGCACGCAGACCCATTTGTGCAACATCGGATCGTCTATTGGGCGCGATACTGGATAAGCCTCCGATAACAATGGCAATGGAAGAAAAGTTAGCAAAACCGCACAGCGCAAATGTCACTACTACTTTCGAATAATCACTTAAGGCTTCTTTTTGCTCGGCAAAATCGGCAAAGGCAATAAATTCATTAAGCACAAGTTTTTGGCCAATAAGACTACCGGCAACTTGGGTTTCAGACCAAGGCACTCCCAATAAAAATGCCACCGGTTGGAAACAGTAGCCCAAAATCATTTGCATGGATAAATCAGGCATACCAAACAGTGAACCTAACCAAGCAATAATACCATTGAGCATGGCAATTAAAGCCACGAAAGCAATGAGCATGGCGGCGATATTGGCCGCTAGCTTCAAACCCTCACTGGCGCCTGTAGCCGCAGCATCGATAACATTGGCATACTGATCATGTTCCTCTTGTAAAACTGTCTGATCATCATCGAAAGATTCACTTTCAGGCATCATCATTTTTGCCATTAAAAAACCACCGGGAGCGGCCATAAAACAGGCTGCCAATAGATACTTCATCTCTGCACCAAAAGCGACGTAACCGGCGAGTATAGAACCTGCAACCGTGGCCATCCCTCCCACCATAACGGCAAATAACTCCGAGCGGGTCATACCGCTAATAAAAGGCTTTATTACCAGAGGCGCTTCTGTCTGACTAACAAAAATATTAGCCGTAGCCGAGAGAGATTCAGCGCGACTGGTTTGTAAAAGCTTTTGTAAGGCGCCACCGAGCACTCTAACGATAAACCCCATAATACCCAGGTAGTAAAGTACCGATATAAGTGCCGAGAAAAAAATGATAATAGGTAGTACGTGAAAAGCGAAAACAAAACCTATTTTGAATTGCCCAATATCTCCAAACATAAAATTAATACCGGACTGACCATACTTTAATACCCCGGAAACACCATTTGACAGCGACTCAAGCACTGTTTTTCCCGCAGGGACATAAAGAGCAATTGCACCAATAAAAAATTGCAAACCAAATGCAGCTGCGACCGTGCGAATATTGATCGATTTTCGATGACGAGACAATGCAAAAGCGATGGCTAGCAACGTAATCATGCCCACGAGGGTAATAACAGTTGTCATAGCGTAATTTCCTTGGATGTAAAACGTATTATTAAAATTATTGCCTTGAGGCTTGTCTATCTACTTACCTAGACACGGTATATAGATTAATTCGTAGAATTTGTGACTCGACACGCCAAAAGCATACTCTACCAGTTCTAGCATCTTAAATCATTGCTATTTAGAGTCGTCAGCTGAAAGAATTGGAAAGCTTCAACTAGGCTTTCTGAGAGCCTGGAAGAAACTATACAGATGAGGAAGGGAGTCAATTTTGCTTCCCTACAAGTGCGGAAGAATACCTGTAGGGAAGCGTTTAGAAAACCACTAGATCCTAATTACAAGGTGAAGAACCACACATACAGACACTTGTATTACTTTGACTATCTCGGCAATCCGTTGCACGATTACCAAAGATATTTCGACATTGTAAAGTAGTATCACATTGATCGACTGCACCACCGTTGCCGGTACGAACAACATCCAACCAATTCAAATTAAAGTTACCCGCTTGTACTTGCACACGCAAAGTTTTGTTACCGGGGGATAACCGACCTATTGATGTAGATTTTGTTTGCCAGTTTTGCCATCCACCGGTGTCGCCAACAGCAACAGTATCACCGCGAGTTACACCATCAACTTCAATAGAAAACATACCATTACCAGCTTGTGATGCAACACGAGTATCTACTCTATATTCACCAGCCCGAGTCACACTGATGGGGTACTCAAGCCATTCATTACCATCGATCCAACCAATGTTATAACCGCCGTTCGCATCAGTAGTACTTTGTATATCTACATTGTCATTGCGAAATTGACCACCGGCATTACCCGGTGTGGTATCAAAAAAGTTAGCGTAATTTTCAGCTTCTATTTTAGCGGGTACAGAAACGCGACCACCACCATTATTGGCACCGTCGTCGTCTACTAATTTATAAGTATGAACCCAGTCGACATACATAGTATTTATCGCATTGTTATTGAGATCACTGCGCACAGCTAAACCACCAAGATAGTTGGCATCGGCAGTCCAAAGATCCCAAATTAAATTCAAGTTCCTTGTGAAATTTCGCGCAGACACAACTTTACCAGCAGGTTCTCCATTTAAATAAAACTGAATATTCTTTGCGTCTTTCCACCATACGCCTACCACATGGTAATCTTCGTTCCAACGCACACCTTTTAGCGGGTTACTATTAGATAAATTTCTATTATCAAAATTATCGGCATTTCTCTTAGTATCGCCATTTACTACATGAAAATACTGTGAATTCATTTGCCACGGGAAGTCAGGTTGGCAGCCACACGAGGGCTTGGAATTATTTTCGATAACATCAATTTCATCTCTATTGTTAATATCACCGTTGTTCAACCAAAAAGTGTTAAATGCAGAAATATGTGCTGTTCTTATTCTGCTTTCAGTATACATAGGGTATTTAATTTGAGCCTTAGACATGACTCTTGATGTCTGAAACCATCTTTGTGAAGAATTGTTAAGCGTGGCTTTGATCCATAGATTGCCATTGGAAACACCAGAATTTTGCGCAACCATATTAACCGGCACACCATAGTTCCATAAAGGTTTTGTCCATTTAGAATCGTTAAACCCGTTATTAAACTCATCAGAAAGATTATTTTGCTTAACCCATTTTTTACCAGTGGGTGCTGTTGGCTGGGCAATCGCATTGACACTTAATAATGCGATAACAAGTAAATAAAATGGTTTTATCATCGTTATACACTCTTTAACCGTTGTGCGTTTAGATATTTTGAAAACTACGTCATGATTATTTTTATCACTGGAAAACAACGGCTTTTATTTGCTGTACGTTTCATTCATGCAATAAAAATATCAATTAGATCGCTTTAATGTATTTTAGGAGCCGCTCTAATAATTAAATTAATTATGTTTAATTATTAATTTAACGTAACACTTAAGGAAATTTTTTTCTATCGACAAAAAATATCTTTAGCGACACTTTTTTTAAAAATAGAACTGCAGCTTAGATGAAATAACGTATAATAAATATAAAAAATAAATTCGATAGGGGTAGATTCTTTTTACGCTAAGCTAATACATCTAACAGCCCTAACAAAAGCCTAAGAATAAAATTATCAAGGGTGAATACAAAGTAATAAGAGATTTGCGGAAATCGTCGCTATGGAGAGGTATAAAAAGAAGAGTGTTATGAAAGACAGCTGACGAGATACATACAATATCGTTAATATCGACAGCCGTCTTATTGATAAATGCTAAAAATCTAATATATCTACTTCAACACTGTGGCCAGAAAACAAGCTTAAAAAATAGAACCTAAAATCAAAAAATTAGACTGGCGCATGTTCTATTAACGCATCGAGAAATACACGCCTTACACGCTCCGCATCTAATTGCATAGCAGCATGGGTGTTAGGCCTATCATCCCAATGAGACACTAGATATTCATTGCCTTTTCGATCGATCGCAACTTGACCAATAGCTACTCCATCTGTGATAACCCTTGCCGCACCGGAAACCACTTCAAAGGCATCCGGGGCAACCACATAAACCACAGCGCTGGCATCGTGCATTGCACAGGAACGTTCTAGATCCTGCTCTTCAGGCCCTCGACGATTGACATAAAAGTCCACATAAAAACGACTACTGTCCCAAAGGAATTGCCCCGTCTTTTTGGCTTTATCTTTAAGCTCTTTCAAATTGCCATCAGTCAGCATCACTTTATGTGTGACGTCTAAGCCAATTAAAGTTGCTGGCCAATCATGGGAAAGAACAATATCAGCAGCATGAGGATCGTTAATAAAATTAGCTTCAGCAATAGGACTGACATTACCTGGCTCATCAATAGTACCGCCCATAATCACCAGTTGTTTTATCTTACTTGGTAACTGAGGATCAAGCATTACCGCTTTTGCTATATTCGTCAGAGGGCCGATTGCTACAATAGTTATTTCACCAGGCTGCTCGTTGGCAAGACGAACAATAAATTCTGCTGCACTTTCGTCTAATGCTTTACGATCAGATGAAGGTAAATTTAAATTTCCTAAACCATCAGTACCATGCACAAAATCAGCCGGTGGGAACTTCGCTTGTTGCAAGGGTTTACCTTCTCCACCAGCAACCGGGATATTAGGTCGAGCAAATAAATCGAGCAAAAGTAGCGCGTTATTAGTGGTAATACTGACATCAGCATTGCCGAAAACGGTCGTTAGGCCGAGCAATTCAATATCAGGATGTGCAATAGCGAAGGCAATTGCCTGGGCATCATCAATGCCTGGATCTGTATCAATAATTATTTTATGCATGGTGAGTACCCCTTTTGTTTAGTCGACCTAAAATATAAATAAATTGCGCGGCTATTATGTGTCGAGTTCATTCAGCGCAGGAATGGCACTTATTGCACCCTCACGAGTAACGGCTAGTGCGCCGGCCTGACAGGCTCTGAGTAGACAGTCTTTCTCATTTAATCCGTCCACTAAGCCTGCTAAAAAATAGCCGACAAAAGTATCACCTGCAGCAGTTGTATCTACAATACGCTCAGCCTCAACTCGACTACGACTAATTTCACCATCAGCAGAAATGAGTAAAGCGCCTTCCCCTCCTAGGGTGATAACGATTCGCACATTGGGCAACATAGTTTTCAATTCTTGGACGATATCATCCAGCGAACTTGCTCCACAAAGGGCTTGAGCTTCACCTTGGTTGACAATTAAGGTATCTAAAGTTTGAAGAGGCAAATCTTTAATACCGTCTGTCATAGGAGCAGGATTAAATACTATTTTAATGCCTTTTTGTTTGGCTAATTCGAACGCTTGAGCAAGTAAATTGGTTTCGTTCTGCATTAGTAAATATTCAACCGAATCCAGTTCATTAAAAATTTGTTGAAGATCTGAATGTTGAAACCCTTGATTAGCACCACCGTGTAAAACAATGGCATTTTCACCTTTATCGTCCACCTGAATAATAGCGTGGCCACTGGGCCCATCAATGAGCGAAATGCAATCTGTCTTGACATTTAACGATGCTAGCATCTCTAAAGCCCATTGATCTGCTTTGGATATACGACCAATATGGGCTACATCGACCCCTGCCCGGG
This sequence comes from Agarilytica rhodophyticola, assembly GCF_002157225.2. Classification (NCBI taxonomy): domain Bacteria; kingdom Pseudomonadati; phylum Pseudomonadota; class Gammaproteobacteria; order Cellvibrionales; family Cellvibrionaceae; genus Agarilytica; species Agarilytica rhodophyticola. The sequence continues at coordinate 4,152,560 of NZ_CP020038.1, forward strand.
CAAGTGCTGCGGATTGGTTTGCGCCCTTGCCGCCCAGACCGGTTGTTAAACCCAAACTCGATAGGGTTTCACCAGGCTGAACAAAATGGTTTACTTTATAGACATGATCAATATTAATTGACCCAAAATTAACAACTTTTGCTTTCACTTAGTATTAGACCCGTTCCGATTATGCTTTTATCTAGCGTTTACTTATCTATTTCTACCTATTTATTGCACGTTTTCAGCTATTATCTGACTGCTCAGCTGCAAAATTTACCTTAGCTCGAATAGTTAAGTTAAGTAGCTAAACTAATGATAAAACAGTAAAAAATCTATTATTACTGACTCGGTACAACACTTTTATGACATTACTGCTTCATTATACTATTTAAGCACCATTATCTAGGATCTAAGCTTCAATGTTAACCAAGCTAAATGTCCAGAGTATTGACCGATTATAGCCGCACAATATATGCAATTATTAGTTCATGACATAAACTTTACCCTTTGGTAAAATAAAATGCAACTGCTCAAGTAAGATGTCACTTTACTGTAAAATTTGACTGAGCATAGGGACACTTTTTAAGATTCACTTAACAGTTTATGTTAAATTTTCAAACTAGATAAGAAGCCCGCTAATAAGAGGCTTATGAATAACGACAACATGAAAAAAAGAAAAGCTCGCGAACCTTCCGAAAATAGACAACAGATTGAAGCTCGTATTTTACGTGCCTCAGAGAAGATCTTTGCGAGCAAAGGCTTCAGTGGTTCGTCTATGGATGCGATAGCAGATGAGGCTAAGCTATCGAAACAGAATTTGATCTACTATTTTCCTTCCAAAAAAGTCCTTTACGCTAAAGTTCTCGAGCATGTTCTCGATCTTTGGATTGAAAAGATGCATGTATTTGAAGAACCAGGCCTCTCGCCCAGAGAGATCATGGAAAGATACATCAAGAAAAAATTACAGCTGTCGAGGGACTACCCCGATGCCTCAAAAGTATTTGCTCATGAGATTATTAACGGTGCCCCGGTACTTCGTGCGCACATTTTAGAACATGCAAAACCTCAGTTTGAACGGGATGTGGCGGTCATTAATAGCTGGATAGAACAAGGCTTAATAAAGCCAGTTTCACCGCAACATCTATTTTTTGGTATTTGGGCTTCGACTCAAACCTATGCAGATTTTGCCACTCAAATTCAGTTGCTATTAGGTAAGCCCTCATTAGATGATTCAGATTTCGAGAATGCCTGGAAGTTTATAAGTCAAAGCATCCTCGAACCATTCTTTACTGAGTAGGCGGTGATTTTTAACGACTTATTTCTTTTTTATTCCTACACTAATGGGCTCAACAATGCCTGACCCTTTAGAAAAATTAATAAGCCGATTGATTAATGGAGATGTTAACGTCTGCCCTTTACAAAGGACGATACCACCATTTTTCGTAAACACATCTTGGGCTAAAATCATGCCTTTTTTCATGTCTCCGATTGCTACGTCACGGATAATCGTATTAGATTTTTTAGACTGATAGGTTGCAAGCGAATCAATAAATACCCGGTCGTTAGGGGAACTATAAATATCGGTCAAGACAGCGCAAGCTTCAAGGACTTCGGTATTTTCTCGCAAGATAATTTTATCAAGCATACTGGCGATTCGCAGCATTCTCGCTCCCGCTTGCACCTTACCCGTCAGTGATTCTAAATCCCTATCTGTGCCAAATTGAGACTCAATCATTAGTGCAATATTTCCAAGTCGGGGGATAGTATCAACTAGCTTCGCCCCTGCCATTGGTATACTTTTCATAGTCTCTCTTTCGTCTTCGCTAAGTGGCACTGTACTGAATGCTTTTTTTAATAATTCAGGGGGTAAAATTATTGCGCCGACCTGAGATAACATAGCAGCAATTTCAAATTCCCATATACCCTTCTGATTTGTCGCACTCGCCATGTGTGAAACGTAATCTTTAATATAGGTCGAGCGACTAAATGCTGTAGGAGCTACCATACTAAGTACTTCAGTTAAGACCTTAATAGATCCTCTTAGTGTTTTTTCTAGTAGTTCTTTTTCAGCTTTTATTAATTGATTTAAACGTACCCCCTCATTAATATTTGCGATTAATTTTTCTTCAGGGCAAGGTTTGAGTAAAAACCTGAAAATATTGCCATCGTTTACCGCGGCTATCGCAGAATCCATGTCCGATTGTCCAGTAAGAAGTATACGAGTCGAGTTAGGCGCTAAGGCCAAGGCTTTAGATAAAAACTCGGCACCGTTCATTTCAGGCATACGCATATCGGAAATAATGACGGTGAAATTATTGCTCTTTATAAGCTCAAGGCCTTCTGCTCCGCTTGTAGCAGTTTCAACCTCGAAGTGTTCAAATAAAATACGACTCAAACCATCAAGCACATTCTTCTCATCATCTACACATAATATACTGGGCAAACTATCCACAATACACATCCTATAATAGAAAACTACCGTTACAGTGATAATTGATAATTTATTTTTCATTTAACAAAAAAAGACACCGCCATTTTTGTTGAATTCAAAAAAACCAATCTTTATCAAGCATCCGATAAAATTTGGTTAGCAATTTTCTCCCACTTTGAAAGGCTTTCAGTAATCTTTAACTCTTCGACAAAATCATCATCTATTTTTTTTCTTTCAATGAGCATGTGAGACAAAAATACAGCTGCTGATATACCAAAATCAGAATTAATTAAATGCTCCTTATCCTGATGCTTCGCAACACCTTCAACAATTTCATCGGGAAAACCCCACAAGAAGAGTAAATATGCTCCTACTTTTCCATGATTGGTATCAAAAACTTCCTCTTCTAGTTCCTTCAATTCAGAATAACTATTAGCCTTTAATATACCACTATACTGTTCGGCTTTTTCTGGAAACACTTGCAGTAACAACAACTTACCTATTTGGTGCAGTAATGCAGTAAGTATTGCTGCTTCTCTCTGTTCAGGACTTACCATATGTACGACTAAACTGCTGATTAGCAAGCACTTTTCCTGTTCTTCAATAAAGTTAATATCTTTATTATTCGGTAAGTTCGCATAGGTTTCAGTAAGTAAAACAATACTATTAACAAGCTCCACCCCTAAACGAACGATGGCTTCTCTGACATCGTAAATAGTCTTTCCTCTAGAAAAAAAAGAAGAGTTTGTTAGTTGCAATACCTTTGCGGTCAAGGGAGTGTCCTGTGAAATAAGATCAGCAACTCCGTCCAAGTTTTCGCCATCATTGCTCAGTATTTTTTTTATTTTAGTAAATGTAACTGGCGGCGTTGGCAAAACATTAGCATTACTTACTGCTTTTTTAATACTGTGATTTGGCTGATTAGCGAGCCCCTCTTCTATATGAGAAAGTGTCTCCATTAATACTTTTTCATCGCAGGGTTTATCAAGCCATTGGTGAGCGACAAACCCTGCCTGCATAGACATATCTTGATCAGCGTGACCTGAGAGTACTATTTTAACAAGATGCGGTTGTATTTTAGATGCTTCGGATAATAGTTCTACACCATTTATTTTAGGCATTAACATATCTGACACGATAACATCGAAATCCTCATCAGCCAGCATTTCCAGAGCTTCTTCACCACCGCAAGCAACTTCCACTTCCCAATCGCTGTCAAACAAATTTCGCTCTATTCCATCGAGAATCATTTGTTCATCATCTACAAAAAGTATTTTCATCAAGAAGCCACCTTTTCAACATCTAAAGTTTTAATTTTTAAAGGCAGCCTAATTTCAAAAGTCGTACCCTGCCCTTCTTGAGATGAAACATTAATTGTGCCATAGTGTTTATCAACAATAACAGAATAGGCAATACTTAAGCCTTGACCAGTACCTTTGCCTACACTTTTAGTGGTAAAGAATGGATCGAATATTTTTTGCTTAACATGATTAGGCATACCTTGACCATTGTCAGAAATCTCAACAACCGCAAAATCACCCTGCAAACTTGTTTTTATATGTATTTTCCCTTTTCTGTTATCAATTTTAGAGATACTTTCAATAGCGTGAGCAGCGTTGACGATTATATTTAAAATAACTTGATTGAATTCATCTCTAAGGCAAGGCACAGCGGGGACATTTTTATCGAAATCACATTCCATTTCAGCAATATATTTCCATTCATTACGAGCAACAGTGACCGTTGCCTGTATGGCTTCGGCTAAATCTATATTCTGCTTTTCACCATCACTTGGATGAGAAAATGACTTCATTGCACTAACAATAGTAGCAACTCTTTGCAAACCATCTAAAGACTGATCAATTGCTTTGGGTATTTCGACAGAAACAAATTTTATTTTTGCTTTCTTTAGAGCTTTTCTCAAATCAGTTAAGTCATCAACATTTATGTTGCCAATCCCTTTGTCTGCGATATTTTGAGCCATATCTAATGCATTAAGTATCCCAACAAAAGCTTTTTTCAAAAAGGAAGTATTGTCAGAAATATATTGTGTCGGTGTGTTAATCTCATGAGCAATACCAGCTGCCAACTGACCTATCGATTCCATTTTTTGTGATTGTCGCAGCTGTTCTTCGAGTTTTTTACGTTCAGAAATGTCTCGGATAACTGCGGTAAACATAACCTTTGAATTTATTTCCATCCTGGAAAAGGAGACTTCAAGGGGAAATTTTTCACCATTTGAGCGAACCCCTTCTATCTCTTTGCTTTTATTTAAAGCACCCACCTTCTGCGATTCGTCTAGCAAATGCTGATAATTAACAGACGGTATTAAAAACTCGGCTTTTTTACCTACTATAGTTTTCCTACTGTAAACAAACATCTTCGCTACAGCACTATTAAATGTTTCTATTTTACCTTTGTGATCGATAATAATGAGCGCATCAGCTAGAGTCTCGACTACGGTATGCTCGCGAACACTATGAATAAATAAATTATTTTTAGCTTCCTGAAGCCTCTTATCAACCAAAGTCCCAATAACAGTAATACCTGAAAATATGATAATAGTTAAGAAAATCAGAAGTGCGAAAACCAAGGATTGCGATGATTGCATGTTATGAATCAATACCGTATCGCGACTGACATAATAAGTCACCGCAGCCATGCCAGTATAGTGCATACCGGAGACGGCGCAACCCATTACACAAGCGCTTAATACTCGTAATGAAACGCCTTTGCCCTCCCCAGTTTTCAGTAAAACTCTTACATAAAGAGCAATAGTAGCAAGAATATGAGCGATGCAAATTGATCCAACAAATAGCCAGAAATCATATAGCATGGTCGCTTCTACGATCATAGCTTCCATACCCACAAAGTGCATTGTCCCTATACCTGTTGCTAAAGAAAGAGACCCTACTTGTATCCACCAGAAAGAAAACATACGCAGAGCGAGAATTCTAAGCGCAATATAAGAGCCAAAAACAGGTGGAAAAACAGAAAACAGAGTAATCCAAGGTTCGAAGTTCATCGGCAACGGCAACATAAAAGCGAGCATTCCCGTAAAATGCATTGCCCAAACGCCTATTCCCATGACACATGATCCAAACCATAGCCATAGGTTTAACATGTCTTTTTGAGAAGATGCCCAGATGCGCTCGATAATAACAAGCACAGAATATGCGGCTAGAGATGCAATCGATACCGACAGAAATATTAACGCGTAATTAAAATCACCTGCGACTTCGACTAGGTTGTCTTCGGATAGCTTTTTAAAGCGCCAAAATTCAAACATTTAACCTTGCCCGCTTTGATTATGAGAGTATACCTCCGTTTTTATTATAGATTATGATCAGCAATTAATAAGAAAACTTTCCATCGCGCCTCCCAGGACTAGGCCAAACTTACCGCGACAAAAAGAGGTGAAATACGCACAGCCGACAAATTAATATTGCTTCCGGTATATATCGAATAGTTGAGATGCCAAATCCTCCATAGTACTTCCTTCATCAGGTTCAAAGCTTACTGCAAGATTTTCTAGCATATCCTTAAGAGCATCGGAGGGGCCATCTTAATCATGGTTTAAAGCCCCTACTGTTGGGGCTAAATCCATTTGCTTAATCGTATCTAATATTAGCTCTGTGGCTTTCTCTATATTTTCGGCATCTTTTTGATTATTTCTAGTCATACCCTTTAGCCAATGAGAGTTTTTCAATTCACTCATCATTTCTGAAAAGGTAGCCTCTGGTGCTGCGTCGTTATCTCTATCTTAAGAATGAGAGCACGCAAATAGTTTTGTAATAATAGGGATTATGTTTTCAGAAAATTTTTCAAAATTTTCCTCATACGTGTAATTGACATTGAAGTTTGCAACGTCATCTATGTCAACCTGTTCACACTATAATTTTCTGTTAGGTTTTGTACTTCAAGTCCAAATAAACGTTTCTGCATCTCAACATCGATTAAGGCACCACTAAAATCAGCGGGATCTAAATCGACATTATCAAAAACAGCACCACGCAAATCAGCACCATTAAAATCAGTCCCAATTAACACAGCCTTAGAGAAATCCGCACCGCGTAAGTCGGCATCGATAAACTTTGCATGATTTAAATTTGCGCAACTAAAATCAGCGCCACGTAGCTGACAAAAGCTGATATCCGCCTTCATCATATGAGCACCGGCAAAACTTACACGATGAAAAATATTATCGATTAACGAGGCACTATTAAAGTTTGATTCTTCAAAACTGCAGCTACTAATCGTACAATTTTCGATAATAGCTTTTTGATAGTTGGCAGCAGCTGATGAAACATTATCAAACTGACACAAGCGCATTTTTGCTTTTTCAGCGTTAACATGATCCAGTGCCACCTGAGAAAGTCGACAATTACGCCAGTCAATTTCATGCATATCTGCTTGTTTTAGGTTGGTGTTTTTAATTGTGAAATCATAAACGCGTAAACAATTAAAATCAGCCCGCAAATAATCACACCCTTCAAGTATTTGTGATCTTATTAGGTGTAATTGTTTAATAGCTTGTATAAAGTCTATTGTCATATTCAACTTACTCTCTGATAAGTTAAAAAAGATATGAGTTGATTTTTCTCTATCTAAACCAGCACTCCCTCAACTAAGTACTTGGGAAGATACCGACATTCGATATCAAAAGTCGTGCCACTGTCATAAGCCATAGCACATAAGCCGACAATTCAATAGGAGATGTACAAATGTGCCAGATAATTATCACTTGCTTGCCTCGATATAGCGTAATGACCTCGCAAAGCATCACACGCGGCATTAACTATTTTATTTTTCTTTTCAAATAGAACCGCTTCTGCCAATTGAACTAAAGGTATACCTTTTATACGTCCCCTTTCGGGAAATAATGTCGCTACACAGGCCTCATCTAATGCAACCGTCAACAGTTTTTGTGCTTCGTTGGGGTCATCGTCAAATACCATTAAGGCTCGGGCTAACGTGATATGATAATGGTTATACGTCCCTTCGAAGTTGTATAGGTGGTAATCGTACAGTGTTTTTATTGCCACGCTATCCCTAAGAATTAAAGAAATTCCACAGACTGACAACCAGTGGAGAGCCGCATTAAAGTCACTGGTACCGCCGGGTAAATGGAGCTCATACCTGTCTAAACTAAAGTTAGCCGTTTCTGTAGGATTGGCATTACCGCGAATAAACCAGCGCAATATCCGCTGAAAATTTACATACATCACGCGCTAGGTTATCAGATTGCTCACAATAGCTTACATCCAATTTATCTGCGTTCAATTTAATGCAATAACACAGGGACTCCGCAAATAAACGAATATATGAATAAACAATAATTTTCACAGGTCTAACTCCTTTTAACCTAAAGCAACAATAGCAAATGATTTTTATATAGATGATTTTCTATATAATTTTTTGAATATTCAATTCAGCAATAAGTTGGTATAAATATTATTATGAGAATAAATAAACGATATTAAAAACATATACAAAATTACTGCATCACCTATCACCTAATATTTATCAAAAAGCTTTCGGCGACAAAATTTCCAACGAAATATGATTAACACTGGAAAATACTAAACAAGTTACCATCTTACTAAAAACAAGATAAATAAACAGATTTTTTACTATGTTTTTTTAATAATTTGACTTATTTCTATGAATTACTAAATATTTCTTATTGTGCAAATATTTCAAAAATTAATTTAGCGACAATGCCTCACTTATATTTCAATGGTAAGACATATTTATTGCAGTATTTACTATGAAGTATTCCATATACTAAAAACATAAACTAAATGATTTTGTTAATTATAATTTTCATACACCCTTATCAAATATACCTTAATGGTTTCTCTGGTGCTGTATTTGTAAAATCGCCACTATAATTTCACATATACAATGTCATGATAAATAATACTTTTAACCTGACAGCTCAATATATCGTACTGATATATTGAGCCCTCATCTCTTAACACACAGCGCCATTGTACGAAATAGCTTGATTACAAATTTTTGTATGCACAAGTGTAGAAAGGAACTCAATGAGAATTCAGCATACGTCATAAAAGCTTACCATAACAATGCTTCTTTATATCCATGCAGGCTAATATGACACACACAAATGAAAATGATAAGTGTTTACATTTAGCATCAATTATTTATAATACAGACTAAGAAAACTAGCAATAGAAATATCTTAATGAAGGCAACCAATATTCTCATTATTGAAGATGACGCAGAACTCAATAAGCAGCTGGGAGATCTTTTACACAGCCAAGGCTATTTAGTTGATCAATGCCAAGATGGTGAAGAGGGCCTTAGACTAGCCATTGAAAAACAACAGCACCTTATTTTACTTGACGTAATGCTACCTGAGCGTGATGGGTTTTCAGTTTTGAATGTACTCCGAGAATCGCGCCAAACACCAGTTATTATGTTAACAGCAAAGGGGGCCGAAGAAGAGCGCATAAAAGGATTTACATGTGGAGCTGATGATTATCTAGCAAAACCTTTTAACACCACTGAATTACTATTGCGTATTGAAGCCTTATTACGCCGCAGTTACAACGAAGTTAGTAACAGCAAAACCATTTATTTAAATCACGATGGCCTTTATATGGATCGCCTAAAACAAAAGGCACACATCCATGATGAGACACTGGAACTGACGCCGGTGCAATTTAAGCTGCTATGGATTTTAGTATCGTTAAAGGGAGAAACTCTTAGTAAAGCCTACCTGTATCAAGCGGTATTAAATCGTACATTTAGTGCATATGATCGCAGCATAGATATGCATTTGAGCCGAGTTCGCAAAAAACTTATAAATGCTAATTGGTGTGGGGAACGCCTACAAACAATACATGGGAAAGGCTACCGTTTGGTATGAATCGACGTCTACTATGGAAATTATGCCTAACAATTACTATGGGCACCGTCGCCTTATTTTATGTTATTAATGTATTAACATCTCGCACTGAAGAAGGCATGAGTTTTCTCGCAAAAGAAGATCGCAAGCAGCTAATAAATTGGGGACGCAAAGCAGAAAAACTCTATTTATCAGGTGACTACAAAGCTTTACGTCAGTGGCTAGATACGCTACAAAAACAAGAATCAACTTGGGCTTCAGTGGTTACATCTGAACTTACCAGCATCGCCGGCAACTCACTAAACGAGCGCTTTCATGAAGGCTTCTGGCTTGGCAGAAGTGTCGATTGGAAGATTCATTTGTACTTCCAAGAAAATCCTATTATGGAAGTGACCTTTAATAAAGGCGGCATTAATAACCATGTTAAAAATAAAAACATTCACTTTTTAATACTACTACCGCAACGCATGCGACCAGGAATATATTGGGGATACACTAGCGTCGCGTTACAAATCATTTTACCCATGATCCTACTTACTCTACTTTCTATTATCTTGTATCGTCATATCATGACACCGTTGCAGAAAATGAAGGTTGCGACAAAAGATTTTAGCCAAGGAAAATTTGATGTTCGTGTACGACAATTGCTTGGTAATCGTAGTGACGAACTTACCGAACTGGCCAATACTTTTGACCAAATGGCCACGCGTATTGGTGAATTGATTATCAACCAAAGGCAACTAATATCAGACCTTTCCCATGAACTGAGAACACCGCTGACACGCTTAGATGTTGCACTGGAAAACTTAAATAGTAGTGGTCACATGCAGCCTAAACATAGTGAGAGAATACGACGTGAATCGCAGCACATTCGCAAATTAGTTGACGATACATTAACCCTAGCATGGCTTGAAAACGAACGACCAAACTTACATGGGGAAACACTAGACTTAGTAGACCTCTTGGATGTACTAGTAGAGGATGCGCAATTTGAATTTGCCGACCGTATTCTATCTTCACAGCTACCTAATACTGCGCCTTTATATAACAGCAATCACAGAGCAGTGGGGCAAGCGTTGGAAAACATTATTCGCAATGCACTGCGTCACACCCCCGCCGGCAAAGAAGTAAAGGTTGTTCTGCAATCCTCACCTTCTCATCATACTATCACTATTGATGATCAAGGACCTGGAGTTGCGAAAGAATATCTAAAGTCAATTTTTCGGCCGTTTTTCAAGATAAATACAACGCTCAATGATTCTTCTGACAGCTTCGGTCTAGGCCTTGCTCTGGCACAAAGACAATTGGCAGCAGTAGGCGGCCACGTAAAACCAGAGAACCTCACCAAAGGTGGTTTAAGAATGACTGTTACCTTACCAAGTTCATATTAACCACAGCCCTGCTTGATTGTAACAATTGTAAATTTCCTATGCTTTCCTTTGCAAATGATAATAATTATCAATTTTATTTGATAGCACCATTGTTTGACAGCATTATTGAAGGATAAGCCATATGCCTAGAGGCCTGAACTCTATATTTTCTAAGAAAATACCCTACTTTACCCTAGCTAAAGCAATATCTCTTGTACTAATAAGTAACCGAGTTTATGCCGATATAGCTCAAGCTCAAAGCACCGAGCAAAACCATAATATTGAGACAGTCACCGTGGTGGGGAGTACGACTAACTCGGTGATCACACCAGAGGAATTGAACAAGTACCAGGCCAATGATCTAGCGGATGTATTTCGTTATATCCCTTCAGTATCTGTGGGAGGTTCTCTCGGTATTGCCCAGAAAATTTACGTTCGTGGTATGGAAGATACTTTACTTAATATTACAGTAGACGGCGCACTGCAAACTGGCACACTGTTTCATCATATCGGTCGGGTATCGATTGAGCCTGAGTTGCTAAAGCAAGTAGAGGTACAAGCTGGAGCTGGAGAAGCCACTAGCGGAGCCGGTGCAATAGGTGGCGCAATACGTTTTCAAACAAAGGATACTGACGACTTACTAGATGAAGGCCAAAACATAGGCGGCTTAATAAAAGCAGGGTATTTTAGTAATGACGGCTACAGAGCTAGCACATCAGTTTACGGACGAGTCAATGATAACTGGGGATTATTAGCCTCATACGTCCATGTTGACCGAGACAATATGGAAGATGGCAACGGTAATGAATTGTTCGGGACATCGGCAAAACAAACACTGGCTTTCGTTAAAACTAGTGGCGCCATTGGAGATTTGCAAAAACTGACGTTCAGTTACGAGCAGCGTGAGGAAAACGGCGATTTTGGAGCCAGGCCAAACTGGCCAACCTTGGCCAGTGCGCCTCTATTTCCCATAAATGCCAAACGTCAAACACTAGTGGCCAACCACCATTTTGACTTAAATGATCTTGTTAATTTAAAAACAACTTTCTACAACACCAAGGCCGAGGTGGAACAAGATAGGTTTGATCGCTGGGGGCTTTACGGTGCAGAAATAAAAACCTTTGGCTTCGATATTCGTAACACCAGTGTTATAGATAAAAATACTATTACTTATGGTATCGACTATCGAGATGACTCGGTAGTGAGTCAATACCTGGCTGAGAGTTCGGTATGGATGCCATGGGCATGGAACCCTCAGGTAGGCCGGTTCGAAGAAGAAGGCCAAGTCCAAGGTGCCTACGTGCAAAACCATTGGCAATACAATAATAATGTATTGATGAGTTTTGGCCTGCGCTACGATCACTATGAGTTAGAACAAATTACCTACCAAGACGAGACCAGCAGCGACGGTTTCAGCCCTAATATTGGGTTAGTTTACAACCTCCACCCGCAATGGGAATTAACTGTAGGTTACGCGGAAGCTTTGCGAGGAAAAGAAGTGGGCGACGCCTTTACTCTAGAAAGAGCTACTGACCGTATTTCTTTTACGTCAGAACTTGAAGCAGAAACGGTAGCAAATACTGAAATGGGTTTACGTTACAACAATGGTAACCTGGATGTTCTTGCCTCTGTATACCATACAGAAATAGATGATGTTATTCTCGATCAACTCGGCCGCGGCCCTGTACCGCAAGCAGGAACTTATTATGAAAACGTTGGTACACTCGAAACTTACGGTTTTGAGCTTAATGCCAGTTATCAATGGAACAACTTAAGTATCACAGCTTCATACAGTAATAATGACTCGGAATTAAATAATAATACTGTGGAAGGTTATGAGCATATTGGCTTAGCGAATGCCAGAGGTGATACTTGGAATATAGATCTTATATATACAGTTTCAGATACACTAGAATTAGGCTGGAATCTTATTTATGTGGAAGAACTGGCGAATATTGAAGTGCTTCAACGTGCGGTAGAAATTGGTTGGATAGATACAACACAATACGTCCATAAGCCAACATATAGTACCCATGATGTTTACCTACAATGGTTACCATGGGCAAATGAAAGATTGATTTTTAACCTTGCCATACAAAATCTCTTTAATAAGCAGTATCGCGATCACTCAAGTGTTGCAGACTATAATCATATTCCCGGCTGGGAAGGCATTGCAGGATTATACGAGGCTGGCAGAGATATTCGATTGTCGAGCTCATTTCGTTTTTAAAAACATCGAGCATGCACCTGTTGTAAGGTGAAAAAGTTCAGCGGTAGTGAATGAATAACAAATAATATTTAGTTTTCACTATCGCATCTAACTGCTACACCTAACTATCTCACAAAGTTGTTAGGCAAAACTATGCACAGCAGTTCAAACAAGATCTAACATAGCCAAGCAAAACATGGCGATCTTATTTGGTTAAAATTAATATAAATGATGAAAATTAGTTAAAAGTATGAAACCTAAAATACGTTTATGGTGGATATTATCTCATGCTTATTTGGCATGTTTTTTTCTACCAATCACTCTACTTTACACCGCTACAGGCGTGCTTTACTTATTTGATATAAAAGGTGGTGTAAAAGCGACTTATCAATATGATATCACACTCCAACGCCCCTGGCCTGCATCATCACAAGAAGCAGCTCAATTGATAACACCTTACTTAGATAAAAATAATCATCCATCACTACCCGAGGGCTATTATTTCGAACATGAGAGTCATAGTTGGTATGGCTTTAAACAAGAGGTAATTTTATCATCCGATGAAAAAAAAACGCAGGCTCAATTAGTTATTAGAGAACATGACTTATGGCATCAATTTTTACTCATACACAAAGGCCATGCAGGAAAAATATTTTGGTTTTTCGGCATACTATTGGGAGTAAGTTTGGCTTTTAGTTTGATAAGTGGTGTGGTACTGGCCTTTAATATTGCCAAATTCAAAAACAATGCTATCTTGTCAATCGCACTAGGACTTGCCACTTTAGTGTTTATATTTCTCCTAGAGTAGATAAGAATAACTTATCTCTAGAGCTTTTTTAAATCATATTAATGACCACATTACTTCGCCGGTGCATCATGGAAAGAAGCCCGTTTCCATTTTCCTTGCTGCTTTACCCATAAATGAGTAAAGCGAATATCGACATTAAACGGCTTATCAGCGCTAATCCCTTTTGCAATATTTCTTCCAGTGACAACAGCGGAATTTTGGTAAATGATAATACTAAGGTCTTCGGTCAGATAACTATCATATTTTAATTGTCCTGACTTTACTGCGTCCTGACGGCTTCCAATCCATTTTAACCAGCTTGCTTTGTTAAAAGCCTTGTTACCAGAATTGGTATGTAAATACTGTTCAGTTAACAAGTTGTCTAAAGTTGCAACATCGGCTTGCATAAAAGCCTGATTAAAGTTTTTAATGGCTTGATGCAGTTCAGTCTCTGGATATTTATTTTGAGAATAAACAGGCATTTGTAATAAAAATAGAATAATTCCTGCTAGCCATGCAAAGCATTGTGTATATTTTCTCACTGTTAAGCCTATTGAAATTATAAGTTAGAGCACTCGCAAAAAGCATAGGTTAATTGTACACCATTAAAAACCTATGCCTATAGGCTCTAAATATCACTATTAAACGCTATTAGATAATACAGAGTAGACGTTCTAAACCGTTTACTCGCGGCAAACGCGTAGATAATCATGTTTTCTCCATGACCTCAAAAATATTAAGCTAAAAGCTAGGGCATAAAGAAAAATGACATCAGATGGCAAAGGACAAATTTTTATTGGGTCAACCTTATACACTTCTCGCTATCCTGGGCGGCTGCGTTGTATAAAGTCGCTCCAGGCGATTTAATTATCAGTCACTTCCTGTGACTGATCCTACGGATTGCCGCGCAACCAAAATCGCTCCAGGCGATTTTAGGAACCGGATCTAAGAACATGTTCGACAGTTCCAGCAGACATAAAAAAAGCCGTCCTAAAGGACATGAAGAAGAATTGCAAAGAAGGTTGCGGCCGGATTGCATGAGGCGCGTCCTGCGCCTCACCCCATAGCGAGAAGTGTACAAGGGGGCACAAAGAAAAACGATGGATTTTGGTATCTGATTAGACGCTTATTGCTGTTCATAGTGCATCTATGAGCAGCAATAAGCAACGACATCAGATGGCAAAGGACAAGTTTTTATTGGGTCAACCTTGTACGCTTCTCGCTATCCTGGGCAGCTACGCTGTGTAAAATCGCTCCCGGCGATTTTAGGAACCGGATCTAAGAACACGTCCGACAGTTCCAGCAGACATAAAAAAAGCCGTCCTAAAGCACATGAAGAAGAATTGCAAAGAAGGTTGCGGCCGGATTGCATGAGGCGCGTCCTGCGCCTCACCCTACGGGCAGCTGCGCTGTGTAAAATCGCTCCCGGCGATTTTAGGAACCGGATCTAAGAACACGTTCGACAGTTCCAGCAGACATAAAAAAAGCCGTCCTTTAGGACGGCTTTTTTTATGTCTGGTCGGAGCGGCCGGATTTGAACCGACGACCACTTGACCCCCAGTCAAGTGCGCTACCAGGCTGCGCTACGCTCCGAAAGAGTTGGCCATCATACGTATTAGTATTTGAATTGCAAGAAGATTTTACGTTTTTAGTACGGCTAAGACCTCTTCTAGCTCAACGATCATCTTCTTAACCAATTCGTTGTACGCTTCTGCCTCACTTTTAGGCGCTTCACCACTCATTTGCTGCCTTGCACCACCAATGGTAAACCCTTGATCGTAAAGGAGTGAGCGAATCTGACGGATGGTAACAACATCCACACGCTGGTAGTAACGCCTATTACCACGGCGTTTCACCGGCTTTAATTGGGGAAATTCCTGTTCCCAGTAACGCAATACATGAGGTTTTACTGCGCAAAGCTCGCTCACCTCACCAATGGTAAAGTAGCGCTTCCCTGGAATTGCAGGTAGTTCGTCGTTATGACTGGGTTCCAGCATATGCCTCGACTCGTGCTTTTAGTTTTTGCCCTGGTCTAAATGTAACCACCCTTCTTGCCGTAATGGGAATCTCTTCTCCCGTTTTGGGGTTACGACCAGGCCGTTGTTTTTTGTCACGCAAATCAAAATTACCGAAGCCTGAGAGTTTAACCTGTTCATTGCTCTCAAGTGAATCTCTAATTTCCTCGAAAAATAATTCAACAAGCTCTTTGGCTTCACGTTTATTGAAACCAAGTTCTTCATAAAGTTTCTCAGCCAAGTCTGCTTTGGTGAGAGAAACAATAAAATTGTTATCTAAGTCTTGCATCAAATTGTTCCTCCAACCGCTTCACAACAGAAGCCATTGGGTTATTTATTTCTTCCTCATTAAGAGTGCGCGAAGGATGCTGAAACGTCAAGTTAAATGCTACACTTTTTCTTTGTGGATCAATACCTTCGCCGCTATATACGTCAAAGACCTTTAAGTTTTTTAGATATTCTCCCGCTTGTCGTGTGATACATATCTCAAGCTCGCTGACAGGTAGTTCACGCGGCACTAAAACAGCCAAGTCTCTACTTACCTCTGGAAACTTTGAAATAGCCTCAAAAGCCGCCACATGGCTTTCCAGAATGTCATCTAAGGTTAGTTCAAAGACATAGACCGACTTGGGAATCTCAAGTTCTTGTGTGACACCAGGATGTAACGCGCCAATATAACCTACTACCTTATCTTCTATTAAGATCTCAGCAGTTTGCCCCGGATGCAAGGCCGTTCGTTGCGTTGCCTGAAATGTTATGGGTTTCCCACAGAATGAAAGTATCGACTCCACATCACCCTTGATATCATAAAAATCAACATCTCGTTTGTCTGCATTCCAATCTAATGCCGCTCTGGCACCATAGATTAAGCCGGATAAGCCTCTAGTCTGCTGTAATCCATTGGCATCTGGGATAAAGCGCAAGCCTTTTTCAAAAATACGCACACGGCTTTTTTGACGATTGATATTGTGCAACAAGGTGCTAACAAGCCCCGGCACAATAGATGTACGCATCACAGCCATATCGGCACTTATGGGATTCAATAGCTCAGTGGGTGTCGACTTATCGTCAAACATCTTTTGCAACTTAGGATCGATAAAGCTGTAGGTTATAACTTCTTGATACCCTCTGCCCACCAGCTGCCTTTCGATAGACGATACACTTACTTGTGTTTCAGTGACTCTTGGCAAGGTAGCATCCAATTTTACCGGGGCAATAGGCAGGCGGTTGTAGCCATAAATGCGCGCCAGCTCTTCTAACAAATCCTCTTCAATCGCCACATCAAAACGATAGCTAGGTGCCTTAAACGACCAACCATTATTGTCCTTACCTTCCAGTAGAAAACCAAGGCGATCAAAGATATCTTCAACATCGGAAGCTTCCATGGCCATGCCTAGACCTGACTCAATACGCTTACGAGATAGGGTAACGCTCTTGGGCTGTGGCAACGCATCGCTATCGACGACAACTGTTGGGCCAGCTTCACCACCAACAATATCCAAGACAAGTTGCGTGGCACGTTCTAATACGTTATGCGCTTCCTGATAATCTACGCCGCGCTCAAAGCGGTGTGAAGAGTCTGTGTGTAGACCGTAAGATCGGGCGCGGCCTGCAACAGCTAAAGGATTAAAAAAGGCACTTTCAAGGAAAATATTACGCGTGTTTTCGCTTACCGCAGTAGATGCCCCGCCCATAATACCTGCCATAGCAATGGCACCGGAGTCATCAGCAATAACTAGAGTGTCATCGTTGAGTTTAATATCCTGGCCATCTAAGAGCGATATATCTTCATCCTGTTCGGCCATGCGCACATTAATACCGCCGCTGAGTTTGTCTAGGTCAAAGGCATGCATGGGTTGACCAAGCTCGATAAGCACATAATTGGTAATATCTACTACAGGGTCAATACTGCGTAAGCCACAGCGTCTCAACTTTTCTTGCAGCCAAAGAGGACTGGACTTACTAATATCGATATTTTTGATGACACGACCAACATAGCGAGAACAGGCCTCTGACGCTGACAAAGTTACGGCTTTAGTATCGCTAATACTCGAGGAAACTGGATCAAGACATGGTGCAGTAACTTCCGCTTTATTGAGCACGCCCACTTCACGCGCCAAGCCTCGCAGGCTCAAACAATCTCCTCGATTAGGCGTTAGATCCACTTCTAAAATCTTATCATCAAGAGATAGATACTCTCTTAGGTCTTGCCCCGTGGGTGCATCTGTAGGCAATTCCCACAATCCATCATTATCGTCCCCTACTTGCAATTCAGTCTGCGCACACAGCATACCGAAAGACTCAACACCGCGAAGCTTGGCTTTTTTAATTTTGAAATCGCCGGGCAGTTTCGCGCCCACCAAAGCAAAAGGTATTTTTATGCCTGGTCGTGCGTTTGGTGCACCACATACCACCTGCATATCCCCCTCGGGAGAACCGGCAACACGACAAACCTTTAGCTTATCGGCATCGGGATGTTGTTCAGCACTTAAAATCTCACCAACCACAACATTTGAAAATTCACCTGCAACAGCCTCAACACTATCAACCTCTAACCCAGCCATAGTGATCTGGTCAACCAGCTCTTGCGTTGAAATTTCTGGGTTTACCCATTCTCGTAGCCATGCTTCGCTAATTTTCATGAAAAAACTCTAGTTCCTGTTGGTTAAGGTATTAACAGTTAAGTTATTAATAAGTGAATACCTATATGTTATTTATTCGTCTTAAAACACCAAGTGCGCACGCGTCTTAATGTTTAATTTGAGGGCGGCCAATACTGTAATGGGTGAAGCCCTTGTCAACCATTAACTCTGGCTCATACAAATTACGACCATCAAATACAATCTTATTTTTTAACAATCTGGCAATGTTGTCCCAATCTGGCGAACGAAATGCGGACCACTCAGTGCAAACAACCAAAGCATCAGCATCTGCCAAAGCCTCTTCTGAGCGGTCACATAAAATTAGATCATTGCGCTGCCCATAAATGTGACGCGCCTCATCCATCGCTTTAGGATCATAAGCCTTAATAATGACACCGGCATCCCACATGGCTTCCATAAATACTCTCGCTGGCGCCTCACGGATATCATCAGTATTGGGTTTAAATGCAATCCCCCAAAGTGCAATAGTTTTGCCTTTTAAGTCCTCAGCAAAATGCTCTTTAACTTTCTTTACCAGAATTTCTTTTTGAGTGTCGTTAACACTTTCAACAGCACTTAATAACTCCGCCGGCTCATCTACCTCGTTAGCTGTACGTACAAGAGCTTTTACATCTTTAGGAAAGCACGAACCTCCATAACCACAGCCAGGATAGATAAAGTTGTAACCAATACGTGGATCAGAGCCAATCCCCTTTCTCACCAGCTCAATATCGGCATCGAGCTTATCTGCAATCCGGGACAACTCGTTCATAAAGCTGATTTTAGTCGCCAGCATAGCGTTAGCTGCGTATTTGGTTAGCTCAGCAGAGCGAATATCCATAAACATTAGCTTGTCGCGATTGCGATTAAAGGGGGCATATAACTCGCGCATAAGTTTTTCCACTTTGGCAGATTCTGCACCGACAATAATTCGATCGGGTTTCATAAAATCACCAACAGCAGCACCTTCCTTTAAAAATTCAGGATTGGAAGCAACATCGAAGAGTATGTCAGTATTCCGTTTTGCAAGAGCTTCACTCACAGTATTCTTTACTCGGTCAGCACTGCCGACCGGCACTGTGGATTTATTGACAATGAGCCGATAATCCTGCATGTGTTCACCTATCGACTTGGCCACTTGCAACACATAACGTAGATCTGCGGCTCCATCTTCATTGGGTGGTGTGCCAACAGCGATAAAAATTACCTGCGCATATTCCACCGCTTGTTTTGCCTCAGTGGTAAAATGCAGCCGCTCTTCATCGATAGAT
Source organism: Agarilytica rhodophyticola (assembly GCF_002157225.2). Taxonomy (NCBI): domain Bacteria; kingdom Pseudomonadati; phylum Pseudomonadota; class Gammaproteobacteria; order Cellvibrionales; family Cellvibrionaceae; genus Agarilytica; species Agarilytica rhodophyticola. The sequence goes on from NZ_CP020038.1 coordinate 4,172,141, forward strand.
TGTTGCACGATGACATCCAATCCCGGTTCAAAAATAGGAATAATACCTTGTTTGAGACGACTGACTTTTTCTTCATCAATATCAACACAGGTCACTTGATGACCAGAGTGTGCCAAACATGCTCCTGTCACTAAACCGACATAGCCTGTGCCAAAAATAGATACACGCATTTCTACTTACCCTAACTTTACTTATCCTAAAAATTAGCTAAATGAATTAACTCTCTACTGTCTAGATACCTTGGATTTAAACTTGCAACAGGATTTAAAACTGTTTTAGGTAATCTAAATCATTCTCAAAATTAAGACGCAGATCAGTAATGCCATAGCGCAGCATAGCCAAACGCTCCACGCCCATACCGAAGGCAAACCCCGTATAAATACTCGCATCCACATCACAGGCAGCAAATACATTGGGGTGCACCATGCCGCAACCCATAACTTCAAGCCAACCCGTTTGTTTACATATTCGGCAACCTTCACCGTTGCAATTGGTGCACTGAATATCCACCTCTGCTGAGGGTTCTGTAAATGGAAAGTAGGACGGGCGGAAACGCACGGGCACTTCGGCTTCAAAGAAAGCCTTTAAGAATTGATCCACAGTGCCTTTAAGGTGAGCAAAGCTAATGCCCTTATCTACCACCAAGCCTTCAACCTGATGAAACATCGGGGTGTGGGTGAGATCAGAATCGCAACGATAAACACGACCGGGGCAAATAATATGTATTGGCGGTGTTTTGTTTTTCATTGTACGCACTTGCACCGGTGAGGTATGGGTGCGCAAAACATGTGTATCGTCGATATAAAAGGTATCGTGCATAGCCCTTGCAGGGTGATGCGCGGGAATATTGAGCGCCTCAAAATTATGAAAGTCATCCTCAATTTCAGGCCCCTCTTCCACACTAAAGCCTACTGATGCAAATATGGCTTCTATACGCTGCATGGTACGTGTAATAGGATGCAGGCTGCCTACTTCACTGCTACGCCCTTGCAAACTTACATCAATGGTTTCCGATGCCAACTTAGCTTCGATAGCGGCTTGTTCTAAAAACGTTCGACGCTTGTTAATTTCTTCTTGTACTTGTACTTTAGCCTCATTAATTGCCGCGCCGGCAGCAGGTCGCTCTTCGCTTGAAAGCTTACCTAGCGTTTTCAATAACGCCGTTAATTGGCCTTTCTTACCAAGATAGTTGACACGCACGCTGTCAAGAGCGGCCAGTTCGTCCGCCTGTTTTACTAGTGCGATGGCTTCATCAGTGATTGCGCTGAGATTTTCCATCAAAGTCTCTTTAATTAATTGTCTTGATTTAGTGGGTGATGTTTTTATCGGTAGGCAAGCATACCTGATAAACAAAAAAGGGGAAGAGCCAAAGCGCTTCCCCTAGGTCTCATTTACCAAGTAATGCGATTTATGCAGCGAGTGCATCTTTCGCTTTGGCAACAATTTTACCGAAGGCTGCTTTATCGTGGATCGCTAAATCAGCAAGAACACGGCGGTCTAATGCAACGTCTGCTTTTTTCAAGCCTGCGATTAGACGACTATAACTCAAACCTTCAGCGCGAGACTGTGCGTTAATACGTGTAATCCACAATGCGCGGAAATTACGCTTTTTAACGCGACGGTCACGATATGCATATTGACCAGCTTTGATAACAGCTTGTTTCGCCACACGAAAAACACGAGAACGTGCTCCGTAGTAACCTTTTGCTGCTTTTAATATTTTTTTATGACGGCGACGCGCCTCTACACCACGTTTAACTCGGGCCATTATTTACTTCCTCAAAAATTAAGATTATCAACAACGCCCAGATTAATCAGCGCGCAACATACGTTTTACAGCAGGAACGTCAGCAGCATTCAACATGTTGGTGCCGCGCAATTGACGCTTACGCTTAGTTGTCATCTTGGTAAGGATATGGCTCTTAAACGCGTGCTTATGCTTAAAACCATTAGCGGTTTTTTTAAAACGCTTAGCAGCGCCACTGTGTACTTTAGCTTTTGGCATTTTTACTTCTCCAATGAAAAAGTTTGCCCGTAGGCAACATATTACTTGAAAGCTCCCAAGGCAGCTAAAAGCCCGGCAGCTCCTGGTTTTGAGCAACATGCAACAGCCTAGCTGTCACTAGTCGCTCAAATTTCTTAACGAGGTTTATCTCAGCCTCTTTTCTTAGGCGCCATCACCATAATCAGTTGGCGACCTTCCATTTTAGGATACTGTTCTACTGTTGCTAAGTCCTGAAGATCCGATTCAATTCGTTTCATCATCTCCATGCCCAACTCTTGGTGAGCCATCTCGCGGCCACGATACCTGAGTGAGACCTTAGCTTTATCGCCATGCTCAATAAAACGTGTCAGAGCCTTCAGCTTAACCTTGTAATCACCCTCTTCTGTGCCTGGGCGAAACTTCATTTCTTTAACTTGCTGTTGCTTCTGTTTTTTTCGAGCAGCAGCCTTCGACTTTTTCGCTTCAAATACATGCTTACCATAATCCATTATTTTGCATACTACCGGATCTGCATCGGGCACGATTGCCACCAGATCCAGCGCATCGGCCTGCGCCTGAGCGAGAGCATCAGCGATTGGAACAATGCCAACCTGCCCTCCATCTTTTCCTATTAAACGCACTTGTGCAGCGTCTATTTGATCATTAATTGCCGGTTTTTTAGAACGCCCTTTATTGGCATACTCTCGATTACTGATAGTTAATATCTCCAGAATTATTTATATGACAAAAACAAACGATCTCACCACCATCGTTACCTTTCTATTAAAATCTAGTCCTTAACTAGATTTACGTCCACGCTTTTCAATATCATCATTCAAGCGCTCGACAAAAGCTTCAATGGAGAGTGTTCCAAGATCTTCTCCGCCACGTGCACGCACCGCAACGGTATTGTTCTCAAGTTCTTTGTCACCCACAACTAGCAGATAAGGAACTCTTTGCATAGTGTGCTCGCGAATTTTAAAGCCGATCTTTTCATTTCTCAAGTCACAAATGGCACGAAACCCTTGATTTCTCAAGGAATCTTTCACTTTTTCTGCATATTGTGCCTGATTGTCAGTAATATTTAGCACAACAACCTGCTCTGGTGCCAGCCAAGTGGGAAAAGAGCCTTCATATTCTTCTATTAATATGCCGAGAAAGCGCTCAAAAGAACCTAAAATCGCGCGATGCAACATCACAGGCACCTGACGCGAGCCATCTTCCGCCACAAACTGAGCAGACAACCTTCCAGGCATTGAGAAGTCTACCTGAATAGTGCCACATTGCCATACTCTGCCCAAACAATCTCGCAGTGAAAACTCAATCTTAGGGCCATAAAACGCCCCTTCCCCAGGCAGTAATTGCCAGTCCAGTTTCTTGGCATCTAATGCATCAGACAAAGCCTTCTCTGCCTTATCCCATACCTCATCGCTACCCACACGCTGCTCTGGACGTGTTGACAGGCGGATAATCACTTCATTAAAACCAAAGTCTTTGTAGACTTCGAATAACAAGTCGGTAAAGATGGAAACTTCATCTTGAATGGCATCTTCAGAGCAGAAAATATGCCCGTCGTCTTGCGTAAAGCCTCTCACCCTCATTAAACCTTGCAATGTGCCAGAAGCCTCATTTCTATGGCACGAACCGAACTCAGCAAAACGCAAAGGCAAATCGCGATAACTTTTTAAGCCCTGATTAAACACCTGTACATGACAAGGACAGTTCATAGGCTTAATCGCATAATCGCGGGATTCAGATTCCACAGTAAACATATTGTCTCGGAATTTATCCCAGTGGCCAGATTTCTCCCACAAAGTGCGGTCAACCACTTGTGGTGTTTTAATCTCACTATAGCCATTCTGCCTTTGTACATCACGCATATAGCTTTCTACTGCTGAGTAAATAGCCCAGCCGCGAGGATGCCAAAACACCATTCCCGGTGCTTCTTCTTGCAGATGAAACAGATCAAGCTTTTTGCCCAATTTGCGATGATCTCGTTTCGCCGCCTCCTCTAGAAACTTTAAGTGTTGCTTAAGCTGCTTTTTGTTCGCCCATGCGGTGCCATAAATCCGCTGCAGCATTTTATTATCTGAGTCACCCCGCCAGTAGGCCCCAGAAACACGCATCAGTTTAAAGTGCTCAACAAAACGCATACTAGGTACATGGGGGCCGCGACACATATCGATATATTCTTGGTGGTGATATAGCCCTGGATGATCATCTCGACTGATGTCATCATCCAAAATTTGCATCTTGTATGTCTCGCCGCGCGCCTCAAAGGTATCTCTCGCCTCCTGCCAGCTCACTTTTTTCTTGACCACATCATAGTTAGTAGCAGCCAGCTCTTTCATTCGCGTTTCGAGCTTTTCCAGATCCTCATCTGTTAGCATATGATCTAAATCGATGTCGTAGTAAAAGCCATTCTCAATAGTTGGGCCAATCGCCATTTTTGCATCAGGCCAGAGCTGTTTTAGTGCATGGCCAATTAAGTGAGCACAAGAGTGGCGTATAATTTCTAGCCCATCATCGTCTTTAGCGGTGATGATGGTAAGTTCAGCGTCATCTTGAATGATGTCAGATGCATCAGCTCGTTCGCCATTAATACGGCCAGCAATAGTAGCTTTTGCCAAGCCAGGACCGATATCAGTGGCGACATCTAATACAGAAACAGGTGAGTCAAATTCGCGTTTTGAACCGTCGGGGAGAGTAATTACAGGCATGTAAAAATCCTTAATCAGTGGTGACCCCTACCAAAGGCCACGTGAAAAGTTATGTAAAATCGCTGCTAACTAACCGCTCCTTTGATAAAAACAACATAGAGCTTGAAGCAACGTATCATTTGAGGGCGGGAGTATATTCGCGAACTCACATCAAAGTCCAGCACAGTTGCATAACAGTTAGATACATAGTTGGTTTACCCGAAGATATAGTCTCACGCATACGCCATCCGTTAGAAGCTAGGTCAATGATCCTTTGCTCAGAACTTGATTACAACTTTGACACGTGAAAACCTTAAATAGGAGCCTGGAAATTGGCAAGACTAGCCCAGGCTTATTAGCTCAACGTCTAAGACTGACATGGATACTTTCACTTATTTAAGCCTCGTTTTTAGGCGCTACTTACAAGTCACTAATTATTTATTAGCCATCAAGCAGCAGTTCAGATAAGTGAACACCTTCTACTTTAATTCAGCATGTATATTTCTTTTTATAAGCGATCCGGACAACATCAGCAATTCACTTAAACAGCATATGAGTAATCATCAACAAGTATTAAACTTATCGATTCGACTCTTTCTTATTTAACTTACTCGAGCACTAAAAAATAAAAAAACCTTTCTTCAAATATACAAAAAATACGTTTTTTAAGCTCAACCAAGAAAAATAAAATAGGAGCACATAGCAACATTTTAATTTTTACAATAATACTTAGAATATCTTTTAAAATATAACCACCTACTTTTAAAAACCTCTTCTTAGAATATTTATAAAATAATGTAGGATTTACACCAAGACTATATTTATAGTTAAATCGATATACCATATAAAATAAAATTACATTCTCTTAACACTTCTACACACAAATTCAACTTTAAATTTTGTTAACAAAATATAATTTATAAAAAACAATTAAAAATCACCCCAACCTGCAATAAAGTTTTTAATTGAATCACAAAAAATCATTTCACATAGAACAGGTACTTTACATTCAAACAACTCAGTTTCTATACTCACCTCGGCTCACTGATGTATTCAAAGTGCGTATTGTTATGCGCTATTTATATTTGCGTTCACACGATGTCGCATAACCCCCCTATTAAAATACCTTTAATTTCTCAAAGAGAAATAAAATTGGAATTCCACTATGAATAAGCTACTTAGAAATCATGCTCTTCTAATCATTTTATTTTTTATTACTGGAACAGCTAATGCTGTCGACCAGTGTGACACAACTTCACAATGTCGAACGACATTTGGGGTTTCGGCTACAGATTGTAAAAATAGCCGCAGTAATTCGAGTATTTGTATGTGTGGAAGTGATCGTTGTGATCGCATTGTAGCGCCGACACCTTCTCCCACACCAACACCAATACCAGAACCCACACCTGTGCCAGAACCAGCGCCGTCACCTATTCTCGCTGATCAATGCGATTCTACTCAGCAGTGTCGTAATATTTTTGGATCGATTGCGACAGATTGTAAGAACAGTCGCAGTAATTCAAGTGTTTGCATGTGTGGAAATCAACGCTGTGATAGTATCTCGAACCCAACACCGAGTCCTGCCCCCACATCAACCCCAGTACCAACACCCGATGTAGATCCTACTCCAGGTACAAAAAGACCAGGGGATGCTGGCGTGCGTTTTGATACAAGTAAGTTTGATCCGGATTATCCCCAAATGCGTGAGTGGGTAAAAGCAGGTGTTCGTGGCGGTATTCCTTCGATTGAAACACAATTACAGAAATTCACTGTCACCTTGAATGGGGGTGATGCACAAGACATTATTAACGCGATTAACCGAGTCGCAAATAATGGTGGCGGTGTGGTTTACCTACGCAATGGTAGCTATAACATAAATCGTACGGTGCGATTAAAATCTAATGTTTCCATTATTGGTGAATCTCGCGATGGTGTTATTGCCACTATTCCAAGATCAATGACAGCCAACGCCGGTGCTTTTGAAATGCGGGATATTAGAAACGCAGGCATCTATCGCATGCATATTCGTGGTGCTGGTAATCCACCTAGATATGACTGGAACCTCGGCATTAATGCTAACCACGAACTACGAGGTAATGAAAATATTTCAATATTCATCAAGGGATCTGAAGACTGCTGGGTAACAGACGTAGACATCATTAATAGCTACGACTTCCCTGTAAGGGTTAGTGCAAAACATATAACGTTGAGAGGTCTAAATGTTGACGGCGCTCACAATAAAGCAGGCGGTGCCCAAGGTTATTTCTTTATCTTAGACGGTTATAATTTAATTACACAAAACAAGGTAACTCATCTTCGACATATTTCGCTACAGGGAGATGGTGTGGAATACAATGTGGTATACGATAACGATTTCCAACAAGAAGTAAGTTTCCACGCTGGAGATGATGGCAATAACCTGGTTGAAAACAACCGTATACATTTACCTGCCGACATGCCACCGGCGAATGGTGCGGGCGGCCCAGACTATCGCTGTGTTATGGGCCCCTGGTCGAGCAAACACAGAAATTCAAGAAGAGCCAATTTCCTTTGGAAAAATGACTGTATTCAATTCAACCATGGTGGTAGCCGCCCCCAATCAAGAGATGACGTTGTTTATACAGGGCCGCTCAGAGCGCCAACCAAAGGCCAAGCAGCAGAAGATAATTGGAAAGAAGATACGAACATCCCCAGGCATGGGACACTCTACCCCATTATTCTTGATTAACACTCGTACTCAATCTAGCTAGTACTAAAAGGCCACAAGATTGTTTGTGGCTTTTTAATTTTATTTCTCTATTTTTTATCCAAGGCCGAAAAAAAAATCTACTTAATTCGCGAAGTTTTAAGTTCGATACAGTAAAAAAATTTTAATATGCAAAGATACAAAAACACTAAAATAGTTGCATACAAAAAAGGAGGCTTACGCCTCCTTTTGTTACTACTTACATGATCAGCGCGCTAATTAATTAACACGTTCAACAATTGTTGTAATACCTTGACCAAGGCCAATACACATAGTCGACACACCTAATGTGACATCAGTGTCTCGCATAACATTTAACAAAGTTCCAGTAATACGAGTGCCTGAACAACCGAAAGGATGACCTAGAGCAATAGCACCACCACGCAGGTTAACTTTTTCTTCCATATGATCGAGTAATTCTAAGTCTTTCAATACTGGAAGAGCTTGTGCTGCAAAAGCTTCATTAAGCTCCACTTTGTCAATATCGGCAATGGTTAAACCAGCTCGTTTTAACGCTTTTTGTGTGGAAGGCACAGGACCATAGCCCATGATAGAGGGATCAACTCCCGCTAAAGCCATAGCTTTTATTTTAACAATTGGCTTTAATCCCAACGCTTGTGCACGCTCTGCCGACATAACCAACATCGCTGAAGCACCATCGGTAATCTGAGAAGAGGTACCCGCCGTAACAGTTCCGCCTTTTGGGTTAAAGGCAGGTTTTAATGCGGCCAATCCTTCTTCAGTGGTATCTCTGCGGATGGTTTGGTCGTGCTCCACAAGAATAGGTGCACCATTGTCGTCGTGGCCTATCATTGGAATAATTTCGCGATCAAACTCGCCTTTATCAGTAGCTGCTGCTGCTAGACGATGCGAGCGAGCACCAAATTTATCCATCTGCTCGCGAGTAATACCATGAAGTAAAGATAGATATTCTGCCGTCATACCCATAGACCCAGCGGCTTTAGCTACTGATAAGCCTAGCTGGGGATGAGGGTCAACTTCTTTGTTCATATCTATGTGCCCCATGTGCTCTACCCCACCGACAAGATAGATATCACCTTGATTGGACATAATATTGCCAGCAGCAGTATGCAATGCTGACATTGATGAGCCACATAAGCGGTTAACTGTTTGCGCTGGAACAGTATGAGGGAGGCCTGCGTGCAAAAGTACATTGCGAGCAACGTTAAAGCCCTGCTCACCTCTTTGCATGACACATCCCCAGATAAGATCATCAATTTCTTCTGGATTAATTGCTTCGTTGCGAGCTAATAAGCCATTAATGACATGAGCACTTAAGTCATCAGCACGTACATTGCGAAAACACCCATTTTTCGAACGGCCCATAGGAGTACGGGCAAAATCAACAATTACAACATCTCTTGGATTCAAACTCACAGCTATTCTCCTTTATCCGCAGTGTAATAGGTAGCGCCAGATTCGAGCATAGCTTTCATACCTTCAGTTAATTGATAAATAGGCCCTAACTCTGCGAGGGGTTCGGCCATTTTTGCAAATGCAGCCATACCCATTTCATCTAGCCAACGGAAAACACCGCCTCTAAATGGAGGGAAGCCTACACCATAAATTAGCGCCATATCCGCTTCGGCGGCCGATGCGACAATACCTTCTTCAAGACAACGAGCAAGCTCTGTTGCCATAGGCACCATCATACGAGCAATAATTTCTTCATCGCTAAACTCTTTGCGCTCGGCAACATGGGGTTTCAGCAATTCATAAGTTTCTTCAGATACAGTTTTTTGTGGCTTGCCTTTTTTATCGGGAACATAAACATAGAAACCTTTACCATTCTTCTGGCCGTAACGCTCGTTTTCGAACATCACATCCCCAGCAGCTTTAAAGGTTTTACTCATACGATCTGGAAAACCGTCAGCCATAACTTTTTCTGCATGAACGCCGGTATCAATGCCGACAACATCCATTAGGTAAGCCGGGCCCATTGGCCAACCCCAACGCTCCATCACCTTATCTATCTGCTGGAAATCGGCACCGTCACGCATCAACATACTGGAGCCCGCAAAATATGGGAATAACACGCGATTAACTAAAAACCCAGGGCAGTCATTGACAACAATGGCCTTTTTACCCATCGCATTAGCGTAAGCAACTGTTCGAGCGACCGCTTGTTCGGAAGTTTTCTCACCGCGAATGACTTCCACCAGAGGCATAGCGTGCACAGGATTGAAAAAGTGCATACCGCAAAAATTTTCAGGGCGCTTCAAAGCTTCAGCTAGGAAATCAATGGAGATAGTCGAGGTATTGGAGCACAGAATAGTATCGTCAGAAATTTTTCCTTCTACTTCAGCTAATACTGCATGTTTTACTTTCGGATTTTCAACGACAGCCTCAACAACAATATCAACGCTATTAAAATCATCGTAGCCTAAGGCAGGATCAATTCTATTTAATACTTCTGCCATTTTTTCGGCAGTTAAACGACCACGGCTAACACGTTTAGTGAGCAATTTTGACGCTTCAGCCAAGCCTAGATCGATACCGGACTGGTTAATGTCCTTCATGACAATGGGAACGCCTTTATAGGCAGACTGGTAAGCAATACCGCCCCCCATGATACCAGCACCCAAGACAGCGGCTTTCTCCACCTTTTTATCAGCGGCCTTTTCTAATTTCTTGGCTTTCTTGCCAATAATTTGATCGCTGATAAATAAGCCTACTAACGAACCTGCCACAGAAGTCTGTGACATTTCAGTGAAAATTCCCGTTTCAACTTTGATGGCTTCATCACGGCCTAATTTGGCACCATCCTGCATCGATTTGATAGCAGCGACAGGCGCCGGATAATTGCGCCCAGCCTGAGCTTTAACAAAGGCTTTGGACGTTTCAAATGCCATCAAAGCTTCAATATCATTATGTAACAGAGGTGATTTTTTACGTTCTTTACGCTTGAGGTAATCCAGTTTACCATCGATTGCGCGCGTCAATGTATCAATAGCCGCCGTACGCAAATTCTCGGGCGCAACAACACCGTCGACAACACCTGCTTTAAGAGCAGCATCTGGCTTATTTTCTTTGCCGCTAGCAATCCATTCTACAGCTGTATCGAGTCCTGCTAGACGAGGTAGACGCACTGTTCCACCCCAACCTGGAATAATCCCTAGCTTAACTTCGGGTAAACCAACTTTTGCAGCGGTGCTGGCAATACGGAAATCACACGACAAGATAATTTCCATGCCTCCGCCTAAAGCATAGCCATTGACTGCCGCCAGCGTAGGTATAGATAAGTCTTCAATTCGAGTAAAAATACTGTTGGTTACTGCAACTGACTCTTTAATAGCATCAGTGCCTTTTTGAAATAGCGGTACAAACTCCATAATATCTGCACCGACAATAAATACATCTTTTGCACTTGTTAACAAGAGACCTTTAATATCACTGGCATTCTCAACGATGCCCACAGCTTCTTGTAACTCAGTTAGGGTAAGGGTGCTGAATTTGTTAACCGATTCACCCTGAAGATCGAACTGAAGCTCGGCAATCCCATTATCGAGTTGAGTAAGCTTGATCGCTTTACCATCAAATAACATTTTATCCCCTTTTTTCTCTAATTATTGCGGACGGGACTTGTCGTCAGCCAGTTAATAAAAAATGAAGCCTATGTTTTAAATATTTCACCATCACATAAACAGGACAGTCATAATACCTAAATGAAGTAAGGCAATGCAGCAGCATAATTTATAAAAAATGTGCAACGATGCTTGCCATATTCTGCTCTTTTAAACACATACCTGACAACGACTCTACCGTTATAGAAAGCGGTGGCGTATTAAGGTTCACTTGTATTTTGAACAAAAACTAAAATGTTTATTCGTAATAACGCGACCGCGACAGGTAACGCATGATGACTCAAAGAATTTCCTTTCAGCAAGGTAATTATGCGCCAAGTTGAATGGCCATTGTGATCTATCAATTCTGAAACATACATGACTCATAAAAATGAAACTTCTGACGCCAGCAGACTGTTGAACAATCACCTATTCGTTATTGCACATACTACCTTGCATACGCCTTCACCATTATTGATAAGGGTATGATCCCGATTTAAGCAGAAGTTGAAACCATCACCACTATTAAGCTGATAACGGATACCGTCTAAATGCAGTTCTATGCTGCCAACTATTAATATGCCGCCAACAAAACCATTGTGCGCCAACCAATCTGAATTTATGCGAGCACCAGGCTGATAACTTTGTTCGGCTAACAAAATACCGTCGCGCCTACTCCCCATCGACAGTGGCAACATGCGGATTTCTACCTGGCTCTGATTGACGATAACAAATTCATCCGCTTGGATAACCGTCGGCGAAGACTCGGCTGGTTCGGAAAAGAATTCTTGTAAAGAAATTGGAAAAGCATAGAGAATTTTTTCAAGAGAGCCTACAGAAGGGCTCACTTTTCCCTGCTCTATCATCGATAAGGTGCTATTTGTGACATTGGCGCGACGAGCCAGCTCACGCTGGGATAAACCAAACTTTTTGCGCAAAGCATGAAGCCGTGCACCGATAGAGTCACTGAAATCTTTACCTACATCAGATGCAGTTGGATGATCTTTAAGTGTGCTGTCTGTCTCGTTCATGGCAAGACTATATATCCCTTTAATCAACCATGCTAGAGTTTGTCCACACTAATTCCAAATGCGTATTTAAAGGCGGTAAACTAGGGCTAGTTCAAATACACTTAAACGCATTTTTTGGCCGCTAAAAGTTTGCAAAGCCCTCATCGTTTTCCAAGCTTATCGCACATTCGTAGCCGGGAATTTGAATACGATTGGTATTAACTTCTATCTTATCCTCATCAACGAGTTTATTGCCAAACTCATAAATGGGATCAAACTTACCTTTATCGGCAAACGTCAAATAATCGCCTATATTTATTTCTGTTTTCTCAAGCTTGTTTTGATATTTCGCCATTGTGGATTTGTCGTGGCGCTTTTGCCAGTATCTCTTGACAACATCCGGTGAGAAAATTGTCGCTGTCGCATTGTTACCACCAAAACCTTTTGAATTTAAAAATACCGCATCAGTCTGAGCCCTATCTAAAGCCAAATCCTGCGTGGGAATGGTCAAGCGCTCGTCAAAAATATCACCCGCCACATGGGACAATGTTTTTATACCCGGTAAAATATCATGTTCAAATATTCCTAAAGTAGCTGCTAATTGGTCTCCGCTAGCGGCAGCCAACGAATGCCCCAAATAGGATTTAACTGCACCAACGGGCCAAGAATGAATATTGAAAGCTTTTGCCACTGCGTCAAAGATTTTGGATTCCGTCACTCTATTCTGAGGAGTACTTGAGCCATGGGCTTGCACCAAGGTACGATTCTGTAAAGCCTCTTCTCCCAACAATGTGCGTACCAATCCCAAAGACTTAGCCATGGTGATATAGTTGCCTGCTCCAGGTGCAGAGATAGATCTTTTATAACCATCAGCATTAACATAGACAGCGGGAACCGCACCATATACCTTCGCTCCCAACTCCAGCGCCAACTCATCAGACATCAACATTACATATTGGCTAGACTCGGCGAGGGTAAAACCACAGTTTTCACCAAAGGGACGGCTAGCCCGACGATGGTCAGTCACCTCTGAAGCATCGAGCTTTTGCAAGTCCGCATCACTGGCCAAGGCCCCCATAGCACCATAGCCATCAATAATTTCGGGAATAATTGGCGCTTCACTAGCACCGACTAAAGCAACCAAACGTCGTCCGCTGCGTATGTCTTCAGCGCCCTGGCGTAAGTTATATAAGAATGTTGCACAGGCACCGGTTACACCGCCAGTGGAACCCATACTACCGAGCACATAAGCATTGATAAAATCGGCAGGCATGGTATTTAGGCCCAAAGCAACTTGTTTCGAGGTCGCTCGACTGCCGCCGCTGCGACCATTAAACAAGCCACCAAAACCATTATTATCAAGCTGACTCATCAGGCTTGAACTATATACTGAGATCTGATCTGGTGAAATTCGTGAAGTGATATCCTGCCACTGGATCCCCATGGATTTAACCGCATCGGAGGCACCTAAAACAGCCATTTGCAAACCACGAGGATGATTTTTCGAGCGGTATTGTGCCGCTGGATCAAAACCTGAGGGAAGTTGGCCAGCGGCTTTTACAGCGATAGACTCATAGGTGTCTATTTTAACTTCCTGATTATCGAGGATACTCACTTTATAATTTCGCCCCTCTTCATCAAGGGGCTGCACCTGCCAATTACCGGGGATTCGTGTTGGCAACTGACGACGAGACACCTCAAACTCCACAGGTTTCGCTGCCGAACCAGGCAACATATAGCGCTTAGCCAATGGTGTGTTATCAGCATCAAAATAGCTTGGTTCAATCTTACGAATCAAAGTACCCTGTTCTACTTGTTCAGCACAGGCATTATCCAAACCCATCATGTTCGCTAAACCAGACAAGGTTTTTTGCCGTGCACCCACATCTAAGCTCTCTAAAATCATACGGCAATAGGCTTGATGGCCGGAACTACGACCGGCAGCGTTAAAACCGCCGAACCCAACAATTACTGGTAATTTAGACATTACGAATCCCCTAGATGTCTTTGCGCCAATGTGTATTTTTTGCAACAGTGTAATGAAGCAGAATGATTAAAACCTTGGGATTTAAGCCAAAAAACCATGGTATATTGGCCACCATTAACATAATCACTGCAGTAAGTAGATAAGATATGCTCAACATCACATTTATCTTGTGCCGCCAAATGCTAGCCACTAGCGTCTCTCTACCTCTTGAGCAGTTGAAGGCGGCACAAGCACAAGCTTATTCTGAAACACCCAAAAATATGCGTGCAGGGCAAGCGACCTTAAATATCAAACTAGCATCATTGGATGGTGAGCCGGTCAAGACACACACGGGATTAGTTTTTACACCAGATGCTTCGGCATTGGACATCAACAACAGCGACATCATTTACTTACCTGCGCTATGGCGTAACCCTCGGCCTGTGCTTGCACAGAATGCAGCTCTATTACCTTGGCTTCGCCAACAGGCAAAAAAAGGAGTACTTATTGCGGGCGTTGGCACCGGTTGCTATTTAATGGCAGAAGCAGGACTACTGGATAATAAGGCTGCCACAACCCATTGGCATTACTTTGATCAATTTAAAAAGCGCTACCCCAAAGTCAATTTAAAACAAGAGTATTTCATCACTCAGGCTGATAATCTATTTTGTGCTGGCAGTATTAACTCCTTAGCAGATTTAACGATACATTTTATTCAACGTCATTTTTCACCAGACGTGGCGAGTAACGTAGAACGTCATTTTTTTCATGAAATACGGCGTGCTTATGACAGCTCAGTCTTTTATCAAGAAATTGTTAAAGCACATCCAGATGAAGATATTGTACGCATGCAAACGTGGCTTAACGACAACCATTCAAAAGACGTAAAAATGCAAGATCTGGCGAAGCAATTTGGTATGAGTATAAGGACTTTTAATAGGCGATTTAAAAATGCAACTGGCATTTCACCGCTCAACTACTTACAGAAAATTCGCATGGAAATTGCCAAAGATTTACTACAGACCACCAACCTGTCCATTAGCGAGATGATGTATAAAGTGGGCTATCACGATATCGCACATTTTAATACGCTATTTAAAAAACATCACGGCACTACGCCTGGACAATATCGCACTACGGTTAGAGCTAAATTATTTACCCTTAATAATTAACAATAAAATAATAACAAAAATTGCATTGTATATTTCGGAATAATCTTTGGTTAAGTATGAGGCTCAAGCCCCATACTTAACTCAAGCATTAAAAGTTAAGCAACCTTTTCAGCTGTTTTCTCGATAAATGCTGACTTTTTATCAGTACTGTTAATCGCAATTGTTCGTGGTTTCATAGCTTCAGGTATCTCTCGCACTAAATCTATATGCAGCAAACCATTTTCCATACTTGCGTTTTCAACACGTACATAATCTGCTAACTGAAAGCGTCTCTCGAAATTTCTTGCAGCAATACCTTGATGCAAAAACTGCTGATTTCTATTAGCGCTTTCTTTCTTGCCTGTCACGGTCAAATTATTTTGCTTAATCTCAATATTGAGTTCAGACTCGGTAAAACCCGCAACAGCCATTGTGATTCGGTATTCATCCTCACCTATTAATTCAATATTGTAGGGGGGATAGGATGTCTGCCCTTGTTCGGTACGGCTAATATTGTCAAGCAAGCTGGCAATACGATCAAAGCCAATGGCAGAACGGTAAAGTGGGGAAAAATCAAATTCTCTCATAATCAATATCCTCATTAAGAGCAATAATTTAGTTTGCGACTTATCACTATGATCAAGTCAGTAAATACATTAGAATTTACTTATGTTTTTAGAAAGATAACTAGAAACATAAGTGTTTTAGTAAACCTCTCATTGAGCAGGCTCATTTCTTAACATGGTGTCGATCTAGAGTTTTTCAAGAAAAAAATTAAAAAATGTTTATCGCTATATTAGAAATCAAATTTTATTTACATGGTTGTTTATCGCTAAAAGAGAAACGCCATAGGATCGGCGGCTTGAGAGATAAATATGGTTCTAACAAAAACCTGGCCGTATGCGAAAGTGGCACGCTAGACTCAAAGCAAAGAGCTGAGTTATCTTTTGTTTGCGCGGCAAACGATAAGAAAACGGTAGAATCTATTTTGTCAAAAATAATCGACTACTGTGAAAGTAGCATCGACGCTGAACTGACCCACCACAAAATTGAGTGGGTCTAAAATAAGCGGCGACAGGCCCTAAACACTTGCTGCAAGAGCGCCATCAAGATACTGATGTTGAAAGTGATAACCTGCTTGCTGTAAACGCGTTGGGAGTACTTTTTGCCCACCAAGCAAAAGTTCTCGCGCCATATCCCCCAAACCAATAGATAGCAAAAAGCTAGGAGTAGGAATAATCGTCGGTCGCCTCAAAGTTTTTCCCAAAGTTGAAGCAAAATCGCGCTGTTGCACAGGATTAGGGGAAGAGAGATTGTAAATGCCACTCATGTGTTTATTATCGATAATATGTAAAATGGCATTTACAACATCATCCATATGAATCCATGAGAACCACTGGCTACCGTCACCTATAGCTCCCCCTAACCCCATGCGGTAAATGGGCAATAGTTTTTTCAAGACACCACCGTGTCCAATAACAACCCCCAGGCGCGCAATGGCTAAACGTGTAAACTCTGCAATTTCATTGGCTTCCAACTCCCAGCGTTGACACAAACTGGCGGCATAACCTACACCCACTTCGCAGGCCTCATCTTTATCCTCATCACCTAAGCCATAAAAACCGATAGCAGAAGCATTGATAAACACATGCGGACACTGTTCTTCCTTTTTTACCTGCTCAATCAAATCACGCGTCAAAGTGATGCGACTGTTTTCCAGCTCTTGTTTTCTTGATTGTGACCAACGTTTATCCGCAATCGGCGCCCCTGCCAGATTTACTAGAGCAAACACAGGCTCCTCTATATCCGCATAGTTTAAAACATAGCTAATTTTCTCATTTGATCGCTTTTTTTCGGGATGACGACTTTGAATGACTACCTTATGTCTATCCGAGCGAGACAACCAGGCTTTGCTTAATTCGGTGCCAATAAAGCCTGTGCCACCGGTCAAAAAAAGTACTTTATTGAAAACATTACTCATCTTTACGCCTATTTTCGTCGATATTAAGAGTACTCATATGCAAAGCACTCGAGGTATTAACCATAGAAAAAACAGTCTTCTTCCTGCTTATACCCGTTTTCGCAAAAAAAAAATCATAATATTCTTAAAAAGTCCTTGAAATTTTTATTACAGAAGTCAATATAGGAGTGTGGCCACATTATTTTAAGCACTTGATTTTGAGAAGCTAGCTTTACTTTTCTAGACGATTTTCGTTTAGGAATACGCTAGTAAATTGAACGGCAAATAATGGAGGTAAGCCTATTATGAAGGCTAATGCAGACGTTGTATATCGCGATTTCGATGCGTCACCTGCACTAAATGACATCATCTATAAAAAGATCGAAAAACTCCACAGATTCTCTGATTCTATCATTCATAGCCGCGTTGTATTAGACGCCCCTCACAAACACAAGCACAAAGGCAAGTTGTTCCGAGCGTCTATTGAGCTGGGAGTAAAAGGCTCTCCCATTACTGTATCTCAAGACGATCCATCTGTGCATATCGCTGTCAGAAATGCGTTCTCTGCATTAGAAAGGAGATTAAAAGAAGCTTCTGCGAAAAGAAAAGACACCCGTCATTAATATTTATTAAGTACGAATAGTCTAATTAATCATATCCCAATATTCGCCACCCGCGAATAAGCCCCTCTAAGCAAGGGTTCCGTCCCTTCTTAGAGGTTGCGCTGGAACACTCCCATCTTTAACGCTATAGTAATAAATATATAAATATCAGCGTTAGGTTTGCAGCAATTGGGGACAAACAACACACCAGAAAAAATATCGGGCTGTCCATTGGGCAATGCCAGCTGTCCCATCGACGAAACAATTGCGGCTTTAAAACAAGAAATTCAACAACTCAAGCAGCAGGTTAGCACTGATCCTCTTACCGGCTTATTTAATGTTCGCCATTTGCGCTTTACTTTAGAGCAAGAGATGGAGCGAACTTATCGCAGCCATCAGCCCACAACCTTTATCATTCTCGATGTAGATCATTTTAAAAGGGTTAATGATAATTATGGCCATGTGGTAGGCGATAAAGTTTTAATACATCTCGCATCGTTAATAAAAACGGAAGTGAGAAAAATTGATATCCCTTGCCGCTATGGTGGCGAAGAGTTTGCCGTAATACTCCCCTCCACTCCTATTTTAATTGGTATTCAGGTAGCTGAACGTATAAGAAAGAAAATTGAAGAAACGCCCTTTATAGATCATGAACACAATTTAGCTATTACCATAAGTGCAGGCATCGACTCCTTCACTCGCAAACAAAATAGAAGTCTCGATGACTTTATTGACGGAGCAGACCAACAGCTATATAAAGCTAAACAACTAGGTCGTAATCGCATTCATCACGCCTCAGAGAAAGCTGCAATAAAATCTGAAGTGACACAAAGCGAAAAAGATGCCCTGTTCAATCAATTATCAGACGATAGCGAGGAGTGAAAATGCCAGATGTAAATGAGTACTTTGACGGTAAGGTTAAATCCATAACACTAACAACTAGGACATTACCGGCAACTGTAGGCGTCATGGAAGCGGGAGAGTATCGCTTTACCACAGACTGTAAAGAAATTATGACTATCGTCTCAGGAGAATGTCAGGTCAAGTTACCACAGAATGATAGTTGGCACACCTTTATTGAAGGCCAGGTGTTCGAGGTCGAAGCACATCAATCCTTCGAGCTAAAACTTGACATCGATGTGGCATATCTCTGCCAATATATTCGCTAGGTCCGGTTAACAGTAATTTAATTACTCCTGTTTGCAATCAAACAGCACGCCCGCTACTGAGTGCAAAGGCCCAGTCTTCTCGGCCATGACTAAGCGCAAGATCTACTGCTGGAGCGACATCGTAGGGAACTTTAACTAGCTCCACTTTCCATTTTTGCGCGGCTGTTTTTTCTAAAATAGCGTAAGAAGCCATACTGCTATACGTTTCCATCATATGCTGGCATGGCAATTCATCGCTATAAGCGGGCAAGCCGACGCTGCCTGGATTAACAATGGTTTGCCCCGTTTGTAATTGCACCACGCGAGGGATGTGGGTATGACCACATAAAATAATCTCTGATTTTTGACCCGCAAGATACTCACTAATTTCCTGCTCCGGGCGTAGCTGAGGCTGACCACTTTGCACATCTTCCAAAAGATAAATCAGATCACTCGTCGGAGTACCATGACAGCAATATACCTCTTTAGAAAACTGTCGATCTTTCGGTAACGCACGCATCCAAGCGACGGCTTGATCATTAAGGTCATCAAAAATAAATTTGAGTGTTGGATTAGCATCAATATCTTTTTGAGAAGCATCAAAAATCTGTCGATCCTGATTACCCGCGATAGTAATAAAATCAAACTGCTGCAAGTACTCGAAAGTTTCCTGGGGTGCGATCGGGCCGTAAAGAATATCACCAAGATTAAACATAGCATCCACTTTGCGACAAAGCACATCATCCATAACTGCGCGTAACGCATAAATATTGCTATGAATGTCTGACAGTACTGCAATTTTCATCGATCTTACATTACCTGAGTTTTTAATTGTTGAATACGATCTCTAAGATCCGCGGCTTTTTCAAAATCCAAATCTTTAGCTGCAGCAAACATTTCTTTTTCCAAGGCTTCAATATGCTCCCATGGAGATTTACCATCCGGAACATCTAGCGCGTAATCGCGAGTTTTTTCTGCCACCTTACGTTTCTTGTTGCCTGCCTTCGCCCCTGGTGCTCTGGCGCCCTCCATAATATCAGCCACAGACTTTTTAATGCCTTTAGGCACAATGCCATGTTGCTCATTAAAAGCCGTTTGTTTGCTGCGGCGGCGCTCAGTTTCGTCGATCGCACGCTGCATTGAATCGGTCACTCTATCGGCGTACAAAATCGCTTTGCCGTTAACATTCCGGGCAGCTCGACCGATGGTCTGAATAAGCGAACGATCCGAACGCAAAAAGCCTTCCTTGTCCGCATCAAAAATTGCTACGAGTGATACCTCGGGCATATCCAGGCCTTCACGTAACAAGTTTATTCCCACCAATACATCAAATTCACCTATTCTCAAATCACGGATAATTTCCACCCGCTCAACCGTATCAATGTCTGAATGCAAATAACGCACTCGTGTTCCGTGTTCCATTAAATACTCGGTAAGATCTTCCGCCATGCGTTTTGTTAACACGGTAATTAATACTCGCTCGTCTGCCGCGACACAACGACTTATCTCCGACAAGCAATCGTCAACCTGTGTTTGCGCGGAGCGGATTTCGACAATAGGATCGAGTAATCCTGTGGGGCGAACAACTTGCTCGATGACCTGCCCCTGATGTTCTTCCTCATATTTGCCAGGTGTTGCCGAAACAAAAATCATTTGCGGAGCTAAACGTTCCCATTCATCAAAGCGTAAAGGGCGATTATCTAAAGCAGAAGGAAGACGAAAGCCATATTCAACTAAAGTTTCCTTACGGGAACGGTCACCTTTATACATAGCGCCAATCTGCGGCACGGTAACGTGAGACTCATCTAATACTAGCAGAGCATCTGCAGGCAGATAGTCAAATAATGTAGGTGGTGGCTCACCACTTTCCCGACCAGATAAATAACGGGAATAGTTTTCAATGCCGGTACAATATCCCAACTCTTGCATCATTTCTAAGTCGTATTTAGCACGCTGCTCCAGCCTTTGGGCTTCTACCAACTTATCAATTGAGCGTAATTGTTTTAGACGTTCTTTTAATTCATCTTTAATGCCATCGATAGCTTCTAATATACGTTCACGAGGAGTGACGTAGTGGGTCTTTGGATAAATAGTGTAGCGTGGTACCTTTTGAAAAACTTCACCTGTGAGCGGATCAAAGATAGAAATCTGTTCTACTTCATCATCAAATAATTCAATGCGCATGGCTTCGGCACTGGAATCTGCGGGAAAGACATCGATCACATCCCCCCTCACGCGATAGGTGCCACGACGAAAGTCTGTCTCATTGCGCTCATACTGTAACTCGGCGAGGCGACGCAAAATTTGGCGCTGATCCAAAGCATCACCTCGCACCACATGTAGCATCATCTTCATATACGATTGAGGATCGCCCAAACCGTAAATAGCCGACACCGTCGCCACCACTATAGAGTCCTTGCGCTCCATAAGAGCCTTGGTAGCCGACAAACGCATCTGTTCGATATGTTCATTTACCGATGCATCTTTATCGATAAATGTATCTGAAGATGGCACATAGGCTTCCGGTTGATAGTAGTCATAGTAAGAAACAAAGTACTCAACCGAGTTATCGGGAAAAAACTCCCGTAATTCTCCATAAAGTTGCGCTGCAAGCGTTTTATTATGGGCCATGACAATAGTGGGACGCTGTACTTTTTGTATAACATTAGCAATGGTGAAAGTTTTACCTGAACCTGTCACCCCTAATAATGTCTGGTGGGCAAGACCGGCATCCAAGCCTTGCACCAAACCATCTATTGCAGTCGGCTGATCACCTGCAGGACTGTACTTACTTTTGATGTTAAATAGCTTCGACATATGATGTTTAACCAATATTGAGTATCAAGGGTTAACAAACGCTAATGTTGAAATTTCCAACACTTATGTATTTTTGTATTACGTTCAAAATCTGGATCTAGTGTATCCATAGTAATATCTTCTACTTTATATCGCTGGATAATTGTATTATCTATTTTAAAAGTTCTCAGATTAGTAGAAAAATAAAGTGTACCCTTCGGGGTCAATAGTTCCATACAGCGATTAATTAATGTCATATGATCTCGCTGCACGTCCAATACTGTTGAAGTTTTTTTGGAATTAGAAAAAGTTGGCGGGTCTAACATAATTAAGTCAAAACCTTCTCGACACTGCTGCAACCACTGTATACAGTCAGCCCGCACTAGGCTATGACGCTGGCTATTAATATTATTCTTCTCATAGTTCAACTTCGCCCAAGACAAATATGTATTGGACATATCCACACTGACGGAAGACTGCGCACCACCTAGCGCCGCATGAACACTGGCGCTTGCGGTATAGCAAAATAAATTGAGAAAACGCTTACCCATTACTTCATTAGCAATACGTTTGCGCAAAGGCCTATGATCCAAAAATAAACCTGTATCAAGATAATCGGTTAAATTCACTAATAGCTTGGCATTAAATTCACGCACTTCAAGAAAATCGCTTGTACGCAGATCTTTGCCTAATTTTTCATACTGCGACTTACCCCGGGTGCGCATACGTGTCTTAGGTATTATCTTTTCAGATTCTGATTTAAATGCGTGAATTGTCGCATGAATAATATCATCGAAGCGCCTACGTGCTTTATTTTGATCAATATTCTTGGGTGCTTGATATTCTTGGACATGATAGTGATCACCATAAATATCAATTGCCGCCGCATATTCAGGTATATCAGCATCGTAAACACGATAACATTCAACCCCCTCTTTTTTTCGCCATTTTTCCAGCCGCCGTTGATTCTTTAATAAACGATTGGACACCATAGTGGCGCCTTCAGATAAGGGGCTTGACGCTGGATCACGATCTTCGCGCAACGTCGCCTCACTGGCAACGATATCAAAGATGGAAAGTTCACTTTGGATAGTACCGTTGAGAAATTGATATTTAGATTGAGCACGCAAGCGCATTTCTTTTGTAAGATCACGATTGCCACTAAAAATCGCCACTTGCCAGCCGGCAAGCTCTTGTTTGACAAGCTTACCTAACAAACGGTAATCGTCTCGCAACGCTTCAATTTCACCTAAACGTTCACCGTAAGGTGGGTTACATATCAATAAACCTGATTTAATTGTATCGTTGACAGGTTTAGTAAAATTCTTCAGTTCCTGTGTTGCCACTTTAATACAGTGGCTAAGCTTAGCATTGGTAATATTGTGATTGGCATGACGCAGTACGTGGGAGTTCTGGTCATAACCAATGATCATCGGAAAGTTTACATCTTCAACAGAGCGACTCTGAGATTGCACATGAGTCTTTACCGTTTGCCAAAGTGTTTCATCATGCTCCAATAATTTTTCAAAGCCGAATTTTTTGCGCAATAAACCAGGCGCAATATTGGCAGCCATCAATGCCGCTTCTATAAGAATGGTTCCAGAACCACACATAGGATCTAATATGGCAATACGCTGCCCCTGTACACGGGCCTGGGCTACTTTTTCTGGCCACTTGGCACGATATAAAAGTGCTGCTGCCAGATTTTCCTTTAGTGGTGCTGCACCTTGTCTGTCACGGTAACCACGACGATGAAGACTGTCTCCTGACATATCAATAGAGATGATTACCGCCGCTTTTGTCAGGCGCACATTGATGCGTATATCAGGAAAATGCTTATCAATGGAGGGGCGATGATTTTCTCGGCGCAAAAAATAATCCACAATCGCATCTTTGACTTTTTGTGCACCAAATTGTGTGTTGCGAATTTCATCATTACTGCCGATAAAATCTACCACAAAATTACAATCGTAAGAAAAGTAGCTATGCCACTGAATATTTAAGGCAATGCGGTATAAATCCTCTGCCGTCATACCCTTTTCTCGGGCAATCGGCATAAGTATACGATTAGCTAAACGAGAACGAAGACACACTTTATACATGTCTTCTAAGGTAGCGCTAAAAAAAACGCCCGCACTGGTCTGCCGCACATCACTAACACCAAAATCTATTAGCTCGGCCTCTAATAGTTGTTCCAGTCGCTTTGGGCAACTGGCAAAATATTCTCGCTGAGTATTTTTTTCAATCATTATTCAAACCGGCCATATAAGAGTCTCTTGCTATAAAAATTTATTCGTTCACTTTTACTTCGGGCTTTGGGACACTACCTGTCCGCTTGTGCGGAATATTAAGGGTCCATTCGGCTCTGTCCTAGCGGGCACGCTGGCAGTGGCTACTCAAATCCCTTTATTTTAAGGGCATTTATTGATAGCCGCCACGTGCTCGGCTGACGTATACACCATACAGTATATAGTTAGACAGATATTCGAAATAAACGACCGCCCTTTTCAACCATATGTCCTTAAGGTAACTCGCCTATGAAACGCCAAAAACGAAACAGCACCGATCGCGCACTCACAAAAGGCTATCAAGCCGGAGTAGCTGGCAAATCGAGAACACTTTGTCCGCATGATAACGGTGAGGCACGACATATGTGGTTAAGTGGTTGGCGCACGGGTCGGGAAGACCACTGGAATGGTTATAACACTCTGGCGCAAGTCCAGAAGCTTAACAATATGTAAGATACTTATACAACTTATTCTATCCATTCTCTTACCTATTATCACTAAGACACAGGAATCTTCAACTTAGCCAGATTCCTGTGTTATCTCATTTAGCTCGACGATACATCGTAAACCGACCTTATACGCTCTACTGACTCAGATATCAGTTCTGGGCCGCGATAAATAAAGCCACTATAGAGCTGCACTAGGCTCGCGCCTGCGGTCATTTTTTCCAACGCTGCGTCGCCATCCATAATGCCTCCCACACCTATAATGGGGATTTCGCCCTTAAATTTTAGCGCTAAATGGCGAATAGTATCCGTAGATTTCAAACGCACAGGTGCGCCACTTAGCCCGCCCGCTTCGTCTCTGTATCTCGACGATTCCACCCCTTCCCGACCGATGGTGGTATTGGTCGCGATAACACCATCGACCTTATGCTCCAATAATTTATCAGCCACTTCATCCAGCTCTTGTTCACTCATATCCGGTGCAATTTTAACCGCTATCGGAACTCGGCGATGATGTTGCAAAGTCAACTGCTCCTGCTTTTGTTTAATACCGTTTAGTAATTGATCAAAGGCTTCACCAAACTGTAAGGTACGAAGTCCAGGAGTGTTTGGGGAAGAAATATTTACCGTAATATAGTCAGCGTAGGGATAAACCGCCGTCATACACAACTCGTAATCAGATAAAGCATCCTCCTGGGGAGTATCCTTATTTTTCCCAATGTTAATGCCTAAGACGCCTTGAAAACGTCTTGTTTTTACTTGTTCTACCAGATGCTCAATACCTTTGTTGTTAAAGCCCATACGATTGATAATGGCACGCTCTTGGGTTAAGCGAAAAAGCCTCGGCTTAGGATTACCCGCTTGTGGCTTTGGAGTTACAGTACCAATTTCCACAAAACCAAAGCCCATGGAACCTAAGGCATTATAGTAATCGCCATTTTTATCAAGTCCCGCCGCCAAACCAACAGGATTAGGAAAACGCAAACCCATCACCTCTACAGGGTGGTCTGCAACCTCCTGACAAAAAAACTTAAGCAGGTGCAAACGTTCAGCTGCACCCAGTGCATCGAGCGATAGTTCATGAGAAACCTCAGGGTCGAGACAAAAAAGTAACTTCTTGGCAAATGCATACATAGGTAATAGTCAGGCTAAAAGATAGTGATTAATGTCGCAGAAGGATACAGAAAAGAGAAGGAGCAGAAAAGCGTGTTAAAAGACTAAAAAACAGTCACGGGTAGATCATGAAACCCGATCTATTCTAAGAAATTTCATGTTTTTATCAAAGTAGATACAAAAGGCACCAGATACGCCATCGCGTGTAACAAAAGGCCTTAACACCTGTGCAGGAAAACGGATAGTTCGTCTATCTCGGGAGCGAGCAAGCACGCTGCTCGCTGATCCCTGATAGAGCTTGAGATATTCCTCAGCAGAAATATTCAAATCCACAATAATCGAACTACCCGCAAACGACATCACACTATATTATGAAAATAAAACGCCTTACTTTTAATCGCTTAAGCTCTCCTTATAAGCTTTCACATTGCTCCGTTGCTTGCACTAAATCCACGAGTTCGCGCAAGGCTACTGAGAACATAGCGTAATCAGTTAACTGTGAACTTTGTACTTCGTTGACCATGGAGCGCCAGCGATTCACCAAATATTTATTCTGTTCGGCCCAAGAACTGTACATATCTTCAACATCGCGTTTGCCTTTTAAACGCAGCAACGATACGGTCAACTTACGCAGTTGTGTTTCGAGGTCATCGATATAGCTCTCACGCGCTAAAGCCTGCCAATAGGATTCAACGCGCACATTGGAAATTTGCGTAGCAAACCAATCGAGACTGAGACGATCTAGTAGTAAAAAGAAAACACGAGATGCATCTTTTAACTTGGCTTTGGTACAAATCGAAGCCTCGACAATACTTAAGCCAGAAAATAAATTACCCGGCATAGACAAAGGTAATACCCACTCGTCCAATACTTTATTGACACTAAGGTAATCGCGACGCTCTTGCCATTCCTCTTGTGCTTGTCCCGTGACCACGTCCTGAGCATTTTTTTGCACACCTGCAAGCCCTTCTTGAAATATGGCCACTTCTTTTGCCAGGTTTAAACCAGAGCGTCGATTGCGTAAGAACCACCGCGTACCACGACGAACACGGCGAATCATATTGGCCATCAACTCATATTGAAACTCAGCCGGCACTTTATTATCAAGGGATTTAATATAGCCTTGGAATTTTTCAAACTGGAAGACATCGCGGGAAATAATATAGGCCCGAGCTACATCGGCAAGAGAAGCTCCAGTTGTCTCCAGTAAACGGTGTCCAGCAGTAATACCCAAATTATTGATCAAGTCATTAGCCACTTGGGTGCCCACAATTTCACGTTTTAAACGATGATTATGGATTTCCTCAGAATATTTCTTAATGAGCTTTTCTGGAAATGCGGTTTCTATTTCCTTAGCAATATAGGCATTATCAGCGATATCTGAAGCAATAAGTATCTCCTTCATCATCACTTTGGCATAAGAAATTAACACCGACAACTCCGGGCGAGTAAGGCCTTTGCCATGTCCCTGACGTTCTACAATCGTCTCGTCAGAGGGCAAAAACTCTAACTGCCGATCTAAACGCCCTTCCCCCTCAAGGAAAGTAATAAAACGGCGATACTCAGTAATACGCTTACTAACACTATGCTCCGCTAAGCTTATTGACAGCGTTTGGCGATAATTATTTTGCAGAACTAAGTCAGATACCGCATCGGTCATATTGGCGAGGAATTTATTACGCTGCTTAGAGGTTAAATCTCCATTGGAGACTAGCTCGTCTAACACAATTTTAATATTTACCTCGTGGTCAGAACAGTCTACTCCCGCTGCATTATCAATAAAGTCTGTATTACATGCTCCGCCATTGAGTTCAAATTCTACACGACCTAGTTGAGTGAGGCCTAGATTACCTCCTTCCCCAAAGACCTTACAGCGCAATTCATTACCATTAACACGTAAACTATCGTTAGCTTTATCACCAACATCGCTATGGGTTTCCCAACTGGCTTTAACATAGGTACCAATACCACCGTTCCAAATAAGATCTACCGGCGCTTTTAATAGCTCTGAAATTAAGTCGTTGGGTGCAAGCTTATCGGCACTAATATTAAAGGCTTTTTTCATTGCGCCAGTAATTTTAATGGATTTAGCAGCCCGCGAAAAAACACCGCCGCCTTTAGAGATAAGCGATTTATCATAATCTTCCCAGCTGGTTCCAGGAGTCTCAAACAAACGCTTACGTTCGATGAAACTGCTGGCAGAATCAGGGGTTGGGTCGATAAAAATATGCAAGTGGTTAAATGCTGACATCAGGCGGATATGCTCAGATAACAACATACCATTACCAAACACATCACCGGCCATATCACCGATACCAATCACAGTGAAATCTTCATTTTGGACATCCACACCTTTCTCTCGGAAGTGGCGCTGAACTGAAATCCACGCCCCTTTTGCTGTGATCCCCATCCCTTTATGGTCATAACCTTGACTGCCACCAGAGGCAAAGGCATCACCTAACCAAAAGTTGTTATTTTCAGAGATTTCATTGGCAATGTCAGAAAATGTGGCTGTCCCTTTATCTGCTGCAACCACGAGATAAGGGTCATCGGGATCTTTACGAATCACACTTTCAGGGGCAACAACATCGCCTTCGACCAGGTTATCAGTAATATCGAGCAAACCTTGGATAAAGATTTTGTAGCAGGCAATACCTTCATCTAAGAATTCTTGGCGCGACATTGTTTTGCTCAATTTCTTTGCGACAAAACCGCCTTTGGCTCCATTGGGAACAATAACGGCATTTTTTACCTGTTGGGCTTTGACCAGACCTAGCACTTCAGTTCGATAATCCTGCAGTCGATCAGACCAGCGTAAGCCGCCCCTCGCCACTTTACCACCGCGCAAGTGCACACCTTCCATGCGAGGCGAGTAGACAAATATCTCGAACATTGGACGAGGCTCAGGAATATCGGGAATATCTCGCGGACTAAATTTGATGGAGATATAAGATTTATCTTCATCATCCTTATCTTTTTGAAAGTAATTAGTGCGCAAAGTGCCGCTAATCATATCGAGATAGCGGCGCAATACTCTATCTTCGTTGAGGTTGCTGACATCATCCAAAGCATCCAGCACCTTGGTTCTCAATCGTTCGATACGCTCGTCTTTAACACCTTCATTTTTGTTGACGCGGGGATCAAAACTAGCCTTAAAAAGTGCTACCAGATTGCGGGTGATATCCAAGTGGTGAACCAAGGTATCGGCAATATATTCTTGCGTGGTATTAAAACCGATTTGCTTTAAGTAGTTGGCATAAGCGCGCAACATCGTCACTTCACGCCAATTAAGCCGCGCGCCCAACACCAAGCGGTTAAAGGCATCACTTTCGCTCTTGCCGCGCCAAGTGCTGGCAAAAGCCTCTTCAAAATGGCCGCGAGCTGCATGGACATCCACTTTAACGGGCAGACCGAATGCCAATTGGAAATCATGCAGCCATATGACATCGCCGTTCATTTTTTCAATTTTATGGGGTTGTTCACCCAGCACACGAAAACCAAGGTTCTCTAAAATAGGAATAATATCAGACAGCTCCATCGGCTGATTGAGGTGCATGATTTTAAAACGCATATTGTCTTCAGATGCACCGATGGGCCGATAAAGATTCATAGCGATATCATTTTCATCTTTAAGGGCCTCAAGCATACGGATATCCGTGACGGCTGAACGCGCGTCAAACTGTTCCTGATAGCCGGAAGAAAAAGCACTGTGGTAATCATTGAAGGTTTGAATACCTTGGGTTTCGCCGTAATTCTCGACCAGAGCTATTTGCAAATGCTCTTCCCAGTTCTTAGTGATATCGACAATAGCCGCTTCCAACGTCGCCACATCTACATCAACCGGCTTATCGTCTTCTATTCGAAACACAAATTGGGCACGCGCCAGTGTAGATTCGGAGAAGAAAGTGGTGGAATCACATTCATCACTATTGAGGGCCGCCCCTAATAACTTCTCGATTTTGACGCGAATACGTGTGTTATATAAATCTCTGGGTACATACACCATACAATTGACGAAACTGCCAAAGGCATCGCGGCGAACTATTAAACGCACCACGTGACGCTCGTTAATCGAGGCAATACTCCATATATTTTGATACAAGGTCTCTTGATCAGACTGAAATAATTCTTCTTTAGGGAAATTTTCAATGACACGCAGCAAATTCTTACCATAATAGCCCTGCACATCCAAACCCGTGCGTTTTACAACGGCGTCTACCTTCTGGCGCAAGATAGGGATTTGCGTGGGCGACATATTAAATACCGCATAAGTGAACAGCCCTAAAAAGCGCACTTCGCCACAGACCTTACCTTTGTCATCATATTTTTTAACGACAATATAATCAGGGTATACACTGCGATGAATATTTGAGCGAGTGGAAGACTTGGAGAAAAATACTACGTCTTTACCCTTATGGAAGCTTTCCATACCGGGGTTAGAACTTATATCAACCACATCACTGGTACCATCAATCTTGTGAAAAATACCCAGGCGCTCCTCGCATTTCTCCTGCAAACCTAGCTTGCGACCTTTGCGTACCACATCGTATTCGCGATACCCCAAAAAGGTAAAATGGGATTCCTGCAACCATTTAAGAAAGGATATAGACTCAGCAGCCGATTTGTGATTTTCGGCGACATTACCGCAAATATGTTCCAGCTTAGCTAAGATATTTCGGTAGTCACTCACCACTTTGTCGGCATCATGTAATACATTCATGACCGAGCGTTTAATATCTGCCAACTCTTTTTCATCAGTATGTAAGCTGGTTTCTATATAAATAAGCGCCTCTTTGCTAGTTTTGTCGGCATCGACAGCGGCAGGGTCTGACTCAACTTTTACAAACCCCCCTTTAGCATTGCGCTTAACACTCATCACTGTGCTTTGCACAACATGAATGGGGATGTCTCGACGATTTAGTTCCAAACGGATGGAATCCACTAAAAATGGCATATCCTTTTGCAAGACTGTGATCACCGTGCGCCCACACATCCAGCCATGCTCATCGAGGTTAGGATTAAACACTTGCACATTGGGCGCTTTAGTAATGCCCGGCTGGATGAAATGCAGTAAACCATATAAGAAGCCATGTAAATCACTCAACTCTCGCCCTAGCCAAGCATCCATAGGAAAGAAGGATAAGTAGAATTCAGCAAATTCAAGTATGGACTTAGCCTCAGTGGCCTTAAGCTTGCCTTCTAAAAAAGACGTGTAATTTTTCATCAAAACAGCACGATCGCCGACGTGACCCGCGTTTATTTCCACAGTTTTTTCCTCGTTTTTGTGGATTTAACAAATCTTAAATAAGAATAGTCTATTTAAGAGTGACATGAATTAAAGCGAGCACAAACACGCTTTAGCTCCTTAATAAGTCATGAGGGGAAAGCCCAAACGAATAAAGCCACAATAAGCTCCCCTCTCTATGTTGAAATGCAGCAAATAGGATAAAGTCGATTCAAGCGGCCTATTGTTATTATTCCAGTTAAGGTTATTGTGGCTATATGGTAGCTATATAACAGATATAAGAATAAAAAATAGAAACGTTGCTCCTCTTATCGAGAGCCTATCGGCACAAGCGTCCAATAGAGATTTCCACCCCAAATGTTGCACCTGCGTAAAAACAAGTATTGGAATTCACGGCTCGCTACAGGAAACAAAGAAGGAACAAGCATTCAAGCTCTATCATTCTCAGCTTGTTTTCTATTTACCGCCTATTAACTGTCTCTATTATCTTATTGACCACTGCCCATTGGCTAATCTCTATTGAGTATTTACTTCTTAACTTATTCCAATAGACCCAACTTTTACTCTAAACCTATTTTTCTACTTTATCTCGATTTTAGCCTTACACTTTTTTACCAACGCATTTCTAGCATAAACAATTTTTTTGATTTTTTATCCAAAAAAGCAGGCCTCAGGTCTGCTACAAATCAGGTTTGAGTTTATCGCGTTTTCACCATAATAGTGCAAGTCTTTTTAACATTTGAATTTAAAAATTAAAATGTGTTTAGCAAACTGCCTTACGCAAAAATATATTTTTCAAGAAGCACAGGACAAGCAATATAATTTGTCACGATTGGCTAGTAAAACATTAGCAGCTGTTCAAGCTTATCGAGCCATATTACAAAAGACAGCCTGTTTTTTTCATCAATGCGTTAACAACAATTATTTTTATTATCTGTCATTCACACAATGCATAAAGATATGAAGCAAATGTGACGCTCAACTGTTATGACGCTCAACTGTATAGAAGCAAGAGTAAAGCATATACATTCACAACCATATAAGTTAAAAACTTTACAAGTGAAATAAATATGTTCGAAAGTTAATCAACAGCAGTGAGCCATGCGGATGTGTTGAGTTCAACAACAACTGGACATTTAAAGTTTTAGCGAATTAGCCGCAAGAAAATAGTCTCAAACAAAACACCCCCATCATTCCTAAAAGCTGACCTTTATGATTGCTCTCTATAGACGTAGCACAAAACCATATGAAGTATATGGATGCTAGGGTCAGGGTCGATAAAGGTTGAAGTCCATCACACCGTCATTTATTACCAGCGTCAAATAGTGTGCATGTTTTGCTCGACCGTCAATAGGTGCTGAGATGTACTCTTCATTTCTGCCAAGCTAGTATAATAAAGGTGTCCCAGAGCTATTGATTATTGCCGCCAACGACCTTACATACCACTATGGTCGTGCCAACCAGTGTCACGGCACGGGAGTATTGGTGCAAATATCAGCAATATCATAGGCTGTGGGAGATCACGGGAACTCGCTGCGACAAGATGGGTCTATGCGCTTCTATCTTAATTTATTGCGATTTTGTTAGTGACAGAGAAAAAACAACGATAAAGGGTGAAGTAAAAAACAATGTCAACGCTGGTACAGCTAACATCACTTAAAACCTGGCTTGATAGCCAGATTGTGGGTCAACCTGAACTTATAGACCGTCTACTCATTGCACTTATTGCTGATGGGCACTTATTAGTTGAAGGTGCACCGGGCCTTGCAAAAACAAAAGCGATTAAGACCCTCTCTGAAGGTATTGAAGGAAATTTTCACCGCGTCCAGTTTACACCGGATCTTTTACCTTCAGACATTACTGGCACCGATATTTTTCGTCCAGAAACCAGCACCTTTGAATTTCAACAAGGCCCAATTTTTCACAATCTAGTGCTTGCCGATGAGATCAATCGCGCTCCCGCCAAGGTGCAGTCCGCCTTGCTTGAAGCCATGGCTGAGGGCCAGATAAGCGTAGGTAAATCCACCTACAAGTTGCCAGAACTGTTTTTAGTCATGGCCACTCAAAACCCTATTGAGCAGGAAGGCACCTATCCTTTGCCTGAGGCTCAACTGGATCGCTTCCTCATGCATGTGCGGGTGGATTTCCCCGATGCCGTAGCAGAACGACAAATTCTAGCTCTGAGCCGTAAAGAGGCCAGCCAAACAAGCAAACATCAAGGTTTCGATCAAGTCGTGACACAAGCAGCACTATTTGCCGCACGGGAAGAAGCTTTGAGTATTCATATGGCAACTGCGGTGGAGGAATACATCGTACAGTTGACACAAGCGACGCGAAAACCAGAAGCCTACAGCCAAGATCTCGCCAAATGGATTGAATTCGGTGTCAGTCCGCGGGCAACCATTAGCCTTGATCGCTGCGCCCGCGCCCACGCTTACTTAAATAATCGCGATTTTGTCAGTCCTGATGATGTTCGCGCGGTTTTGCACGATGTCTTTCGCCATCGCTTGATCCTTAGTTTTGAAGCTGAAGCCAATGGTCAAAATGCAGACAATATTATCGATGAACTTATAAAACGAGTTCCCATCGCTTAGGACTGGCTATGGCAACAATGAATTCGGGTATAGATGCAGGTGTTTACGTCTCTGTTGAAGCCTTGATAGACCTTCGTCATATGGCGAAAGATCTATCCTTGGAAACCAATAAAAAGAGCGTGGCGATGATGGACGGCGACAGCCGTACCAGTTTTCGTGGACGGGGCATGGAATTCGCTGAAGTACGCCCCTATCAGGTAGGCGATGATATTCGTAATATCGACTGGCGAGTTACTGCCCGTACTCAAAAGCCCTATACTAAACTTTTCCAAGAAGAGCGTGAGCGACCCGTATATATTTTAGTGGATCAGCGCTCACCGATGTTTTTTGGCAGTCGGCATACGTTTAAGTCTGTTTATGCTGCCAAGCTCGCTACTGTTATTGCGTGGACTGCACTACAAAATAACGATCGCATCGGCGCTCTAATATTCTCAGATAGTGAGCAAACAGACTCGCGAGCACGTCGAGGCAAACACGCTGCACTGAGTATTGTTCACCAATTGTTTGAGTTTAATCATCGCCTTAACTCACCTATTGGACAGAGCATTGATAATTCACTAGAAGAAATGCTTAACGATATCCGTCGTATCGCCAAACCCGGCAGTGCAGTTTTTTTAATAAGTGATTTCCATGATTTCAACAGACGCTGCCAAGAGCCCTTGTCGATTTTGGCCAGACACAATGATGTCACCATGTTGCAAGTCTACGATGATTTGGAGAAAAACTTGCCGGCCAATAAGTCTCTATCCATATCTGACGGTACGCACAAAATAAATATCGCAGGGCAGTCTCACGACTTCAGCGATAATTTTGCCAAAAGCTTCGAACAAAACCGCTTCGCAATTCGCAAAGCCTGTAATCAGTCAGGTATTAACTTTGCTTCGTTTTCAGTGGCGAAGTCCCTTGGCGGCCTGGTACAAGATCTCTTTAGTACACGCAGAAAAACTAAAAGAGGTACGCAGTAAATGGCGAGTATGATTCGAACTAAGCAAGCAGGCCCTGCAAACCCAAATACTACAGCTCAAGATCTTAAAGACTTGCAGAAACATCTTTCCAGTCAGCCGCCGCTGCCTTCACAAAACGGTGCTATGCCACCTCCTGTGCCGCACAATATGCCCCCTGGCGCATTGCCACCGGGTATGCCCCAACAACAAGACCCAAGGCAAGCCTTACTGTCGCAAATGCACGATGTAGAGGGCTATCAGGATATAAGTTGGTGGCCGCCTGCTCCGGGATGGTGGTTGGTAGCACTATTATTGTTGGCGATCATCGCCGCCGCAATCAGCTACTGCTGGCGCCGAGTTATCGGGAATCGCTATCGAAAGCAAGCGCTTGAGGAACTGCATCTATTGCAAACTAGCTCCCACTCTCACAACCAACAAGCACAAATCTTAATGCAGTTGCTAAAACGAACATTCTTTACTGCCTATCCTCACTATCGTCACCAAGTGGCCGGTGTATATGGGCAAAAATGGCTGGATATATTGGGAGCAACAGGAGGCAAAAAGTTTTCGCGTATTGCGACTGAGGCTAAGGTGACATCATTTGATGATTTACTCTACAGCAGCCCTTCTGATAAAGATGAAGCTGCCTTGAGCCTGTTAAAGCAACTTGCAGAAACCTGGATAAAGAATCATCGCTCAATGTCAAATAGAAAAACTAATAACAAAAGAGTAAATAGGACAGACACACGCATTAACCAAGCCATAGCGGCCGACCAAGATAAGCTTGCAGGCAATACGGCAACTTCGAAGGGCATAGCACATGCTTGAATTTGAATGGTTATGGATGTTTCTCTGTTTACCCCTGCCTCTATTGGTGTATTTCTTTTTGCCAAAAGCACAGCAGGAGCAAGCTTCTTTACGTGTACCATTCTTCCATCGCGCTGAACGGGCTTTAAATCAGCAAAGCGGCCTAAGCCGCAGTCAGTCTCTGCTTAATCTATGTGTATTAGGCCTAATTTGGCTAATGCTTGTCAGCGCAGCCGCAAAACCTCAATGGCTGGGTGAAGCCATTACCCTACCCTCCAGTGGCCGTGATTTATTGGTTGCAGTGGATATCTCTGGCAGTATGGAAACGGCAGATATGGTGGTGGAAGATCAGCAAATTCCGAGAGTTTTGGTGGTCAAATATGTAGTAGGTGAATTTTTAGAGCGCCGTGTAAACGATCGCTTGGGACTTATTCTGTTCGGTACCAATGCCTATTTACAATCCCCATTAACCTTCGACCGTAAGACGGTCAATCAATTGCTACAGGAAGCACAGTTAGGTTTTGCTGGAGAAAAAACCGCCATTGGTGATGCAATTGGTTTGGCTATTAAACGACTAAAAGATCGACCTGACTCTCAAAGAGTGCTTATTTTACTTACTGATGGCGCGAATACAGCAGGTGAAGTGGCACCGAGAAAAGCAGCGGATCTGGCTAAACAAGCAGGAGTGAAAATCTATACTATTGGCGTGGGTGCAGATGAAATGGTGGTTCGCCAAGGCCTGTTTGGTACCTTTAACCGTAAGGTTAATCCGTCAGCAGATTTGGACGAAGCAACACTGCAATATATTGCTGAAACTACCGGCGGACAATA
Source organism: Agarilytica rhodophyticola (assembly GCF_002157225.2). Classification (NCBI taxonomy): domain Bacteria; kingdom Pseudomonadati; phylum Pseudomonadota; class Gammaproteobacteria; order Cellvibrionales; family Cellvibrionaceae; genus Agarilytica; species Agarilytica rhodophyticola. The sequence goes on from NZ_CP020038.1 coordinate 4,208,055, forward strand.
TTTCCGCGCTCGCAATCCAGCGGAGTTAGCAGGTATTTATAACGTACTAGATACACTGGAACCTGTTGAACAAGAAGCCGATACCTATCGTCCAACACGCTCGCTCTATTTTTGGCCGCTAGCTGCGGCACTTATTACAAGTTTACTACTTGCTATTGGCAAGATGGGATTGTCATTATTGAATCTCTCGCAAGGCAAACGCGAAGTAAAAGAAGTTACAGGCCAACTCCACAGCCATCAGGAGACGAAATAAATGAGTGATTTTATTGCTAATTTTCATTTCCTCCGACCTCTTTGGCTGTTGGCCGCGTTGCCCATTGCTCTTATATTTGCCAGCATGCTTGCCCAGTATAAACGCAATACTCAGTGGACATCGCTAATCGATAAAAAGCTGCTGCCCTATTTATTGGATGGTCAATTTTCTAACACCCAGAAGACTCCTGTTTACGGCTTGCTAGCGTTATGGCTATTAGCAACACTTGCGCTAGCTGGACCAACTTGGCAACAAAAGCCGCAGCCAGTACAAAAAAATATCTCCTCCATGGTCATTTTATGGGATATGTCGCCCTCGATGTATGCACAAGATATTAAGCCGTCTCGTTTAGTGCGCTCGAGACTTAAACTGAGAGATCTACTCGATCAACGCAAAGACGGATTGACTGCACTTATCGCCTATTCTGGTGAAGCCCATGTAGTAACACCTCTTACCGACGATACTCGTACTATTAAAAGCTTGTTACCCGGTATCAACCCCTCCGTGATGCCTGCCAAAGGCAGCAACCCTGAAAATGCCCTCGATATGGCCATTGAGTTATTAAACGATACTGGCGTAACTAAAGGTGATATTGTCTTCGCCACCGACGGCATCGCCCCAGATGCATTAAATACTCTTGCAGGCAGTATTCGCCAAACCTCCCACCAAGTCAGCGTTTGGGGGATTGGTACTGCACAGGGTGCGCCTATTCCACTTCCTTCAGGGGGTTTTGCGAAAAACCGACGCGGCGAAATTGTGGTGGCAAAAGTCAATGACGATGAATTATCAGATGCTGCCGTCAGCATGGGTGGGGTGTATATTCCTTTCACCACAGATAACAGTGATTTAAAATCGCTGTTACATTTTGGTTTAAAGCAAACGGAAACAGAGAACTCCAGCGATGGCAGCCCTCGAGTTTTTGATCAATGGTTGGAGCAAGGCCATTGGTTGGTGGTTTTGATTTTACCTTTCGCCGCTCTCGCTTTTCGACGTGGCTGGATCATTTGTTTACTGCCTATTTTTATGTTTCCCCAGGAAGGTAAAGCATTAGGTTGGCAAGATTTATGGCAAACTAAAGATCAACAGGCGCAAGCATTATTGCAACAAGGGGATACTGAAGGCGCCGCTCAGACTTTTAAAGACCCCGACTGGAAAGCCATTGCTGAATACAAAAACGGAAACTTTGAAAGCGCCAGTGAACAGTTTTCCCAAGGTAAAGATGCTAAGGCCAATTATAATTATGGTAACGCTTTAACTCATCAAGGAAAATATGATGATGCCATTGCTGCATTTGATAAAGCTTTAGAATTAAACCCCGATTTTCAGAACGCTAAAGATAACCGCGCAATTGCTGAACAACTAAAAAAACTCGAAGAACAACAAGAACAGCAGCAACAAAATGGCGATGGAGAAAACAACGAGCAACAAGATGGCGATCAGAAAGATCAGCAACAGTCAGATAGCAACCAGCAAGACGCCAACAATGATCAACAGCAAGAAGGTGAAAATAATCAACAGCAGCAAAACGACCAACAGACGCAAAACGATCAGCAACAAGACGATCAGTCGCAAGAAGGTGAGCAACAAAATCAACAGCAAGAAGAACAACAAAATGAGAATATAAACGAGCAGCAAAAACAGGCGCTCGATCAAAAATACGATCAAGAACAGCAAGAGCAAGAACAACAGCAAGCTCAACAACAGGAACAGAACCAACAGAATCCGGAACAAAGCGAACAACAGATACTTGCCGCTGAACAGATGACAGACGAAGAAAAAGAACAGCAGCAAGCGCTGCAACAGTGGTTGCGCAAAGTACCTGATGACCCAAGTGGTCTACTGCGCAATAAATTTAAATACGAATATCAAAAGCGTCGCCGTGAAATGCAATCACGTTCAAGACGCGCGCCAAATACAGAACAAGAACGCTGGTAATGATAATGATGCAATTTCCTCGGCCTAAAACGTTATTCTCTTGGCGGCACAGCACATCACTATGGTTATTTTTGTGCGCCATATTTGCCGCTGCGCTCAGCAGTCAAAGTCAGGCTGATTCATTGACGTCCACCGTCAATAGAGATCTTATATCTGTCGATGAGACCTTGGAACTAACCGTTCGCTACTCAGGCAAGCGCACTCAACAACAACCTGACTTTTCCCAGCTGAGTGAAGACTTTGAAATTCTATCCACCAGCCAAAGTAATCAATTCCAAAGTATCAATGGCAAAGTTACCTCTTCTACTAACTGGACAATGATATTAGCACCGCGCCAAAAAGGCAGACTCATTGTCCCTTCTTTTCGCTTTGATGGCCAAGTGAGTGACGCACTTATTGTCAGTGTCGTTGAAGCTGCTCCTACTCCAGCGGGAAAAGTAAAAGATGTCTTTATTGAAACAGTGGTAGATAAAAACTCTGTTTATGTACAAGAGGAAGTGATAGTACGCTATAAATTGTACTATTCCATTAATGTTGATTCTCTTGATGCCCAGCCTCTTAAACTGGACAATGTGGTAAAAGTTGACCTGCCCGATACGCGTTACACACGAAAAATAGATAACAAGCTGTACCGAGTCGCCGAGTATGCTTATGCCCTATTCCCGCAAAATAGCGGCACACTGGAAATTCCCGTCTTGTTATGGGATTTAAAAATCCCCAAAAAAAATAGTAATAGAACGCTGTTTGGCTTCTCCGGACGCTATGAAATTAGTCGTCAAAGAACAGAGAAAAAAACCATTGAAGTTCGCCCGCGTCCTGCCAGCTTTCCCGCAGGCAAACCTTGGATTCCAGCAAGAGAGCTAACCTTGCAACAAGCGTGGAGTTCACCACCTAGCACATTTAAAGTGGGTGAACCTATTACGCGCAATATTACGCTAAAAGCCAAAGGGCTCATGGCCTCGCAACTGCCGCAAATAACCCAAGATATTGATAATGGGGATGTTAAAACCTATGCCGATCAACCCTCTATCAACGACGATAAATCGGACAAAGGCGTACAGGCCGAACGAGTGGAAAGCGCCGCTGTTGTGATTGCGGGTAATGGCCCCATCACCCTGCCCAAGATTCGAATTCCTTGGTGGGATACAAGCACAGATAGTTTAAAATACGCTGAAATTCCAGCACAAACAATACAATCAAGTACACCAGCAGTAGGCAACACTAACAGCGGCAGATCAGCAAACACGGCCGCTCCCTCGACATCTGAGGTGCCAGAACCAGATCAAATATCGGTGTCGGAGCAATCATCTGCTGCTATAGAAAACCTGAAAGATCAAGTGTTGTTGTGGCAAGCTGTCTGTTTATTCCTCCTACTCACACTATTATCGAACATTGCCCTGTGGTGGCGATCGCGTAAAGGTCTAGCATCTAAGCCTAAAGCGCATAGTAAACAAGCAGGGAAAAAAGTTCTTTGGTCACAACTCGCCAAAAGTTGTAAAACTAACAAGCCCCAGGATATACGAGACACACTACTTGTTTGGGCAAAATACTATTGGCAAGATGATAAGATATTTACCCTGGATGATATCGGTAAAAAAGTTAATGATGACGAAGTGATACAGCAACTCCGCCAACTGGACATGGCTCTCTACAGCACTAAAACAGGCGATAACGTAAGTGGTGAAAAGTTAATCAAAGCACTCAAGCAAGCCATTGATAAACAACACTCTTCAAAAGAGAACGACCAACTGCAAGCGTTCTATGCCACCTGAGCCCAATATATTAAAGTCAGCTAGCAGTAGAATTGGCAACACGGATGCTGGCAGACAATGAATAAGGCAATATTTAAAGAGTGATAAGGTTCGCAACTTATAATTTCATCATAAATAAGCGTCAATAAAATAGTGCATTTAGAGGGTAATCTTGCGCTGAAGTATTATAGAATGTCATGACTAATTAGTAGCTAGCATTTAAAACAAAGTCATTACGAAAGGTTTATATACAAGAATTTTGGCGCCAAGGAGCTGGACTCCAAAGGATTTAGCTATAACTACACTCTATATATAGAGACAAAGTTGGATAAAGACGTTGGATAAAAGACGAAATTAGGCGAGACGAGTTGGGTAGCAGGTCATTAGGTATCATTATTACATATGAGGAGATTTACGAGAAATATACTCAAGTGGATATTGAAACTCGGACTATTGCTATTCGTTGTAGTGAGCCTATCGAGTATTATTTTCTTCTTTCTCGCATTTGAAACAGCCCCACGCCACGCTTCAGAGCAAACCGTATCAGCCAGTTACGCACAAAAGGCATCTCAGTTCCTTAAGCGTGTCAGTAAACAAGTTCTCAATGTTCGCAAAACGATCACAATATCTGCAAGCGAGGAAGAGCTTAAGAGCGTACTCGCTCTTACCAACCGTACCTATTCCTCAATAACAGGTGACGTGCTGGTAGAAGATGCATCTGCGACATTTAAATTCTCAATAAAAGTCATATTACTAGGCCAAGCCCTTTACGCCAATACCTCTGGTCAACTCAACGCTTCTAGTGACGGTTTACACTGGAACGAAATTAATTTGGGGAAAATTACTCTCAGTGACAGCATCGCCGATTTCGCATTTAACAACATAGTAAAGCTTGCGCTGGGTAGAGACTACGGACAAAATATTTTGTTAGGTATAAGTAATGTCAGAATGGACGAGCAGCAAATACAGCTAGACTTCGGCCCGCCGAAGAGCTTAAAACAAGGCTTTGCTGATGCCGCACAAAATTTAAGTGCTTATTCAGGAAAAAGTATTAGCTTTAACACAGCACGCATTCAATTTTATCTTGAATTTCTAGTGGACATGATGCGCGCCTTACCACGGGAAAAAACATCTCTAACTGTATATTTAAAAGCACTTCTTGAAAAAACACGCGAACAAACGCAGAACTACGGCTTCATTGCAGAGCAAGAAAATTTGTCCGCCCTGTTTGCCTTGGCTGTTCAAGTAGAACCAGGCGTATTTCGCCACTTCGTGGCAAACTTAAATGTGCGACGTCTTAATGCCAGTGGAACCGTTATTTTAACACTTGCTAACAGACAAGATTTAGCAAAACACTTTGTATATTCCGTAGCTCTGCATATTTTAGCCAAAAAAGGCGTGAGCTTTTCCCTCGGTGAAATTAAAGAAGTCATCGATACACAAAAAGGTGGAAGTGGCTTCAGCTTTTCCGATATAGCCGCAGATCGCGCAGGCATTCGCTTCGCGGAGGTCGCTATTGATAACAACTTTAGCGCTCAACTACTGCAAGAATACAGTGTAATAAAGCTGACAGAACATGACATTTTTCCACCCATTAAAAACTTGCCTGACGGTTTAAACCAACGGCAATTCAGAGAAAAGTTTGGCGACATAAACTCAGCAAAATACCAAGCCGTACTGGATGAAATAGATAATAGAATGAATCACACAGCTGTGCTAGGAATAGTACGATAAATACCTAGGCTCTAAGCATAAATTGCAGCTTAGATCAGCTACCTGCTTTAGGCCAGACACCAATAGTTATTAATGCTTTAGGCCAGACACCAATCACTCTAAATGAGACACCCATAATTAGCAAAGCAATCACGCGTATTAATACCAATGTGGATGTCTTACTTAAATACCTTTGTTAACGTTATTAGAAATACGTTGTATCTTTGAATTGGACAGCATCTACCTCGGGGCGATTAGAAATACATTGCCCCGTCGTAGCTATAGCTATTGACTTACCAGACATATAAGCCGCAAGAATCAAGCTATACATACGCTCAGCAGCGCTATTTGTCTCGTTAACAAAATACCCAAAGTTTTTTTGACTACAACCCTCTATATTAATGTTTACTTCTGTAGAAAAGGCAAAAGGCCCATTGCCATGGCCACTATGTACGCAAGTCACCTTTCCAGCATCATGCCAAGCAGCTCTTGCTTGAAATGTAGATAAAAATAAAGCTAAACAAACAATCGCACTTAATTTTTTCATTATGATATTAACCTTATGATCCAATTCCTCGCTAACAAGACACACACTGTAAACTTACTATTCCTTTCTAACAAGACACCTACATCAATGATATACTTTATGCTAAAGACATATAGTAGGTGTCTTGGTTCGTTTTTAGATAACTTAATGGAACAACCTGAAATGTTTTTTCCAAAAAAACAAGACTCTTCAGTTGCTTTTGTCTGTCACGCTAACCTTATCAGATATTTTATCTCTCGTTATTTTTTATTGGATCGAGCACAGTGGCAGAACTTATGGCTCGGCAACTGTAGTATCTCAACCCTAAAATTTCATGATAAAAGTAATGTTGAGTTAGACTTACTAGCTTTTGAGGAGCATATTCCACGACATTTATAGACATAAAATTTAAGAATTGTGGCAAAAAAATGAGACATTCATATTTATTGATAGCCTCAGATGTCAATTCCTAGTAGGGATATGATCAAGTTGGAGACACACTAGCCTCTTGGAGATTTAAGTTTTGACTTACCGTATATAGGCCTCATAACAAGACACCCACGATAAATTTATAATCCCCATATTGTCTCAATCATTGAATACCCTGCAATATCATAGATTTTTAGTTCCTCCCTGCTATAGGGATAGTAGTTGCCACCAACAAAATATATTGCCGAGAGTTCAGAAAAATACTCTTTCTCATTTTTAGAAGCATAGGCAGGTTTTAATAGCTCGCCATCTATACTTTTTTGTGAGAGATAAAGTCCCTTGTGTCAGGAACTAAGCCAAGTTTTCTTCAGTATTGGATAGTTCTTAGACCACTCCTTATAATGCCATGCATGCGATAATTCGTGCATAATACTTTTTTTTACCCACAAGTCAGACAGCCACAAAAAATTGTCTACACTATATATCACTACTGAATGCTTCCATGCTTTATCACCAAGTAGCAAAGTAGAATCTCCGCCCTTGGGAAAGTACCTAATCCACTACTCTCTCCACCAAACATCGATCTTGGCCCAATCATAATATAAAGGTTAATAGCCTCTAGATAATCATGACTAGCAGAAGGTATTTTGTTAAAAATAAAATCCAGAGTTTCGCTAAGTCTGCTAACAGCTTGATTTAATTGACTAATGTCCTCACTCTTTCCAGGAGATTCGACAAAAATATTATAGACAAAACTTTTGTTGTGATACTGCCTTTGAGGATAACGATAATTTACTCGCTTATCTTTTGAGATTTTTAACTCAATTTTTTAAGCTTTTGATTTACATTTACTTTTCTCATCAGTAAAGATGGTTTTTCAATCATGCTTACAAGAAAATACCTCGGATCTGAGAGGTACAGAAATAACGCTGAAAACAACAAGCATAACTACCGATACTTTTAATGGAGCCATAGTCAATAATCACCTAATACATTAGTCACAAGCACCCTCAAATAATCCTATGCATCTTAACTAGAGGCTCATAGCTTTTTGCTTCATACAGCAACAATAAATCATTGACCATCAATTTAAAACATGTATATAATCACAGCAATTATCAAGGATTGATAAATTTATGCCTAAACCCCGAAAACACCTTATTTCCATCGAAGCAACACCTTATTACCATTGTGTTTCGCGCTGTGTCAGACGTGCTTTTTTATGTGGGTTTGACCGGTTTTCTAATAGAAGCTATGAACATCGTCGACAGTGGGTAGAAGACCAAATTCATCATCTAGCCAGTGTGTTTGCTATTGATGTATGTGCTTATGCCGTTATGAGTAATCATGTACACTTAGTTCTTCATATAAATAAGACAAAATCCGATCAATGGGATGATAGAGAAGTAGCCCTGCGTTGGCACCGGCTTTATAAGGGTTGTGAATTAGCACGTCGCTACCTAAAAGGAGAAGCCTTAACTAAAGAAGAATACAGCACACTTGAGAATAAGTTTCAAATTTGGCGTTCGCAACTGTGCAGTATCAGTTGGTTTATGCGCGCTCTCAATGAACCTATTGCACGACGGGCTAATGCTGAAGATGAGTGTACAGGACGTTTCTGGGAAGGGCGATTTAAATCTCAAGCGCTACTTGATACTAAAGCTTTAATAGCCTGTATGGCTTATGTAGACCTAAACCCCATTCGAGCCAATGTAGCTTCTACACTCGACACTTCTAATCACACATCTATTAAACTTCGCCATAAATCTCTTCGCGGGAACAACTTACAGCCAGAAAATTTAATGCCATTGAAGGAGTGCTCCCGTAGCACAATATTTCAACCCTTACCCTTTTATATTAAAGATTATATTAACTTGGTTGACTACACCGCTAACATCATTATAAAAGACAAGCAAAACGTCAGATTATCTTTTCTCCCATCTATTCTTTCACAGCTATCAATTTCGTCAGAGAAGTGGTTAATCTTGAGTACTGAATTTGAAAAGCGATTTAAATCTTTTATAGGAATGAAAAGGAAACTACAGTCTACAGCTAAAATGTTAGGATTTAGAAGAACACCAGGAGTTAGTGTTTGCAAAACACTACTAGGTTAATAACACTATAAAAATAAACTCTCCATTTTTAAAATACTTAACCTACATATAGTATAAAGCTAAACGAAATACCGCCTACTGTTAGATAAAATCGTAAAGTCATTAGTCTTTCACTATTAACAATAAGTCCTAAAGACGTCAGTTTTTATACACATCTCTTTTACATAAACATTTTATCATAAACGTTTATCCCTTGCTTTTTATCATGGGTGTCACTTTTCGTTCTCACTTTTCATTCTTTCCTTTTCGTTCTTTCTATTATGGATGTCTATTTTTTAAAAATGACGCTTGCGAGTTATAATCAGCATATAATTTATATCTTTATTTTTTGTATATTACTAAAGGGGGACTCACCAAAGAGCATAACTAAATATACTTAATAAAAATTAAAGGCAAGAGAAAAACCTATTTTTATTACATTAGAAAAGAAGACTCCTATTTTTGTATAAGTATAGTCAATTATTCTTAACAAGAAAAACCACATAATTTCGTCAAAAACATAGTAAAAATTGATTTCAATTCAATTGGCACTATTAAAATTTTTTATTTTTTTTGAAAATGTTAGGATTTAAAAACTAACCGCTAAGTTCTTATATTTACTTAAGGTAGTGAATGAATTTTATACATTAAATATATTGCGGAGTTTTCATGAAAAAATTACTATTTCTCGCATTAGCTGCTTTGTTTTCGCACAATTCTTTTTCCGAGCAAAATCTAGGCCCTGTAGCAAAATTCCCGGAGTCATCTAGAGTGGAATTTAAAGACTTTACAGCTTCCAGTATGCAAGAAACATTTGTTCAGTTTTCTAGTGATAAAACTCAAGGTGAATTGGATCAAATAGCAGAAAAATACAGTCTAAAAGTTTTTTCTTCTAACAAAAAGAATCAAGCTGTTGTCGCCGGCTATTTCTCAAATATTTTGGCCTTAGCCGGTAATGATGACGTTATATTAATGGAACAAGGGCATTTTACGCACAATAGTGGTAGCAGCCGTAGATACCGAATAGACTATTCCGGCCTTGGTTCACCCAAGCAGGTTTCATCTTTTGTTGAAAACTCATATCAAGTAAAAGTCCGCCAAGAGAACGAATCTAAACTAATTATTCAAGATAAATACATTGGCGGTGATCTTAAAGATATCGGCGAAATTCGTTTTATTAATCCAATTGTTTCTTTTAGAGTCGGAAATGCTTGTAGTTTCGCGATTTCAGGTGAAAGGCTTCAATCGAGAGTTGTTGAGGCAACAACTGTAGATAGTGCTGGACAACTTTCATATCATTATATCTATGTTCGATTTGCATATGCATTAGCCTTAAACAAGTTAAATAATGTGCCCGTTATTGACAATATCGAATCTGAAAGATCTTGTATTCCACAGCAAACATATACCGCTGCTGAAATAGGACTACCCCCGGTTTCCGGTTTATAAATTTTTGTTTAATAAAACTTTATAAAGAGGTCGGCAATATAGCCGGCCTCTCTCTCACGCATTACAATCTAGATAAAATTAAAAGGCAATGTATTTACAACTATTGAAGAGAAAGAACTTTTCGAGTCAGAATGCCTGCCTAAGTACCACCTATATACTTTGTACAATAGAGCAAAGGCAAGCTACAGATCCATCACTATTTTAAAATACCTTCAACAGACCACACCAACTCCACTTTACCAATATCAGCTTTCATACCAAAGTCCGCAGGGTTAATTGTTGTTCGACCTTCAAAGCCTTGGCGCACACCGCCCCAGGGATCATCTCCTCCACCAATAACATCGACGTCTAAGGTAACAGGTTTAGTTACTCCCATCAGCGTTAAGTTACCGGTAAGTGTCGCCTTATTATCACCGAGTGACTTATACTTGGTACTAACAAATTTTGCCTGAGAATGCTTATCAGTATTTAAATACTTACCTGAACGAAAATGTTTGTCTCTTTCTGCATGGTTACTATCAACACTAGTGACATCAACAGTTACTGTTACGCTATTTTTCGAGTCATCTTTAGGGTCATAAGTAAATTCACCATCAAACTTATTGAAGCGACCGTAAAGCCAGCTATAGCCTAAATGCTTGTAGCGGAACTGAACAAAAGCGTGAGCGCCTTTAGTATCAATAGCATAGGTTCCAGCTGCAGCAAGAGAAGCCTGAGACAAAGCCGACATCAAGATTGCAGAGCAAGCAATTTGCATAAATTTTTTCATAAAATCACTCCAGTCTTAAAAATTAACACATTAAATAAATTGAGTTTTTATTTCACCAAGCCCAGCATACGGCGAAGTGTATTATCTTTATCAATGAAATGGTGTTTCAAGGCACCTAAACCATGAAGAGTCGCAATAGCGATAATTCCAAATGCCGCTAACTCATGTAATTCGCCAGCGATATCTTCAAGGTTATCGACGCCTGATATCAACGAAGGAATGGTAAACCAGTTAAAAACATCTAGCCCCTGCCCCTTTGCAGTGGTAATTAAATAACCACTTGGCAACATGAATAGCAATAAAGCATAAAGGCTGAAATGGGCAATTTTTGCCGAGCTTTTTTCCCAGCGATGATGACTTTCAGGTGTCTCAGGGCGAACATTTTTGATACGCCAACATATTCTAAACACCACAGTAAGAATTAAAATGACACCAACACTTTTATGCAAGTGCGGTGCTTGTTTGTACCAATTACTGTAATAATCGAGATCAACCATCCATAAGCCAACGGCAAATAGAGCAAATACAGTAATAGCTGTCAGCCAATGTAATATTATACTGATCCAACCGTAACACCTGCGACTATCATATAAACCCATATTTTTCGACTCTACCGTTCATTAAGGCACCTTTAAAAACTACCCCAGACTTTTGGTCACTACCTCGTAGACATCTTTGGATAACTTAGGTTGCACTTTAATTCTTTCCAGCTCCGCTTTCATCAGATTTTGACGGTTTTCATCATAACGCTTCCATTTGGTTAATGGTGTCAAAAGTCGCGCGGCAATTTGCGGGTTAGTCGTATTCAAATAAATAATACGATCAGCGAGGAAACTATATCCCTCCCCTTTGGCATTATGAAAATTTATTGGGTTTCGCATAGTAAAGCTGCCAATTAGTGAGCGCAATTTATTAGGGTTCTTAATATCAAACGCACTATGCTCCATCAACTCTTTCACGCGCATCAGAGTGTTACTTCCTGGAGCGCTGGCTTGCACAGAAAACCAATGATTAATAACTAAGGCTTCGTGTCGCCATTTGTGATAGAAGTCATTAATAGCCTTAGTTTTGAGTTCTTCTAATGATGATTTTGTAGAGTGCACAATAGCACTGAATGCACTTAATTCATCAGTCATATTAGTGGCATTTAGCCATTGGCGCTCACATAGTGAGATAGCCTCTTTATCGGTGCCAAGCATCAGGTAATGAAGCGCGATATTTTTCAAACTGCGCCGCGCAATATCATCAGCAGTTGCCCGATAAGGCCTATCATGATCGTAATCGCAGTAAACCCGCATAAAATCATCGTGCAAAGCTTGGGCAATTTTTCGCTCAACCCTTTTACGTGCATGATGAATACTATCCACATCTACCGTGACAGCAAGCTCAGCCAAATAAGCTTCACTCGGTAGTTGTAGCATTAATGCCACCATCGCAGGATCCAAACTGCTATCGGCTAACAGCCCTCGCAAAGCATTAATAAAACGTTCATCAACTTTGGGGGCAGGCTCTAGTACGAGAGCGGCCATTACTTCATGAATTACTTGTACAGCAAACTGCTGAGAAGCATCCCAACGACAAAAGCCGTCATCATCCTGCGTCATTAAGCGCACAAGGTCATCGCGTGTATGGTTATACTGCAGTTTTACAGGGGCCGAAAAACCACGTAACAGTGCTGGAACGGGTTCTTCTTTCACACCTTCAAAAATAAAACGCTGCTTTGTATCAGTGAATTCCACAACACAGTGGGTATTATCTTCGGTTTCGATGTTCGTCTGTTGGCCCTGCAATTTTAGAGGTAAGCTACCGGCTTCTCCGAGTAATCCCATGGCCACAGGAATATGAAATGGCTTCGCACTCGCAGACGACGGTAACTTTTGCTCTAATTCAAGGGTGTAGGTCTGATCATTCTCGTTGTATTGACCACGGGCTTTAACTACTGGTGTGCCTGCTTGTTTATACCAATGCATAAACTGAGAGAAATCTCTCCCAGACGCATCAGCCATAGCAGAGATGAAGTCATCAATTGTTGCTGCCTTACCGTCGTTACGTTGAAAATAAAGATCGGAGCCTTTGCGAAATAATTCCGGCCCTAATAGAGTATGAATCATCCGCACAATTTCCGAACCTTTTTCATAAATTGTGAGGGTATAAAAATTAGAGATCTCAATAAATGAATCTGGCTGAACTTGATGAGACATAGGTCCGGCGTCTTCGGCAAACTGCATCGTTCTAAGCAGCGAAACATCCTCAACACGTTTTACTGTTCGCGACCCCATATCAGCAGAGAATTCCTGATCACGAAAAACCGTAAAACCTTCCTTTAAACTCAGCTGAAACCAATCACGGCAGGTAACACGATTACCGGACCAATTATGAAAGTATTCGTGAGCAACAACACCTTCAACTCGTTGAAAGCCCGCATCCGTTGTAGTTTCAGGCTTAGCCAATACGCAAGAAGTATTAAATATATTTAAGCCTTTATTTTCCATGGCCCCCATATTAAAGTCGTCAACCGCAACCACCATAAAAATATCTAAATCATATTCGCGGCCGTATACATCTTCATCCCATTTCATAGAATTTTTCAAAGATGTCATTGCATGATCGCACTTATCTAAATCTTTTTCTTCCACAAAAATACGTAACACTATGTCACGGCCAGACATAGTGGTGTAACTATCTTCAACACATGCTAAATCACCAGCTACCAGGGCAAACAAATAACAAGGTTTTTTAAAGGGATCATGCCAAACAGCATAGTGACGACCTGCATCTAGTTCACCAGATTCTATTAAATTGCCATTGGAAAGTAGTAAAGGATAACGTTTTTTATCAGCGCTTATTTTAGTTATAAATTCACTCATTACATCAGGTCTGTCTAAGTAATAAGTGATTTTACGAAAACCTTCTGCCTCACATTGTGTGCAATACATTGTACGAGAACGATACAAGCCCTCTAACGATGTATTATCTTGCGGTTTTATTTTGGTCACACACCGAAGAGTATTTTGTTGTTGTAAACTATGAATGACTAGCGTCTCATCATCCACAGAGTAGTCATCGGCTGTCAACTCCTTGTCGTTTAAATGGAGTGAAACAAGTTCTAGTTCCTGGCCATGAAGTACTAAAGGGGTATTTTCAGCGGCGTTAGCGTTACGAGTTAATTCCAGAGAAGAACTTACTATTGTGAACTCTTCTTCTAAATCAAAACTTAAATGTGTTTTATTAATCCAGTAATCCGGTTGACGATAGTCTTTTAAGTATATTGCTTTCGGTTGAGCATCTTTCATTTTTATTCTCGTTTTATTGTGTGTTAGGGTCTGTACACACGAATTGTATAGTGTCTGTTTCGCCTTAAAAAGCAACAAACATTAAAGGCAGACGCTTTAAATAAGTCGCGAAATGTATTTATTTTTCCCATTTAAGTGGGGTTTCATCATCGCTCGCGCAAGGTGTTTCTTTAGGCGGCACATAGCCTGTGCGTTCTTGTTCTTTTAAATGCTGGTGCTCGTATGCAATGACTGCTTGCATACAAGTCTCCAGTTGCTCCTTCGTCAACTTTTTGCCATCGGGCCACTTGCCAATTTCTATAGCCGTTTTAAAATTTTCAATAATCTCGGGAGTGAGCGCTTGTGTGAATTTAGCAACATCCATCTCGATAAGTCATCTCTTTTGTCTATTATTAGTTATTAATAATTAATTAAAAGTGCTTAGTCATTACTGTTAACAGTTACATTATAAATATTGCTGCTAAATTTCGTATTGGCACTCAATTAATATTATTTCTATCTATATCAGAATTTTTAAAAGTATCTATTGTTCGTTAACATCCGAGTCCACATAAACCCAGACAAACTTTGCCTCGTCTAATTGCGATTCGCCATCAAAACGATAAGCCACTAAACGACCATATTTTACAGCACTGTAATCTAAACAGGCGACATTATGACGCATAGGTTTAGGCTTTCCTTGTAACCAATAATGGCCGACAAATACCGGTGGCTGTGTTTCATCATAATAAATTAAAGAAGCCTTATGTTCATCATTTAAGGTGATACTGGCCACTTCCTGAGGCAATGGGTCAGGCTGAAAAACCACATCTTCAAATGTTTGCGGTTGGTGTGACCAGAATTTAGTACGAAACAGGCTTCTCTGATAACCATCTTTGCTTTTGATCACATAGCCCTGCGGCAATGGAAGGTTAGTACCACGCGTCAAACGATCCATAAATCGCCCCTCAAAAGTCGCTTTGTCAGCTGATCGCTGGATGAATGTAGTATCAAGTTTTGCTGGCATTTGCCGTGATCGATACTCTTCAATCAACGCAGCATCCCAGCAAGCGTGGACAACACGACAGCCTTCAAGTTCCAGAAATATTGGTAGCTCGCGAAACCAGTCGAGAAACATTCGCCACTCTTCAGGGTAGGAAGCAAATTGTGTCAATGTTTCTGCTATCAAGCGATTGTGGTGATGATTATGTTCACGCACATAGGCTATATCACCGCCTTCTGCGGTTTCAGGTTTTGGAGTGATATAACCTAACGCGTTATACTCATGATTTCCCATGACACATAGACCTGTGCCAGCCTCAACCATGTTTTTAACAATATGTAGCGCCTCTCTAATACGAGGGCCACGATCTACAATATCACCAACAAAAATTGCCTGGCGCTTAGGATGCCAAAAAACGCCACTTTCATTTTTATATCCCAGCTTCAATAACAATCTTTCAAGGGTTTTTGCGCAACCATGGACGTCGCCAATGAAGTCATAGCCGCTGTAGTGCATCTAAAAACTCTCCAACATCAATGTGTTCCCGTCTGACTTGCCCACCCCAGTTTCGAACGACATGTTTCGTAAAAGTTATGCCCTGATGGGTGAATAAGGGTAATAGACTTATTTGCTTTTGATATTCGCACTTCATCACCCGGTTGCGAAACTACATGTGTCTGACCGTCGCAGGTAACGTGCGGATTTAAATTGTTGCTGGTGCTAATGACCAACGTAATGTCACTATCACCATTAACTAGTATGGGGCGACTACTTAGAGTATGCGGATTCATTGGAACCAAAACCATCGCATCCAACTGAGGATGCATAATAGGACCACCGCAACTCAAGGCATAGGCAGTAGAGCCTGTAGGCGATGAGATAATCAAACCATCTGAACGCTGTCGATAAACAAACTGCTCACCGATATACAACTCAAATTCAATCATGCGGATAAATTTTCCCGGATGAACAACCACATCATTTAACGCGATACTTTGCGACACGGGCTTATGGTTTCGATACACCATAGAGCTCAGCAGTGTCCTCTCCTCAGAGACATATTTACCGTCGAGTACTTCACCAACTTTATATTCAATTTGCTCTGGAGAAATATCAGTAAGAAAGCCAAGGCGACCTCGATTGATACCTAGTATTTTCACATCTCGTCCCGCGAAAGCCCTTGCGGCTGAGAGTAAACTACCATCGCCACCAACGACAATTATCAAATCACACTTATCTGCCAAAACGCTACGTGGTTCAATTTTAAGCGTGCTATCTGGCATGGCAGATGAAGTTTCCTCATCTAATAAGATCGTCACGTCCTGCTTGCTAAGATAAGTTACCAAGCGCTGCAATGAATACTGGGTACTTTCACTCGCTAAGCGACCGATGAGACCAATAGTCGAAAATTCACTCATGTATTGAGCCTTTACTACCTATAAAATTATCAAGTTAACCAACGGGAGCTAGCTAAGTATAAGTAAATAGCAAAATTATACGAAACACATTGGCTTAAGGACTTTATTTCTTATATCTAACAGTCTTATAAGCGCTCTACCTCACTTCAATTTTGCTTCTCTTTTACTTTTGGATGCTAGGCTCCATAATCCGTCCCATCGTTTGATGGCCAATAATAGTAGCTTCAGGCGTAGTGATCGACCAGCTATTTGTGTAGTATAAGACCCTAATGCTGAATATACCTTATCGTTTCGCCAATAAATGGCTAAAATACAAGCACCCTGTTGTTCGTGATTTGGCTTGGCTATTACTTTCTCCTTCTATGCTCGACGGTAAGCTTGCGCATTTTGATGCATTTACTATAAATGAGCCGCTAACATCCTTACTACCCTGGTTAGAAAATATTGACCGACAATGGTGTCAAGATCCACAAAGCACACCTGATATCATCGCTCGTGATAATTTTCGCAGGCTAGGTCTTTATGCAGAAGCACTGCTCGCGTTTTATTTCCAACACGCCAACACTCGCGCAGCGCCCTACCGATTACTGGCAAGAAATATACAGATCAACCGAGACAAGACAACATTGGGAGAGTGTGATTTCTTCATCGAAAACACCGCTGGCGAAATCATCCATATTGAGCTGGCAGTGAAGTATTATCTTCAAATAAACTGCGGTCATCAGCTATGGCATCATTGGCTTGGCCCTAATACTAAAGACCGTTTAGATATAAAGCTCAATAGAATGATGGATCATCAATTGGCGCTGCCCCACAAAGACTTCACCCAAAGCGCATTAGAAGACATTACAAATACTCTTGGTATCAAAGGGAAGCGTCTTATCTCTAGACACCTTATTAAAGGCTACCTGTTTGGTAAAAGCTATGGTGAATTAAAAAGCTATCTCCATGACGACATTAACACGACACAACAAATGCCTTTAGACACCAGTCAACATGCTCTAAAGGGCACATGGATGCACTACAGTGCATTCTTGAAACAGGTAAAAAAGCACGCATATGAGGTGTTGTTTTGTGAAAAAATGGAATGGTTTGTTGGCCCTGAACGTCAACACACCTTACATTGCCCGGCAGCTATTGAAAAGAGAATTCAGGAAATACTTGAACATGCGGCGAGAGTAAAAAAAACCACCCCACCAACACTGCTTTTAATAAGAAACGGCACACAAACGAGTGAAAGATTTATACCCGTAATGTTGGTAGCCGATCATTGGCCAGAGACTAGCACACCATCTCGCAGTATGTGATTCTCATTAGTAACCAGCTCATCGTTGATTTCTGCGCCATTGATCCCGCCTTCGAGTGCCATCACATTATAGCCTAGCTTGCCTAATAAATAGGCCGCAGCATAGCTTCGTTTACTGGTATCACAATACAAGATATGCAATTTTTCGGGAGCTAATAAGCGCTTTTTAATACTTAGCAAGGACAAAGGTAAATTGGCAGAGAAAGCAAGGTGGCCAGCGGCGTACTCTTCCTCTGTTCGCACATCCACATAAATAGGTTCTTCCATCATCTCCTTGACATCTTCCCGAGAAATCTCATCTATTGCCGGATCTCTCAGCAGCACCGCAAAGTCACTCTTTTCAAGACGCATTAAAACACCATCTGAAGTCATAATAACAGATGCGTTGCGCGGTGCGTCGTTAACCAGTGCATCTTCACCGAAGCATCGGCCTGGACCTATTTCAGCTAAAAGCTCGGTATTATCTGCATCTTCATAACGAACGATAACTTTAGCGTTGCCTTCTTTAATAAAATAACAGCAGTCTCCTACCTCTCCCTGAGTAATAATTACATCCCCATCTTCCACCACCATTGGAGTCAGTCGAGAGAATATATGTTCAGCATTGACAGGGGGCGCCTTGAGAAACAAATTAGAATTTAATACCGTCTGCATCCATTCAATATCTTCATCGTAATCACGTTCAAGTGACAATTCTGATAACATATATTCGGAAATTTGACTCCAGGCAAGTGTGCGATCAACGCGATCACTGTCAATGCGCATTACCGTGCAGTCACTTAAAGTGACACAGCGACAAGGCCTAGGTTGCTGATGCGCAAGAGGTAAGAATGTTTCGGAAGCCCTCACCACCTCGACAAATCCATTGGGATATTGCAATTCAGCATCACCACTTTGCAAATAGATATGCTGGCCGTCGATAGCACCGTCTTCAAACAAAGTTTCATTTGCAAAAACGGTATGAACCGTCACATGTTGAAATAAATCTTCTATAAAAGTGGGCCGTAATGATTTTAGGGGAACTAGAGTATCTGCCGTCTGAAAAGCATTAGCTACTAATTGCCCGCGCGATTGAAACAACGCATCAAATGCCATCATCAATATACACACCCATTATCAAAGTTTAAGCCAAAACCTCGTCGCCCCTGAAGGCCTCCAGAGTGAATAACAATCAACCTATCCCCCGGAGAAAACATTTTTCTTTTTATCTGGTCTACGCATGCCCATATGACTTTAGCGGTATATACCGGGTCTAATGGAATCATCGTTTCTTGCTCAAAGCTTTGCACAAACTGCGCCAACCTTTCAGGGTATTTGGCATAGCCGCCAAAATGATACTCATCCAATATTTTCCATGTTTGCGACACTACGTCTCCTTCGGTTCCATGCTGACTGTCGTATAATTTTTTATGCGTCAACTCACGAATAATATCTCGCCGCATTTGAGTAGTGTAGCCTTTCAAAACAGACACACCATAAGTATACACCTGATTGGCACGATAAGTTGCAAAACCTACTGTTAAACCAGCAATGGATGCTCCTGTACCAGATGCGTGGAATACCGCCGTGGGGTGCTGCTCACAACTTTTTAAAATGCCGTGAGCCATAGCAGCACAGCCCTCTATTCCTAGAGAACCTGCGCCACCTTCTGGAACCCAGAAGCAGGGGCCGAGTTGCCGTTCTAGTTGCGTGTGATATTGTTTATCACCGCGTTGACGATAGTCCTGACGCGACACAAACAACAACCGCATTCCAGCATTCTCTGCATCTTTTAAGGTTGAACTCAATCTAGTGGGACGCTCGCCACGTATCACTCCTACGGTCTCAATACCTAACATCTGACCGGTAACGGCCAAGGCAAGAATATGATTTGAATATGCACCACCAAAGGATGCGATGGGTAAATGAGAACTGTGGCACTGATGTTCGCGCAAATGGCCGTGTAATTTATATATTTTATTGCCGCCGATGATCGGGTGAAGCAAATCCTCCCGTTTGATAAACAGGCGCACACCGCTGTCACTGAGTGATTTTAATTTAACTTCTTGCAACGGGGCGATACAAGCGATATCACTGAGGCAGTACTCAGTCCAGTTTTTTGGAAGTAACAATACAGCTTACCAAGAATAAAAATTAGAAATTCAGAAATGATGCCAAAATTAGCTGGTGAGGGCACTACTTATATTTGAACACTTATATAAAAATAGCGCCGTAGTTAATGCGGTGGATTTTTGCACTGGGGCTAGCTACCAGCTAGCTTAAGCCTGGGTTTTTTACTCTTTCGATGCTTATGGCAACAGTCAGACTCACCTACGACAAAGTCCGCAGGAGATTCAACCCGACTAATATTCTCTCCACAAAACTCGCCACTATCATTTGTCGTTTGGCAAATAGGCACATGATAATGCTCTAACCAAGCATTGTAGTGAGCCTCGGAAACATCACAGCGCTCAGCCACATAGGCCACAGGATTTTCCATATAGCGAGAGATTTCTCCCACAGGTAAGGTGATATGACCAGCTCCCGGTTGGAAAGTGACAAAGCTGATGCCGTTTTCTAGCATACGACTAAGTAGCACATCGCCACTATTAGACATAAGTGCTTTGTTCTGGGCGCGTAAGTCATCTAGATCTTCGTTAAGTTTGTTTTCCTGTTCATTGCGGTACAGGATTTCCACTTCACGCATCTGCAGCAAATCTTTTAACTCGCTGGTGGCATCCTCAACCGCCATTTTAAGATCTTCTTCATAGTTGGCACTAATACCATCGGATTCGGGAGCCTCCATTTGCTCAAGTTTAAGTGCAAAGTACTCCCGCAACCCTTCTATCTTCTTCGCCTGCCCATCAATTGTCTCTGTCAGCATAGCATTGCGGTCACGCTCTTCTTGCAAACGCTTTTGTAGCTCACTGAGCCGCATTTGATACTCATCTATGCGGCTGTCATACCGCTGCCTCATTTCAGAGAGAGCACCCTCACGCATTTTCACAGCTTCAGCGTCACGTAAGTGCTGCTCTTGGAAGGCTTTCGTCAATTGCTCTCTGAGTTCTTTATCATATTCCTTGCGCAGACTCTCAGAAATAGAGCGTTCCATCACTTGCCTGCTGATATCAGGCTCTCGCTCCATGCGAATACCGCTGCTGTTACTGGTATCACTAAAATGAATGGCAATACGATTGCGAACCACTACATCCGCAAGAATTCTTAACTCTGAAAGTTTCTCGCTTAAGTCTGGCTGCCATAGCATGGGCGCCATCGATTTGAGCGCACAATGACTCGAACAAGCCAAACCGATGGGGCCTGAGCCCAGGTCAGGACCAGGCATAGTATTTTGGGAAAGTTCGAATAGGGGCAAAGCATAGTTGGAATCAACAAACCCCTCAGAAGTGAACCGAACATTAAAGAAAACTGCATTTCTGATATGGTAATGGCAGTTAATTTCAACAAAAACAGCATGTAAACTGCGGTTGGCAAGGTCGACCGCAGGAGCATAGCCATCTACAACAGCTTGGAATTCGGCGAAGTTCATCTCCCGGATAACCTCCATATCCTCAGAGAACATATATACAGCGCCAGCTAGATCGTGCTCATCAAAAATCACTCAAGAAACCTATTTTGTTTGCGTTTTGTATAAAGTTTAGCCGCCCATAAGACAGGTGCCGTCCTTATTTCCATCCTTTTACATTATCAAGCAAAAGGAGGCGTAAAAATGTGAACCATTACTAATCAATTAGACTAAAACTCTATAATAAGATGAAAAAGCTATGAATTAAATCACAAAAATTCAAATAAAATACTAAGATAGGACGTTTAATAACCAAACAAAATAATATGAGCGATAAAAAACAACTATTGATGACAAGACCGCATTATCTTTTATATGAACGAATAGTCGTCAATAGATTCATCTAAGTCGATAGTTTCAGAATCAATATAATCTTGCGCTGACAATTCAAGTGACAAACTTAACTCCAAAAGCTCTTCAGTGTAATCTTGCATACGTTGAATCCTCTATACAAATCCTCTAAAAAAGGATATTAGGCTATGTTTGATCATCTTATTTTAAGTACAAAAAATGACAAACATTTGACAAATTCGGTCACAAGAAAGGTTATGGTATTCATCACTAATCAAGCGCAATAATTAACATAGAAATAAAAACTGTCCAAACTAGGCACAAACGACAGATACATCAATAACAAGTAAATAAAAATATCCGGCATTCGTTAAGAAGCTAATACTGACGACAAATAGCAATTATTTGAAATAACCTATGGATCTCAAACACCAATGTCAGTTTGCGCTTAAAAACCACTCAATAAATATTTTTTTAGGCTAATAATCCCCCACCATCGACAACGTAATAAATAAAAAGCATATCAATAATTTATTAGTCAAATACAATGCTTCCACTGCCATAAAAAATTACATATAGCGCATGAATGCTCTGTATTAGATAATTCCTATTTTAACTTAAAGTTAAGTTAATTTTTATAACGGACAAATACTAATTTTGTGGCTTCGCCCTCAAAAGCAAATTTTTTTTCCTATCTGGCACTTATTACTTATTTCTATTTATTTCCTAAGCTTATTTTCCCTACTTAGTTATTTCTTTTATAGATAAGTATTCATTAAAAAGAGCCTTATTCGAGGATGTGCATTTATTAGTATTAACTTAGACTACTATGAAATTTCAAAATTTCTTTAACGTCATCTTTAAAACGACACAATAAGATCATGCGAATAAGAATGACAAAAGCCAGATATACTATATATTCTCTCTTTTTTATCTCCAGTATTGTTTTTGAAAACTATCAAAACGACTTATTCGAGCGATTTATTTACCTTCTAAAACAAACAACTAAAACGATAAAAAGATAGATTCAATATAATATTCTTACAAAAACTTTAAAAAATAATGTGATCGCTAAAAAAAGTGACAAACAAACAGTAATTTCCACTTCTAAATGAATACAAGCATTGAAAAGAATACTCTTAACTCAGCATATAAGTGTTCTAACACGAGAGGTTATTTCGGAGAACTTCAAGGCATAAAAAAATTAAATAATTTAAAAAAATCATTTATAAAGAAACTCTGGACAGTCGCCAAAAATTCTTATTCCAGAATTAGAAGCTTCAGGTATTTTTTGAAGCAATAAAAGTAATAGAAGAAAAACCCAAGAAAACTCAATAACATTGGGTAATGATAAGTGTTATTTGACCTGAATGTGATATACCTAGAACAAGGATATGATTTAAAGATTACTAGTGCAAGCTAGTATAGCTAGATAACTTACATTTTATTTTTATCTTCTTCTTGAATTGTTTGGACGGTAAATTTTTTCTGTTGCTGTAGGGTCGCTGTAATCAAAGCGTTCATTTCTGGTTTCTCCAGTTCTAGGGTGTTCCTGCATTTTAACCTGGGTTTTACCATGACTTGCCGAATGTACTCTCCTACCTGACTCATTGGCGAAGGCTTGAGCTAATCCTTTATCAGGGTGACAAACATTCAAATTAACGGATGAGCTACCACTTGAAATAGTGCTTTTCATACGCTTTGCCGCTTCTGGAGTAGGAATATATTCGTTATTAACTACAAGCCCTCCTTGCGTAGTTCCATGTCCTACAAGTGTTCTTCTGGATTGTTGATGTTTAGACAAGGTTATATCAGTTTTTCTAAATTCGTCTCCAGAAACATTACCGAAGACATAGTTAGCACCATGATTACCTCCAGGATATCGTTTATGAGTTAAACTTTGCGATGTTGAGGGCATGACTGGTGCAGTCGGCCTTGCACTTCTGTGTCGCCGGGAGTCAGAAGTTGGTCGTGTGCTGCTAACTGGATTATGTGTAGAACTGCGTCTACCAGAATCTATGTTTGTACTGAAACAGTGTCCCATAATTATTCCCACAAAATTGGTTGTTTTTTATTCGAACCACATAAAGCGTTATATTTTAAGGCATAAATAGAATGCCCCTTGGTTTTAGGGGTATAAGGCATACAATGAATTACTGACTGAGTTATGCCTTACAATATATTACTGTTGTTTTTGCCGTAGATACTCGCCTATAAATTGTTCTCTATCCTCTCTTCGATTTGCAATAGCTATCGCTGGGCCAAGAGCTGGCGCGAGCACACCACCTACTAGAGTGGTCGCCGTCAAGACACCACCTGCCACTAAGGTCATTTTAGCTATGCCGTGTTCTTTGTGTGACTGAGTTCTTGCATCGCTATTTTTCCAGGCAGCTTTTGCCTCTTTTCTCAGCAGGCTATCAGCTGACGAGGAAAACTGAGGTCGAGATGACTTCGCCCGAAATGGATTTCTATTTTTTTTTACGCTATCAGTATTTAAGTTACTTTGTTGATGTACACGTTGGTGTTGTCTAATGCCAAACATTCTATCCTCTTCTCGTTGTTATTTGTTTACAATATAAGTATGGATTTTTGCATGTTAGTTCATTAATAAACTATATTTAATATTTATGAGTATTTACCCTATCAAGAGGTAGCTACTAAGCTTCGCCTTAAAAAAATGAATATTTTTATAAAAAAAGAAAAAGAAAAAGAAAAAGAAAAAAATTTGGGTAAAGATAAATTTTAGGTGGCTCGCAAGGTTTTCAAATTTTCCTGGCGATAGATATTTCCAAATTATTCGTATTTTTCCTGCACAAAAGGTGCGGGAATAAGAAAAACTAAAAGCGTGAAGACTACCTAGCAGCCTCTTTTATCTTTCGATTTTTTGTATTCTTTTTTACCTTTTCATTTTTTATTTTTTCAATTTTTGCTTTGGCTTCATCAATAGATTTTACAATATTTGAAGTTTTTACCGTGTCAGTCATTGTTATCAATACCTTTATCTCGCCTTTTAAGTTCAACTTCATCAAGGTGGCCACTGACCAAAGATTTTGGTTCTTCTAAATTTGACTTCTGTTTTTTTGCAATGATTTTGTCGCGAGCTTTTTTAAGCCGTTCTACAGCTTCAGAAACTTGACTTTCTTCATTATTCATAGTTTTAGATCTCAGCTTTTATCGAGCAATGCACACCTAACTTGGTTGCTTTAAGCATTACTTTAAACTGCAGGGATATGCTCTCCCCCTAAAGCTGTATAAAACATACCAATAAATGAAGAAATGAGATGTCCCAAAGGAGTCTATTTAATAGGGAGAAGGTATTTCATTAAATATAACGACCCGGAAGGAAGTTCATGAGCGCCTTCCTTGGCGCTCGTTCAGCGGGCAGCTATCGCTGTGCAAACTCGTTCCTGACGAATTAGTTGTCAGCCACATCCTTGTGGCTGATCCTTCGGATTGCTGCGCAACCAAATTCGTTCCTGACGAATTTGTGAACCTTGCGCATTGAGTCCGGATTCGTTACAGAAACATGATACAAATAAAAAACCCCAGCACCTTTCGATGCTGGGGTTTTTTATTTGTATGGCGACCCGGAAGGGACTTGAACCCTCGACCTCCGGCGTGACAGGCCGGCATTCTAACCAACTGAACTACCGGGCCGCAGACTCTTCAATTTCTACATAAGACTTCTTTTATATGAAATCTTATTGGTGGGTGGTACAGGGGTCGAACCTGTGACCTACGCCTTGTAAGGGCGCCGCTCTACCAACTGAGCTAACCACCCTTGGTGAAGAGGGGCGCATTCTACATCAAACCATCAGCTTGTCAACACAAGATGTCATTATTTTTTAATAATCTTGCCAATGGAGCAAACATTAGTCATATCACTCATATAACACTCGTATCTTGTTGAATTAAAAGGTTATTTATCGAACGGTTATAGGGAATTACCGTTTTAAGTTAGAGAGTAATGCGTCGAAATCTTAGCCTGCATCAATAGCAAGATACGTTATTACAGCGCAGCATACCGAGCATACACGTCTGAAATTAACAGCAGCGTTTTTATAACTATTAGTATGATAGCGCTAATATGTAGTGCGATTTTCCTCGATGAGCACTTTATCAATAATCTGCTGCACCTTGTATAGCTCGCATTTTGCGGGTTTCTTCCTATAGTTAATCATATTGTTAGCTGAAACTTTCTTCATATTGATTGCCGTAAAAATACGTCAAAAAGGTCGCGTGAAGCCTATAAAGGTGTCTATGAAATCCTGGTTCTCAAATTTATCTATTTCAAAAAAGCAGATATTCGTTCTGATAGTCACCGGCTTTATACCAATGCTTATCGTTACAATTGTCGCTGAGCAGATAGCAAAAGGGTATTTCGAGGATAAAGCATTTAATGAGCTATCGGCTGTAAGAGAAATAAAGTCGGCAGCTGTCACTCGTTACTTTAAGCAAGTGGAGAATCAAGTAACCTCATTGGCCAAAATGCCTTTAATTGTCAATGCCATGAAAGATTTTGCCGATTCATTCGAGAAGCTTCCCAGCAGTGAAAAAGTGAGTGACAATGAAATTAGCGCCATGCGCAAACAGCTAGCAGAGTATTATAAAAATAGTTATGCAAAAAAATATCAGCAAGATAATCGCAACCGTACTATCGACATTGCGCCTCTGCTAAGCAAGCTAGACA
The DNA here is from genome assembly GCF_002157225.2 of Agarilytica rhodophyticola. Classification (NCBI taxonomy): domain Bacteria; kingdom Pseudomonadati; phylum Pseudomonadota; class Gammaproteobacteria; order Cellvibrionales; family Cellvibrionaceae; genus Agarilytica; species Agarilytica rhodophyticola. The sequence continues at coordinate 4,234,515 of NZ_CP020038.1, forward strand.
AGCAAGCCGTTGTAGCTCAGTATCACTATATTTATAACAACCCTTATGATTTAGGTGAAAAAGATCAGCTTGATAGAGCAAGCGAAGCAAATAACTACCATCGACACCATGGCGTCTATCATAGCCGCATACGATCTTTTGCTAAGAAATTTAATTTCTACGATATATTTTTAATTAATATCGAAAATGGCGACATTGTTTATTCAGTTTATAAAGAAGTAGACTACGGTACATCTTTAATAAACGGCGTCTACGCTAGCAGCCATTTCGCTAAAGCATTTTTAAACGCTTCAAATATGAATGAAGATCAAATAGATCTTACCGATTATCACCCCTACCCTCCTTCATATGAAGCGCCCGCGAGTTTTATAGCAACTCCCATTTACGACAATAACAATATAGTTGGTGTTTTAGTATTTCAAATGCCTATAGAGCCTCTCAATGAAATTATGACAGAACATACCGGAATGGGAAGAAGTGGCGAAACCTATCTGGTAGGCGAAGACTTTCTGATGCGCTCAGATTCATATCTTGCACCAGAAACCCACTCTGTTATAGCCTCATTTAAAAACCCCGCTGAGGGAAAAGCCAAAACTCAGTCAAGCCAACAGGGACTAAAAGGTTTATCCGGTAATGAAATAAACCTTGATTACAACAATAGATTAACTTTGTCATCGTTTTCTCATTTAGACTTAGGCTCATTTAAATGGGCTGTCATAGCACAAATAGACAAGCAAGAAGCATTCGAAGCTATAGATGACATCACTCAAACAATTGTCGGCTTAATGCTAATCTTCGCCGTAATAATTGTACTATTTGCTATTAACGTAAGTCGCTTTATCTCATCACCTATAATAGCTTTAAGTAACATCATTCAAAAGGTGGAAAAAGAAGGAGACTTTCGGCTCGCTCTCGATAATAAAAGTCAAGACGAAATTGGCCATACTGCCAGGGCCTTTAACCAATTGATGTTCAATGTATCAAGCGCTATTAATAGCACTAATAGTGTACTTGACCATTTAAGCAAAGGAAGGTTCGAACATAAAGTAACTCAGCAATATGCAGGTATGCTAGGACATTTAATCCAAGGGGTAAATACCGCTGTGGATCAAGTTAAAGCCGCCGATAAATCTGCACAACAAAGCGCTAAAATTGCTAAAGAAAACGCAAAAACCGCTCAACATGCCGCAAATGCAGCTAAGGAACAGGCCCAACAGAATCTTATCATTAAACAGGCCCTTGATGTATCAGCAACTTCTGTGATGATCGCTTCTGCTGATTTTAATATTATTTATATGAACCAAGCATCTAACCAACTTATGCGTGATGTAGAAAGAAATTTACAAACAGTTTTGCCAAATTTTCAGGCATCGCAGCTGATGGGCAGCAATATTGATACCTTCCACAAAATTCCCTCTCATCAGCGACAACTACTATCTGGTTTAACACAAGGTTATGAAACTGAGATTGCTGTTGCTGATTTAACCTTTAATCTTAATGCAACGCCAATTTTTGATAACGACAGAGTTTTCTTAGGAACAGTGATTGAATGGGTTAATAAAACACAAGAGCTTAAAAAAATCAAACAAGAGAGGAAAATATCAGAAGAAAATGCGCGCATTCGACAAGCGTTAGATAATTCATCCACCTGTACTCTCATTGCAGATACTAATCATAACATCATCTATGCTAACCGCGCTTTAGTTAACATGGTTGATAGAACGAGACATGATTTAGATAAGCATTTTGGCAGAATTAACTCCGCCTCACTAATAGGACAAAATCTTGATATATTTCAAAAAGATGTCGCGTTTAAATTATCTGACATAGATAGATTAACAAAAACTAAATCTGACCAGGTAGATGCATCAAATAGTACCTTTGCCATAGCGACCACACCAATTATTGATCAACGCAGCAAGCGTTTAGGCACTGTCATTGAATGGAAAGATAGAACTGAAGAAATAAAAATAGAAAAAGAAATTGATAGCGTTATTGATAAAGCCGCACAGGGAGATTTTAGCACGAGTTTAAATTTAACGAATAAATCAGGTTTTTTCTATTCTATTAGCAAGGAACTTAACACTCTGCTGCAGACAATTAATATTGCTATTACTGATATTGCCCACCTATTTTCCGCCCTCGCAGCAGGCGATCTAAGCAAGACAATAGAACATAATTATCAAGGTGCTTTTGGACAACTTAAACTAGACGCGAATAAGACTGTCAACAAACTACGTACAGTAACAGGGGATATTACCGAAGCATCGAACACCATCGCCAGAGCTTCAAGTGAGATTAGTGCGGGTATGCAAAGCTTAGGTAAACGCACGGAACAGCAAGCCGCTTCGCTTGAAAAAACAGCCTCAGGAATGGATCAGATGACGTCTACAGTCAAACAAAGTGAACTCAAAGCTCAGGAGGCAAATAGTTTAGCCACTGACTCTGTTCATATTGCTCGCCAAGGTAATGAATCAGTAGAAAAAACGGCAGCTTCTATGGCCGAGATTTCAGACTCAAGTAAGAAAATATCAAATATTATCAGCGTTATTGATGAGATAGCCTTTCAAACCAATCTTCTTTCATTAAATGCTGCAGTAGAAGCAGCACGTGCTGGCGAACAGGGAAAGGGATTCGGCGTAGTAGCATCAGAAGTACGCAACCTAGCCCAACGCTCAGCTGCGGCAGCGAAAGAAATTGAAGATTTGATTATGGATTCGGTACGAAAAGTTGAAGATGGTACCACCCTAGTCAATAGCTCTGACGAAACATTAAAAACCATTGTCGAAGAAATTGAACAGGTGAGCGATAAGATGGAAGATATTCTTGTGGGTGCTCAAGAGCAATCAGCAGGTATTGATCAAGTAGGCTCAGCCATTATGCAAATGGACTCCATGACACAGGAAAATGCTGCACTGGTTGAGCAAGCTATGGCTGCAGCCGAGAGCATGGCGAATCAGGCTGGCAAACTTGATAAACTTGTTTCATTTTTTCGCGTTTAAGCTGACCTCATTTTTATAAGAAATTAGCTTAAGTATAGAGATATTATTAACACCAAACAAATAAATATTCGATACTATTTTTAAGCTCTATTAATAAGTTGTCAGTCTTTAATATTGCATTTCTTTTGGTATCTTCAAGGATCGCGGATACATGGGCTTTTCTGTGTTACCTCGGCGATACTCCCTTAATTGAAAGATATAAGCCAATACCTGTGCCACAGCGACATACAAGCCTTCGGGTATCGCTTCTTCAATCTTAGTGGTATGATAAACAGCACGAGCCAAAGCTGGCGCTTCCACAAACTCGACACCATTAGCTTTACCAACCTCGCGTATTTTTAACGCCATATGATCAACACCTTTTGCTAACAATAAAGGTGTATCCATTGTTTTTGGGTCATATTTTAAAGCAACAGAAAAATGCGTGGGGTTGGTAATAATCACATCAGCTTCTGGTACCGCCGACATCATTTGGCGTTGTGCTATTTGTTGTTGTAATTGTCGAATTTTACCTTTTACTTCAGGCTTTCCTTCAGAATCTTTTAATTCATCTTTCACTTCCTGACGAGACATTTTTAACTTCTGTGTATAATCATGAATTTGGAAAGGAATATCAATAAGTGCGATCAAAATGGTGGAAGCAGATAAAATAATCGTTGCTAGAATTGAAAGCTGCAAGGAATGAGCAATGCCACGTTGCAACCCTTCTGAAGACAAGCCCATAAGCGAATCTTTCATACTCAGTAGCAAAATATATGATACCGCAATAACGATGGCAACTTTGCCAATTGCCTTAAACAACTCCATTAAAGACTTTGCGGAAAACATCCGCTTTAAACCTGCAAGCGGGTCAATACGACTGGCCTTAGGCAATAGAGATTTACCACTAAAAATCCACCCGCCCAAAGCTAATGGCCCGGCGATAGCGGCAACAAATAAAATCACAAAGAAGGGAATTAAGCCTAGTAGCGATTGGTAAAATGACTCGGCTAAATAGGCAATCATGAAGTTATTGTCGAATAAAACCTCTCTTTTAATAGAAAAGTTAAATCGCATCACGGCCAACATTTTTTCTGCTAGCAGCCCACCAAAAAATAAAAGAGCCAAAGCGCCGGACAAAATAACTGTGGTAGTTGTCAACTCTTTTGAACGAGGTGCCTGACCATCTTCCTTGGCTTTTTGCAAACGTTTCGGCGTCGCCTCTTCGGTCTTTTCTTGAGAACTGTCTTCTTCCGCCATCAATTTATCCTAAGTAAATCTTCTAAGAAAAACAAGCCGTAAGCCATCACATCTTCAAATGCTGATACAAAGTTAGTAAGACCGAACCATACCAACATCAGTCCTACGACCAAAGTAAAAGGAAAACCTACCGCAAAGATATTCAATTGTGGTGCAGCACGGCTCATTACGCCAAAAGCAATATTTACAATTAACAAAGATGTTAATACTGGTAAAGAAAAGATTAGAGCTGCAGAAAACATCCAGCTGGCAAGAGAAGAAAGAGACTGGAAAAAGCTGGCATTCAAAAACCATGTTCCTGGTGGTAAGCTAACAAAACTTTCTAACAATAATTTTATTAACACCATATGACCATCAACAGATACAAACATTAACGTAACTAGCATTAGAAAAAATTGTGACAATGCCGTCGTTTGCACGCCATTGGTGGGGTCATTCATAGAGGCAAAACCAAGTCCCATTTTCATGGCCATAATTTGCCCAGTTAAAATAAATACTTGAAAAACAACTTGAAAAGAAAAGCCAACTACCAAACCGACAATTACCTCTTGTATGACTATTAAAAAGCTTGCAAGAGAAAGGCTATCCATATGGGCTAATTTGGGCATCAATGGCACGGCAATGAGTGTGACAAAAAAGGCAAGGACTAGCCTTACACGCGGAGACACAGTTCGAGAGCCTAGCACAGGCATGACCATAAACATGGCAGAGATACGGGCAAATGGTAGAAAATACTGCTGTATAAATGCTGCAATTTCAGCTTCGCTAAACTGCATAGGGCATTCTCGTTAACTAAGTATTTCAGGAACTTGGAGCATAATACGTTGAAAAAGATCCAATATATTTTGCAATAACCAAGGGCCCGTTAGCATAATAGTAGCTAAGGTAATAAGTAATCGAGGTAAAAAGCTCAGCGTTTGTTCGTTAATTTGCGTAGCTGCTTGAAATGTACTAACAAGTAAGCCTACGGCTAAACTTGGCCCAACAATTACCGAAACCATTGTCATAGTAAGGAAAAAAGCTTCACCAAATAATCCTAGTGCGATTTCAGGAGTCATATATTAAATCCCAAAGCTTGATGCTAATGTCCCAATAATTAACCCCCAACCATCTACTAGAACAAATAACATTATTTTAAAAGGTAAAGAAATAATCAATGGCGATAACATCATCATCCCCATTGCCATTAACACGCTGGCAACAACAATATCAATCACTAAAAATGGAATAAATATCATAAATCCGATTTGGAAAGCTGTTTTTAACTCCGAAGTTACAAAAGCAGGCATTAGAATATTAAAGGGAACATCCTCAGGTGAGGCAACAGGATCTACTTTCCCAATTTGAAAAAATAAATCGATATCGCTTTCTCGAGTATTCGCTAACATAAATTCATGAAAAGGCTTTTTACTTAGTGCAAATGCTTCCTTTGCTGGAATTTTCTCATTGATATAAGGCTGAAGAGCCGTTTGATTTACCTTTTCTAAAACTGGTGACATAACAAAAAACGTCAGAAAAAGCGCCAAACCTATTAATATTTGATTAGAGGGTGATTGTTGTAAACCCATTGCTTGTCGTAGGATCGAAAAAACGATAATAATACGAGTAAAAGATGTCATCATCATCAATATCGCAGGCAAAAACGATAATGACGTCATCAATAACAATATTTGTAAACTTATTGTATAATCCTGAGATCCATCTTCATTAGTTTTTACAGTGATCGCAGGTATCGCTTCAATTGCTTTAAAGCTATTATCATTAGAAGCACTGGTTTGATCAGTATTAGCTTGCGTATTATTCGCTGTAGTAGTGTTTTGTGCGTAGCTGCAACATGAAAATATAACTAATAATAATGCAAAAATATATCGGCTTCTAAGAATGGATGTGTTATTCATGAGCCATTGCCACAAGCTTTATTAACAATACTTTTAAAGTAGTGAGAAAACCCCAATGGATAACTACCGATGCGCTCTGCTTTTGGAGTTTCTGAGGTACTTTTTTCTAAATCTCCTGTCGGAATATTGACAACATTTCTCTCGTGGCCAGGGTATTTTTCATCAGCGCCCATACTAGTGATATGAGAAGAAGTGTGAGAAGAAGTATGGTGGCTATCTTCAGCAAAAGTATATTCCTGATCAAAGACATGTAAACAAGAAACTTGGTTTGAGCAAACACCTAGCAGTATTTTTTTACCCTCCACTTCTAATAATACCGCTTTTTCTCGTGTCCCTAACATTAGCGACGCGGAAACTTTCATATTTTTTTGCTGTAAAATCGCTCCTGCACCTAATTTTTTAGCCAGCCATGCCAAAGCAAAAATCATTGTAGTAACAAAGAGCAAACCAATAATAACTTGTGACATCATTGGAATTGTTTGCAATGCATTTAACTCATTTGTACTTTCCAATGCGTTTGTATAATCATTGACAAGAAATTGAACAATCATCGCAATGACGTAAATGTTATACTGTGTCATCTCACCGGCTCTCTTTCTATTACGGTATTAACGTAGCTTTTTAATCCGCTCAGATGGGCTAATCACATCCGTCATACGAATACCAAACTTTTCATTCACTACAACCACTTCACCATGTGCAATCAAGGTACCGTTAACTAATACATCTAAGGGCTCTCCCGCCAGCCGATCTAGCTCTACTACAGAACCTTGGTTAAGCTGTAGAAGATTGCGAATAGTAATTGAAGTGCTGCCTACTTCCATAGCGATAGAGACGGGAATATCTAAGATAACATCTAAATCTGGATTACCTTCTGCACCGCCACTTTGGCCTGAATCACCGAAATCTTCAAAGTCTACAGAATCGACCGCATCTTGCCCCTCTTCTTCTTGTTGGGTACTCTCTTCATTAGCTTGTTGTTCCATTGCCGCCGCCCAGTCGTCGGCCATGTCATCCTGGTTGGAGCTATCTTCATTATCTTCATCACTCATTACTCGTCTCCTTCAGAATCATCGCCTTTAATGGTAGCGGGAGTTAAAATGATTTCAGAAACTTTGAGAGCTAGATTATCGTTAGATTGCCCTAAAGTTGCTTTAAAAAAAGGAATACCATTGGCGGTTGCTACATGAACATCCGGCATATTGACAGGGATAATATCTCCCGTTCGTAGGTCCACAATATCGCGTAGCGGAATTTCTCTTCGCACGATATCGCATTCGAGATTAATATGTGCATCTAGAACATCCTCACGAAGCGCTTTGGCCCAACGATCATCCTTCTCGTCTGTATCAGACTGTAAACCTGCATCGAGCACATCGCGAATAGGTTCGACCATGGAGTAAGGCATAGTTACGTGCAACTCTCCCCCGCCACCATCAAGCTCTACATGAAATGTACTGACGACCACCACTTCGCTGGGACTGACAATATTCGCCATGGAAGGATTAACCTCTGAATTTATATATTCAAAGGTAATTTCTTTTACGGCTTTCCAAGCTTCGCGTAAATCAATGAATACTTGTTCCAGTACCATTTGTACCACGCGTAATTCTGTGGGGGTAAATTCACGACCTTCAATTTTTGCGTGGCGTCCATCCCCGCCGAAAAAGTTATCCACTAATTTAAAGACTAACTTAGCATCTAAAATAATAAGAGCCGTTCCTCTTAGCGGGCGAAATTTCACCATATTTAAACTTGTAGGAACATAAAGGGTATGAACGTATTCGCCAAACTTTTGAATTTGAATTCCACCAACAGAAACATCCGCTGTTCGTCTTAATAAATTGAACATACTAATGCGCGTATAACGGGCAAAACGTTCATTTAACATTTCCAAAGTGGGCATACGCCCGCGTACGATACGATCCTGGCTGGTCAGGTCATAGGAGGCAACACCTTCGCCACCCTCTTCACCTTCTGTTTCAACATCGCCATCGTCGACACCATGTAATAAGGCATCAATTTCATCTTGTGATAATAAGTCTTGCACGGCCTACTCTTCGCTGTAATCTTCAATAAATAGTTTTATTGCATCACTAAATTGGTAAATAGCACTTGTTCAATACCGGGCTCCCCCGTCTCTTTCTCCATTAAACGCTGTAGTTCTTGTAAACACTGCACTCGCAACAATTCCTTGCCCTCCGCCGTTTGAATTTCTTCAAATAACTGCCCACCAATTAACATCACCAGAGCATTGCGAATCATCGGCATATGCGTTTCGATATTGGCAACAACAGCTTCACTTCGAGTTAGCAAGGTAATTTCAGCTTGCATAAGCCTTTGTCTTCCTCTTGAATCAAAGGACACAATAATTGGCGGTTTAAGTGCGTAATATATTGCCGGCGCCATAACTTCTTCTACTTCCTCTTCGCCGCCCTCACCTTCTGCTGCCATTTCCTCTTTATCACCCGTCATAGATAGAACAGCTAATGTGCCGCCAACTGATGCACCAATTAAAACTATTGCCAAGACTACAAGTAAAATTATTTTCTTTTTACCTGATCCAGCATCAGCTTCGCCTTCGCCGTCTTTTTCTTGCTCTTCTGCCATGTCAAATATTCGTCATAACGTTTTTATTAACCAAAAAAGCAAGAGATATGCCAGAGGTCTGACTATACTTTTTGCTCATTATGTTTTAACTCAGACATTATTATTCCGGCGGCAATATATGTCCGGTTAATAGCGATGGATGGATGCACTGCCGCGTGTCGATAGATTCGCGCTAGCTCCTTGAAATCAAGCCGTTTAACACAATAGCGCTGTATTTTAAGATACGACAGATAAATATATCAGGACAATATATTTAGCCACCAGACTAATCGTATGGTAAAGAAAATTACAATGACACTAACGTTAGCACTTTTTTCAAGTACTAACGCAATGAATATTACGAAAGATAGTAGGTAGTATATTTATTTAGAAGCGCTCTTGAGGCGTTTTTAGAACGGGTACATCTAAAATTAAGTGTTAGTAAGAATTTTTCTAAGCAACTTAAACATAATGATCAACACCGTATTCATGGTGTATTTGTATACTTGGCACATCAGTATCCTCATCTTGGATGCTACTAGCCAATTGTCCTTTTGCATGACCACCTTCGCCCTCTTGTTGACTACCAAATTGATCCGATGAATCACCAGAGATATCAACATTCACGAGATTTAGTCCTTGCTCGTCAAGTAATTCGCGGAGCCTAGCTTGTGCTTGGTCTAAAGAATCGCGTACTTGGGCATTTGTCGCTACGAAACTCACACTTGCTTGATCTTGGCTAACACTGACTTTGACTTGTAACGGGCCTAGCTCAGGTGGATCTAACTGCAACTCTGCAAATTTAATATTTTGCGAAGCCATCATTGCAGATCGCTCAGCTACCATATTGCTCCAACCACTTTGGCCAAAAGTAATATTTACAGGCAATTGCACACGTCCAGTTTTTGACGATAAGAGGTTGGATGTATCTGTGCCTGACCCTGTGATGGTATGATTAACAAATGCATGAATATTGGCATTTTTATTTAGTGACGATTCTACTCGACCATCTTTAAGAGATGTTGTTAATTCATTGTTTACCGTCACAACATCTTTTTGCAATAAAAGGTTCTTCTCCATATTGGAGACACCAACGCTAGTACTAGTATCTGCTTTTAATTGTGGTTTATCACTAGGTTCGAGAATAACAACGTTTTTTTCAACCAAAGGTTGAGAACCAATACCAGGAAGGTTTTGTTTTACACTGGTATTACTCTGGGTAAGTGGAAATTGACTTGGTGTTAACGCCTTAGATTGTAAGTCTAGCGTACTCTGTTGTGAGGCTATTTGCACATTATTTGAGTGAGTCAATGTTTGTTTCTGGGGATCAATAATTTGCGAAGTCTGTGCCTCCTGCGATAACACTCTATCGACAGTAGGAGCACTGGCCGTTAACGCATTCGAGTTAAGCTCAAGTTCACTGGCATTGATACCAGTACTTAGAGGCGATCTAGTGGTTTCGACTTGGGTGTTAATATTTAATGTGATGTCATCTGTCACATCGACAGCAGTCAAAGCCACCTCTTCAGCCTCGTCAACATTAGTGTCAGCAGAATTCTCATCCAAGGAAGTAGCTCGTTTATCTTTTGCAGCGTCAGTTTGGGCACCTGCAGACTCATCAGAATCCTTATCAGATGTATCATTACTTTTACTATCGGCAGCAACTTCTTTTGTAGTATTATCGCTCTCGCTTTGCTCCACAGAATTATCTTTTCGATCTGTCTCAGCGGGTTTTTTGTCTGCTGTATTATTGTCAGAGCGTTCTACCTTATTTTTTTTGGTTTGAGAGTCCATCGCCTGTTTGAAACCATCATTAGAACTCTGATTTAAATTGGGTTCTGCGCGTTGGGATTGAATAATAATTTGTTCTTGCTCATTGAGATTCACCAAAGGCAATAGCGGATTCATTTTTATCCCTCACAATATAAATAATAATACGAAAGTATAATTTCACTGCTTCACATGATGCACAGCTCGTTGCTCACATTATTAAGGGAGCAAAGCTTGTGCCATATTCATATTGTGGAAGAGGCTATGAATAAGCCCATAAATAGGCCTTAGGTGATAATGCTCAAACAAGGTCTTTCAAAATCAACTCGACAGCGGCAAACTCTTGCTCAATTGCGGCGATTTGTTGCATAGCATTTTCAACCTTGCCTTGGCGCGCCTGTCTCTCCATCTCTTCACAAAGATCCGCCAGAGGGTTTATGCCAAGATTGCGACTGCTTCCTTTAAGGCCGTGAGCTTGATGACACAGCTCTGTCATATCGTTTTTCTCAAAGGCAACGGCTAGAGCAGCCAAGCGCGGCTGAGAGTCATTGAGGTAGGTAGAAATAAGTTCGCTAAATTTCTCGCCGAGTAACTCTTGTAACATAGCGAGATTGTCGCGATCAATCCTGTTGTGTGACATGATATTTGCGGTTTAAATTTTTATATGAGGATTTATTGTTGGATCAACTCTACATTTTCTCGGCGTGCCTGCTGTCTTATCCTATCTATGTGCTATGTGCATACGTACTAGCAAACCGACTCAAGTAGAAATAGTGCCATATATAAAACGACTAGTCTTCACGCTCCCAGTAATACACCACTTCGATATCGTTACCCGGTTCATGGATTTCTATACTTTTGGTGAGCGATTGTATCAGGCTGAGCCCACGTCCATAAAGGTTCTGGCTAACACCTTTATTCTCGGTTTTTTTAACAGTAAAGCCCTCACCTGAATCTTTCACTCGAATATTAAGATAGCCACCATTGCCATTGGCAGTATGAGAAAGCTGAAAACTGACCTTCCCTGCAACCAGTTCCTGCAATCGTTTTGTGCGCTCGTTGTAGTAAGAAGCAAAGCCTCCTGGGGAGGACTTCAGTTCGGATTTTAGACCGAGAACACCATGCTCAAGGGCATTGGAATATAGTTCAGCAAGCACCGTGTATAGGGGGGTTCGATGTTGCCTTAGACCTGGCACCTCAGAAATAATATTCATTAATAGTGGCAGTGGATCGAACTCTTTGAGGCTATTTTCAGGCAAATCAAAATTCATATACCAGTCGGAGAGACAGCCTTGATTTTTTTCCATAAATTGGTCGACTTTCGCGACAACATCCACATCTTGCATCTCAATTTCGACCAGTGACATATCATCATCTTTCTCCGTTGAGCCAATGTGTGCTTGCACATTATTTAACACCTTATCGAATAAATCCTTATCTCCGATATTATCGTAAAAAATTTGGTGTAAATTCTCTTCGCCGAACATTTCGCCCGCTTGATTTCTCGCTTCAAAGGCACCGTCTGACCACATATACAAACGATCACCATAATCCAGCTGGAAGGTTTGACTTTCGCCATTAAAACTCTTACTCGGCAGCACGCCTAATGGTAAGTTTTTAGATGCCAAAAGTTCATATTTTCCTGTGCTTTTCAAATACAGAAAGGCCTCGGGCAAGCCGCCATTCCATACTTTGATGCGCCGCTCCTTGAAATTGATATCGACACAAATGGCGCAACAGAAAAAACCTATTGGCAAAATGTCGTTTAACTTTTGATTAATTTCTCGCAAGATATCAGACATACTGAAACCCTTGCGCACCATACCGTAGAAAGTTGACGCCAACGGCATAGAGCCAATGGCCGCTGGTAGGCCGTGCCCTGTAAAGTCGCCTAACATGACGACCATGTTACCATTGGGACTGAATTCAGAAACCAGGACATCGCCGTTAAACACAGCCAAGGGCGACATGTAATGACGAATGTTGCCCATATCCAGGCAACCTGTCGGTGCAATTTTATCGAATACTTGTTTAGCGACGGTTTGTTCTTGAATTAGATGGCGGTTGTGCTCTTCAATCTGCGCTTTTTGATTTAACAAAGTGGTGTGCATTCTTCGAAGACGACCAAACGACTTAATCTTCGATTGCAATACCACTGGATTATATGGTTTAGGAATAAAATCATCGCCACCGGCTTCTAGACATTCGACCAAGTCGGCCTGATCTTTTAACGATGTCAGAAAGATAATGGGCACCATATCCTCATTGCCCATGTCCCGTATTTTCCTGGCAGCTTCAATGCCTCCCATATTTGGCATCAGAACATCCAGCAGCACCACGTCAGGGGACTTCTCCTGAAAAGCAGTAAGTGCCTGTTCGCCGTCGGCTACACCAATAGGGATATGGCCAGCTTTGGCGACAATGGTTTCAAGAATAAATCGATCAGATGCAGAATCCTCTGCAATAAGAATTTTAAGAGAATCTTGAGGCTCGTTATTCAACGTCTATCCCCTGCTTTCCTGCGGCCTATTACTCGATGACAAACAGTTGCTCAAAGCTGGAAATGGCAAATATTTTCTTTACTTCTGGCGAACAATTATCAATAACAATATTGGCTTTATCTCCACCTGCGTGATCACGTAATACGAGCAACATACCTAAGGCCGAACTATCCAAATGAACGGTTTCTGCCAAATCAACTACGTAGCGCTGAATATTATCGGAATCAACATTTTCGAAGCTACGTCTAAACTGTTCTAGAGAAGAGGCATCGAATCGTCCTTCAATAGATATTGTTAACGCTTCACCATTATCAGAAAGACATGATGTTATCGACATATAAAACGTATCCTAAGTTAGAATTCAATTATTACGCTTACTAAAAGCATAGCTCAATTTTATCTAAAGGCTACAGATAATATTTCCGAAGCCACTCGATTAAGTGGCAATATTTTTTCTGCTCCCCCAATTTTAACAGCATGCCCAGGCATTCCCCAAACCACACTAGAAGCCTCATCTTGAGCAACGGTCACGCAATTTGCCTGTTTCATACGCAGCAATGCCTCTGACCCATCAGCTCCCATGCCTGTTAGCAGCACCCCCATGGTATTTCTGCCACCAGACGCTTCCAGTACGGAATCATATAACACTTCCACAGATGGCATATGTCGATTAACTGGTCCGCTATTGTCGAGTTTACAGATATAAGATCCAGCCGCCAAGACAACTTTTAAATGTGCATCTCCCGGAGCAATATAAGCACAACCAGATTTAATCGGCTGACCATCCTCTGCTTGGTAAACATTGATCTTCGATGCATTATCTACTCTGCGAGCAAAAGACGCACTGAAGGTCCCGGGAATATGCTGGGCGATTACGATTGCCGGTGAATTTTCAGGTAAACATGTTATCACTTCTTTAATCGCTTCAGTACCACCAGTAGACGCTCCTATTGCACAAAGAAAATCGGTACGCAAACACTTGCGCCCGATCAAAGAATTATTTCTTTTTGCCTCCTCGACCAGCTTTTCTTTTTCCCTTTTAGTAGCTTTAGGTCGAACATTGGCACGTGATGCATGCCAGACTTTCTCAAGAATGGTTTGACGACAACTCTCCAATCCTCCAGAGCCATCGCTTTTGGGCTTAGGAACAAAATCCACCGCGCCATGCTCAAGGGCCTCTAAAGTGACCGGTGCTCCCTGCTGCGTCAGTGTGGAAATCATAACCACTGGCATAGGCCTTAAACGCATCAGGTTTTGTAAAAACATAATGCCGTTCATTTTAGGCATTTCGATATCGAGAGTGAGAACATCAGGGTTGTGCTTCTTGATGAGATCACGAGCCTGATAGGCATCCTCAGCAGCGGCAACAACCTTAAAGCGTGAATCAGACTCGAAAATTTCCGTCAGCAATGCACGAATAAGGGCAGAGTCATCGATGATTAATACCTTCACAGCACACATGTTAAATATCTTCTCTTGTCTAAAAAAAATTGATTAAAATAATTCCACATCGCCACTGGTATCGGGTTTTTTGTTCATGGAGTCATAGTATTCTTTCTCACGACGCTGAATGGTGTCGTTATTTTGCGTTTGCAAACGTTTTAACTTGACTGACCCGGTATCAGGGAAATACATTACTTTACGTGGGCAAGTACTACCCACATCTTGCGCGTCTATAGAAAGCCCTTCTTGGTGAAGAAAATTGGTCACAAAATCGATATTGCGGGCTCCCACATCAATAGAGGAAAAATTAGCCATCACCTTACCGCCACCAAATATCTTTATCTCAAAGTTACTTTTGTTACCACCTTGCTTCAGTATTTCATTGACCAGGTATTCCATCGCCCAGTTGCCATAGGCCAACTCGGCTGAAATGGCTGCAGATGCAGCCTGCCCATCTTGTATCGGCAGCATAAAATGATTCATACCACCAACGCCTATTCTCTTATCTCGAATACATGCTGAAATACAAGAACCCAACACGGTTACGATAATTTCACCCGTCTTACTAACATAGCACTCCCCCGGTTTTATTTTTGCCGTCGGCATTTTCATCCGCGGATCCCAATAACGATTAATATGCTCAAAGCCGGGAAGTGTGGGCGTTGTTATTTTTTGTTTTAGTGACATTATCTATTTCTCTCATAAATCGTTCGTCCTAGTGATGTAAAACGATCGGTAACATTATGAAGGCTCTCAGAGTGGCCAATAAATAGTTTGCCATTCGTTGTGAGAATATTGGCATAACGATCGAACAGTTTCTTTTGAGTATCAATATTGAAGTAAATAACCACGTTACGACAAAAGATTACATCGAACTGTCCTTTCATCGGCCAGTCATGCAAGAGATTTAATTGATTAAACTGAATTCGGCTTTGTATTTCAGGCTTCACTTGGCCACTACCATCAGCCTTATTAAAGTTAATGTATTTTTTATATTGGCTGGGGATACCATCAACCCTATCCTCTGCATAATGGCCAGCCCTAGCGGTAGCCACAACATTGGAGTCGAGGTCGGTCGCCAGAATTTTTACATCCCATTTTCTAATGTGAGTGAAATGATCTAACACCATCGAAATGGAATAAGGCTCCTCACCCGTAGAACAACCAGCAGACCAGATACGAATTCTACGTGTGCCAGCATTCTTTTTTATAAGGTCTGGAATAACAGTTTCGTTGAGATATTCAAAGTGATGATTTTCTCGAAAGAATGAAGTTAGATTAGTAGTAATAGCGTTAATGAAATCAGTAAGTTCTGTATTGCCTTCACTCTCGATAAGATCGCAATAGCTTGAAAAACTATTAAGTTTAAGGGCTCGCAAACGTCTAACGATGCGGCTATAAACCATATTTTTCTTTTGATCACTAAGGGTAATACCAGTAAGATTAAACGCGATCTTTTGAATACGACGAAAGTCCTTGTCCATCATATTGTATTCGCGTGACGGAGGGCTATCAGTATTTTTAGCGGGGGCAGAATTCATAATTTTAACCAACGTCCTGATACTATTTTTATATCTTAAAGAACAGGACGTTGGGCTAAGCTTGATCAATCTAGAGTTTTATAATATTTGGCTAATTACATCTTTCATTCTTATTAATACTAAATAGCCAATATTAATCTACTACGCCTCTATCCATTTAAGACACTAATTTTGATACGTTTAAAATATTTAATCAAAAGTACAACTAAAAACTACTACGCACTAGTGACTGTAATATTATTTTCCTTGAAAACTAAATATTCCAGCATACATATAGACAAAGTAAAAGCCCGAAATATTCTATTAGTATTATATGTTTATCACTTTATAGTATCTCTTTAGAAAGTGTTAAGCGCTTGCTGCAACCTTTTAATTTAAGATCTTACAAAAAGCACTTAACACATTTAGGAATTAAAACTCTTCCCACTCATCATGAGAACCGGAAGAACCACTAGAATGACTGGTTGATGAACTGCTTGCTGCAGGCCGCGACGGCGTTTTAGAGAACGAAGCTGGAGCAGAGGCCACTGGAGCTGCCGCAGGAGCACCACCACCTCCGCCGAGCGAATCACCGTGACTGAAAAACTCAACAACACTCTTCATAGAGCGTGCTTGATCCGACATTGCCTGACCGGCTGCAGATGCCTCCTCAACCAGGGCCGCATTTTGCTGTGTCATTTCGTCCATCTGGGTTATTGCCGTATTCACCTGTTCGATACCTGCGGATTGTTCTTTTGCTGCGCCGGCGATTTCTTGCATCATCACAGTCACTTCATCAACAGAAGTAACAATTTTTGCAAGTACTTCCCCTGAATGGTTGACCAAGGAAGTACCATCTTCTACTTTGGAAACACTATCTCGAATCAAGTCTTTAATTTCTTTTGCTGCACCGGCCGAACGTTGCGCTAGGTTCCGTACCTCTCCGGCCACAACTGCGAATCCTCGACCCTGCTCACCAGCTCTTGCTGCTTCCACTGCGGCGTTAAGTGCTAATAGATTCGTTTGGAAAGCAATTTCATCAATCACACTAATGATGTCGCTAATTTTCTTACTCGATTTATTTATCTCTTCCATTGCCGACACTGCATTTTCTACAACACCGCCTCCGTCTCTCGCTAACATTTGTGCATCCACCGTCATGGCGTTAGCTTTCTCAGCATTTTCGGCACTTTGTTTAACAGCAGCGGTCATTTCTTCCATACTCGCTGCTGTCTCTTCTAATGACGAAGCTTGTGACTCTGTCCTATGACTTAAATCAGCATTACCTTGTGCGATTTCATCGGCGGATAAGCCTATAGAGTCGGCTGACATGCGAATATTGGCAATAACCTCTGTTAGTTTTTCTGCCGTAGCATTGGCATCATTTTTCAGTTGCCCAAATGAGCCCTGATAGTCACGGGTAATACGCTCATTAAGGTTACCCTTAGCTATGGATCCAAGCATCCTAACAATATCATTGAGGGCAATTTCCATTGTACTCACAAGATTATTAATGCCTTTACTAAGATTATGGAAAAAGCCTTCTTTACCATCCATTGAAATATGTTGCGAAAAACTACCTTCACTGGCAGCGGCTATAACACTATCAATCTCTCTCTCCATCGCCATTTCTGCAGTTCTATCATTCCATTCAACCACCGTTCCCACACGTTCATTATCTTGATAAACAGGGTTGGCAATCACGGTAAAAGTGCGTCCACCTACTTCAGCTTTACCGTTAAATACACCGCGCATATCACGTAATAGGTTACGTTGATGGCTGGGATCTTTATGGAAGACATCAATGTTCACGCCCATAAGTTTACTAACATCAAATGAAGGTAGGTCTTTTTTGATATCAGACTCTGCCCTTTGCATCATACCTTGGACAGCTTTATTCATATAAATAATATGCGCATCTTCATCGGCAATCATAACGTTAGCGGTTACATTATCGAGCGCTTGTTTGACACGCTCATTTTCAGCAGCCAAACGTCGTTCTTCTTTTTGCTGTGCTAACGCTTCCGTCTTATCGTTCCATTCAACAACAGTGCCAATAAATTTACCGTCCTCGTCATGCAGTGGCGTTGCGATTAAACCAAAAGTTAGTCCTGACAGTGGTAAGTCAGCGCGATAACTCTTGGTTAAGCTTTTAAGAAGGTTACGTTGGTGAGAAGGGTTTTTATGGAAAATATCTACATTAGTCCCCAGTAGTTGGCTACTGTTGAAATTAGGCAATTGCTCCCGAATTTCATTCTCACGGTTACGCATCATTTCTCTAACCGCACTATTCATATAAGTAATTGTCATGTCTTCGTTAGCAAGCATGACTGAGGTATCGCAAACATCTAAGGCCTGGCGAATACGTAAATTCTCCTGCGCGACTTCTCGTTCTTTCTTCTCACGGTTGACCCGTTCGGTTTTATCTTCCCATTCAACTAAGGTACCAATACGCTCACCATTTGCGTCTGTCCAGGGAGTGGCAATAAGACCAAAAGTTAGACTTCCTAATTCAAGGTCTGTTTTATACGGCTCTCGCAAATTTCGTAACATTCCGCGTTGGTGCTCGGGCCGTTGATGAAAATCATCAACACAAGTACCTATCAATGATTTAACATTAAAATTCGGCAATTCCTTGCGCAAAGAAGATTCATTTTTCTTCAACATTTCTGTCACTGTCTCATTCATATAGACAATGTTGCAATCGTTATCTGCCAGCATAACATTCGCCTGGCATAGTTCTAATGCCTTAGCTTTATCCGCCAAGCGTTTAGCATCAGTAATATCAGTAGCAAATTTAACAACTTTATAAGGCCGGCCTGTTTCGTCCCGCAAAGGATTATAGGATGCCTTAATCCAAACTTCTTTGTTGTTTTTACCAAGGCGTCGAAATTCGGAAACGAAGCATTCACCGCTCGCCAAACGCTGCCAAAAATTTTGATATTCCGGGCTATTACGTGTTTTATCGTCGATAAATATGCTGTGATGTTTACCTTGCACTTCATCTAAACGATATCCCATGGTGTTTAAAAAATTGTTGTTGGCGTGCAAGATATTGCCGGAAGTATCGAATTCAATAACAGCCTGTGTATTGTTGACCGCCTCCATTTTAGCTGCAAGTTCTTTGCACTCTTGAGAGTTTCCACTCATTGATTCTTTTAGTTTGTTAAACATACTTATGGCACCATCAAATTATTGTTCAGCATTTTCAATTTGTTGACTAATAGCTGTCATATTAGGAATTTCGTCCATGGAAAGCAGTCGATCTATATCCAGCAAAATCACCATTTTCTCATCCACATTGACTAACCCTTTAATAAATTCCGTATTTAGTGAATTACCAATATCCGGTGCTGTCCTCATATCTTTTTCTGCAAGCGAATATACATCGGAAACGGCGTCAACGACGATACCCATCACTCGCTCACCTTGATCAGTAGAAACTTTCAGCACAATTACCACTGTAATCGGCGTGTACTCAATACTTTCCATACCAAAGCATTGTCGTAGATCAATAATAGGAACAATCGTACCACGCAGATTAATTACGCCTTTTATATGAGCAGGTGCATTAGGAATTGGGGTTGCGGACTCCCAGCCTCTAATCTCTTGAACACATAAAATATCGACTCCATACTCTTCACCAGCAACGATGAAAGTTAAAAACTGATCTGTTTCATCTGACTCAAATTCCATACCCGTATGTGAGTTTATACTGCGTACAGAATCGCTGGCGGATGAGTTGTCATTTTGTATCTGCATAAAAACCTCTACAAACCCACTTACTGTATAAGATGGTTTTGGTTAGAAACATTGGCCTGTGTGGCGGCGTTAATTAATAAACTACTCTCTTCAGCTAAGCGGGCAATACCGGGAATATCTACAATAAGTGCGACCGTACCATCGCCAAGAATTGTTGCTCCTGAAATACCTTCCACTCGTTGATAATTATGTTCAAGGCTTTTAATGACCACTTGCTGTTGCGCTAGTAATTCATCTACGATAATACCAACCTTATCCCCCTCTGATTCGACCACAACCATTAGGGAGCCTTCTAAATCGTAATTATCGACTTCAATATTAAATACTTTAGCGAGTTGTAAAATAGGAACATATTCATCACGTAACCTGAATACATCACTGCCACCAGCAACTTTGTTGATATATTCTGATTTACATTGGAGAGATTCGACAATGGACACAATGGGGAAAATATATGTTTCTTTACCGACTCTCACTAGCTGGCCATCCAATATAGCCAAAGTTAGAGGTAAACGAATAGTAATGGTAGAGCCTTGATTCACTTCAGAGGTAATATCAATGGCGCCATTTAGTGCTTGAATATTTCTTTTTACCACATCCATGCCGACGCCGCGTCCAGAGACATCACTAATTTGCTTGGCGGTGGAAAATCCAGGCTGAAAAATTAAGTCAAAAGCCTGCTCATTAGTTAAGGATTCTGCCTCTGATGCCGTGATAACTTCTTTTTCAATCGCTTTTTGTTTCAGAGATTCTGGATCTAAACCTTTACCATCATCGACAACTTCAATCACTACGTTGCCACCTTGGTGATACGCATTTAGTGTGACATTACCTTGTTCAGGTTTGCCTTTTTGCCGTCTTTCCTCTGGCGTTTCGACACCATGATCAACTGCGTTTCGCACTAAGTGAACCAGAGGATCACCAATTTTTTCTAGTACTGTTTTATCCAGCTCTGTTTGATCACCTAAAATCTCTAGGTTCAAATCTTTATTTAGAGATTGGCTCAAATCTCTCACCATTCTCGGAAAGCGACTAAAGACAAAGCTAATGGGCAACATCCTTATGCGCATAACACTTTCTTGCAATTCTCTAGTATTTTGCTCTAGCTGGCCAAGACCTTCCAACAATTTAGGTAAGCGTTCAAGATCAAAGTCAGAACCTAACTGACCTAACATAGACTGGGTAATAACCAGCTCACCAACCATATTAATTAGATTATCTACCTTATCGATACCCACTCTAATCGAGGATGATTCCGCATTAGCTTTTTTAGCAGGAGCCTTCGGTTTTTGCGCAGTTTTAGGCTTGGCTGCGGCAGCTTTTGTGGTCGCTGTATTTGCAGCCGCTTCAGTGGTCGTTTCCTGTTCCGAGGTTTTTTGCAATTCCTCAGTAAATAGACCTGAAACAGATTTTACTTCTAACTCTGAATCATCTTTGACCCACTCAAATGCTTTTTCTATTTTCTCTTTATCATCATCTTTAGCATCGAGTAGAACTATCCACCTTAGATAACACAACTCGGGATCAATGGAACTAAACTCGGGAAATTGGGAGCTTGCGGTAATGGATTTTATTTTACCGATTTCTGTTAGTGCCTGAAAAATCTTTAAGGGATCATTACCTGTTCTTAAAATTTCAACTCCAGGAACAAAATCAATTGACCAGAAAGTTTCAATATCATCGTCATTACTATTTTGCTCAGGCTCTTTAGTTGCATTTTCGCTAACTGCTTGCACCTCTGTACTTTCTTCCATAGCACCAGGCGAAGAGGCTTTTATAACAACTTCTGATTCATCGATTACCCAGGCAAATATTTCTTCTATCTGGCTAAGTTCAGCGTCTGTTGATAACTCTATTTCCCAGTATAAATAGCTTGCTTCAGGTTCTAACTTATCGAGCAAAGGAAGCTCATCTGTTTTAGCAGAGCATTTCATCTCACCTAGCTCATTTAACTCATTAATTAAGCGTAGGGAATCATTACCCGTTTTAAGCACATCTCTACCAGGACGAAACAAAATATGCCAGCAAGGTATTTCAGCCGGTGCGCTCTCAGCGGCTGATTCTGCATCGCCGGAATCAGTCGCTGGAGCCTCAGCTTCGACGACATTACCCTCGAGCTTTGCTGAGAATTTCGCTGAAACTTCACGCGATAGTTCTGTTTCAGAGTCCTCACCAGTTTTCAACAAATCCAGCATTTCCCGTAGACAATCTACCGACTTCAGAAATAAGTCGACATCATCACCCGTCAACTCTCTCTCGCCACCTCGAATCTGATCAAGCAACGTTTCTAAGATATGAGTAAAACTGGCAATGGCACTAAAACCGAAGGTAGCACTGCCACCCTTTATTGAATGGGCCGCACGGAATATTGCGTTAATTGTCTCACTGTCCACCTCATCCAGATCCAACTCCATCAGTGAGGTTTCCATGATATCGACATTCTCAAAGCTTTCTTCGAAGAATACTTGATGGAATTGGGATAAATCGATAGCCATAAGGTTCTCTAAAAATAAATGAAAAAGTTGTTACTACAAGACTTTATTTATAGTCGCAATCAACTGGTCAGGGTTGAATGGCTTCACTATCCATCCGGTAGCACCTGCGGATTTACCTTCACTCTTTTTGTCGGCGCTCGATTCGGTTGTTAACATTAAAATTGGAGTGAACTTAAATGGTGGTAACTTGCGCAGCTCCTTAATAAGAGAAATACCATCCATATTCGGCATATTGATATCTGAGATTACCAAATCAAAACCCGTTTGATTTTTAGCAACCTTCAATGCCTCAACCCCGTCCCCTGCCTCATGAACATCGTGGCCAGCACTTTTAAGGGTAAACCCTACCATTTGGCGCATTGATGCTGAGTCGTCAACGGCTAGAATCTTTGCCATGAATATGTCTCCGATAAATTATGTGATGTTTACAAAGGTATAATTAGTGAATGCCCAAAGCACCTTCCAGTCCAAGCAGATGTGCAGCACTGACGAATTTTTCAGAAGGCTGGTTCCAATCCAATTTAATTTGGCGATCTTTTGTCGAATTGACGAAGGCCAAAAGTAATTGTAAACCAGCAGTATCCGCTCGTTGCACATTGTTAGCTTGAACGATTATTTTGTCATGATCTTGCTGATCGACAAGCGCCTCTAATTGTTCATGTAAACCCTGCACACTGGCGATGGTTAAATTTTCAGGTAATTGAAAGTTAACTTCTGAAGCCACTTAGTTCTCCTCAATACTTTGAATCTGGATACTTCTCACCTAAGTCTAGACTTAGTTTGAAAACTTGCTACGAAAAGGCTTTATTTAAATGTGGAAATTGCAAGTGAGCACAAATAAAAAAAAACATTAGATTTTATTGAGTGGAAGGAATCGTCGAAAATAACCAAAGAGCATTAAAAAAACCCTACAAATCATAGAGTTTTACGCGCAAACACAAAGATTCAGGTGTCAAGAGAAAACTGCAATTTAGTTTCATCACTCCTGTATGATTAACTCTACAGCTAAGTGGTTCATCTTGGCTTATAGTTTTGTGTTACCCACTCATCAATTTTGTACTGCTCTATTTTATCGGCGATTTGCACTTCACAGCGTTTAAGATCTGCAACAAAACGCTGCAAGTTTTCAGACTTTAAGTGGCACTGCTGCCATTCCTGGCGGGCCTTTTCTAAAGTTATTTCTACTTGATTAAGGGTATTTTTTTGCTGGTCAATTAGTGTAGATAACTGTCCTAAAAAAAAACGCTTGGCAGCAAAATCATTTGCACGAACACCCTGAATATTCTGCTTAAAACGCATGTCATAGTCATGGTAGTAATTATTTAATTCTTCTAAGCGCTGGTGATGTGCTTGATAAGATTGTCGACATTGCTCCAATTTTTTTGCTGCTTGCTCCTCGTTTTTGCGAGCCATATCGATAACCACCGCAAGTCGAGCTGAGCGTGTCATTTCAGACTAGCGCCAGAAGTTGTCTTCTTGCTATTACTCGATGTACGAATGGGTTCTAGCACTCCAGATAGCATAGTTCGACTGTCTGACAAGGAACATACCTCGCCAATTTTTTGAGCAATAAACTTTTGTAAATGGGGAAAACGCTCTATAGCAAAATCTATCTCAGGATTACTGCCCGCTTTGTAGGCGCCAATCGTAATTAAATCTTGGTTTGCCCTATATAGAGCAAGACTTTGTTTAAACTTTTGCGCCATAGTAATATTTCCTTGCTCAACAATATTGGGCATAACCCGACTAACCGAAGCCTCAACATCGATAGCAGGGTAAATACCTTGTTCAGCCAATGCTCGTGATAGCACAATATGACCATCTAGAATGGCTCTTGCAGAGTCTGCTATAGGATCTTGCAAATCGTCACCTTCGGTAAGTACCGTATAAAATGCGGTAATAGAGCCACCGCCTTGACTGGCATTACCAGCACGTTCAACCAACTCTGGTATTTTTGAAAACACCGAAGGCGGATAACCTTTAGTTGCAGGAGGCTCACCTATAGCCAATGAGATTTCGCGTTGGGCCTGAGCAAAACGTGTGAGGGAATCCATTAACAGAAGAACACTCTTCCCCTGATCCCGATAATGTTCGGCAATACGTGTTGCCAGTTGGGCCGCACGCAAACGCATAAGCGGTGCTTCATCGGCAGGAGCTGCGACCACAGCAGCCCTCTGCAAACCGTCTTCACCGAGTATATGTTCAATAAACTCACGAACTTCTCTACCTCGTTCACCAATTAGCCCTACTACCACGACATCTGCTTGAGTAAAGCGGGTCATCATACCAAGCAAAACACTTTTACCTACACCACTACCAGCGAACAAGCCGATGCGTTGTCCCTTACCGATAGTTAATAGACTGTTAATAGCACGGATACCCACATCGAGGGGCTCGCAAATAGGATGACGACTAAGGGGATTAATAACGTTGGTGTTTAATTCTATTTGGCGACTGTTACTGATTGGCCCAAGATTATCAAGTGCTTGACCGAGTCCATTTAATACACGACCAATCAGATGATTGCCAAGTGAGACTTTTTTGTGATCACCGAGTGGAACAACTTTAGCACCTGGTTGTAAGCCTTCGATTTTTTGTACCGGCATTAAATAGGTAATTGAGTTATGAAACCCAACAACTTCAGCTTCGAGTTTATTTCCGTTGCTCAAATGCACATGGCACTGTTGTCCCACAGAAACATTCAGACCTACTGCCTCCAAAGTTAGCCCAACCAAACGTGTTAGTCGTCCAGATGCCTGAATAGGAGCATCTAGAAACTGGTACTGGCGGTATTTGTTTAGACATTGCTCTAATGCAAAGTCGTCAATCTCGCTATTAATCATATGTTTTACAGTCGACTTATCATAGCGTTGGGCCTTGGGGGGCACTGTGTTCATGAGTATTAGTCAAAGGTTTTTGGTCTGTATTTATATCAGATGTCTGATTCTCAGAAATACTCTCAGACTCTAAACTATCATTATTTTCTGGTTCATACGTAGTATTAACTTCCAGGTTCTCAGAAGTCTCACCGGGGAGATTATTTGAATCAATACTGCAGGAATAGTCTTCAATAGCTTGTAATTCCTTATCGTCAATATTACCGGTTTCTTGTACCTGTTGAATAAATTCAGTTAAACGTGCAGCCGTTGTATAATCCACTAAGCTCTCATTGGTTTCTACCCGACAACCGCCGCTTGGAATATTGTTATCTATCTTCAATCCCCAATCACGATCTTTTGCTGGTAGGTATTTATCAACTAAATCCACATCAGTTTGGTTAGCAAACACATTGATATTATGAGCTCCCACAGGCAGTGCAGCCAATGCTTTTTTAATAATGGCAAGAATAGATTGTGGAGAGTTTTTAATTTCCTGATCGATAATATGTTGTGCAAAGTGCACTGCCATACTTACTAAGATATCTTCCAAGGCGTTTTTTTGAGACTGCAACGGTTCGAACAAATGGCTGGTGAACTTACGTAGACTTCTTACTTCCTGCTCAATAAGGCTCTTTGTTTCCTTATACACTCGATTGTGGGCTTCTTTTTCACCTTTCTGCCGTCCTTTTTCAAAACCTTCGGTATAGCCTTGAGAAAAGCCTTCTTGCCTTGCTTCTTCTGTAATTTTCTGTAAGCTCTCTGCTGTAGGAAATTCACTTTCTTCTGGGTTTTCACAATCCTCAATTGCTTCTACATCTGAGTCTTTTTTTCTTTTTTCTTTTTCTTTTTTTGCGCTTAGTATCACACCCGAACCATCATCGATACTGGGTAAGGACCAGGTAGATATGGATTCTTCACTCTCTATATTTTCGAATGGAATACGATTAACTTGTTTCACACTATCCGTCATTTTTTTGCCTACTCCTTACTAACCGGAAAAATAAAAAGAGTACACATCATTATCAAACGCACTGCGAATATACTCTTAATTTTATAAAACTTATATTCAGCCCCTATATTATTTTTAATAAATTTTTATTTAGAAATATGAAACGCTATAACATATCTTCACCACCGCCACCGAGGTTGATTTCTCCGGCATCGGCCATTCGCCTGGCAATGGTAAGAATCTCTTTTTGCGCAGCTTCAACTTCTGAAACTTTAACAGGACCTTTCGCTTCAAGATCATCGGCAAGCAATTCTGCTGCCCGTTTAGACATATTGGAAAATATTTTTTCTTTAAGGATATCGTCAGAACCTTTAAGTGCAAGAATAAGAATATCAGAGGAGACTTCTCTAAGCAGTGCCTGAATGCCACGGTCGTCAACTTCTTTAAGATTTTCAAAGACAAACATAAGATCTTGAATTTGTGTGCCCAAGTCTTCGTCGACTTCTTTTATTGAATCTAGTAATTCGCCACTGACTGAGCTATCCAAGTTATTAACAATCTCAGCAGCCACTTTGTAGCCACCCATATCTTTGGTTTGTGAACCTGCATTACCAGCAAATTGTTTTTCTAAAATATCATTGAGTTCTTGTAATGCACTGGGCTGAACAGTATCTAAAGAAGCTACCCTTAACATAATGTCTAAACGCACTTTTTCTGGAAAAAAAGTCAGAACTTCTGCAGCTTGATCAGCATCGAGGTAAGCCATCACAATGGCTTGAATTTGTGGATGCTCATTGCGAATAATGTCTGCTACTGAACGAGCGTCCATCCATTTAAGCGTATCAAGACCTGTAGTATTACCTCCAAGCAAAATTCGATCTACTAAACTATCCGCTTTATCTTGGCCTAAAGCCGATACCAACATATTACGAATATACGCATCAGATCCCATCCCGAGCCCTGTTTGCGTACTAACTTCTTCCATAAAATTAGAAATAACAACCTCAACTTGATCCTGCTGCACATTGCTAAGGGCCGCCATTTCTGTCCCGATTCTTTGCACTTCTTTAGGCCCCATATGCTTGAGCACCTCGGCTGCAGCGGACTCTCCTAAAGACATCAACAGGATAGCCGCTTGCTGAATTTTGCTCATGCTTTTTTGTGGCGCGCCAGCACCGTCATTTGCCTCGCTCATTCTTCGCTAATCCAACGTTTAAGTACTTGCGCGACACGGCCAGCATCCTCGGCGACAAGGCCTTTGACTGCATTTAATTGTTGTTCATAGCTTTCTTCAGGGCTAGGTAGGCCCAGCGCATCACCCCCTGAAAGGGTCACGGTTTCATCAGATAGGGAGTCGAAAGAATCAATACCGGAAGCTTGCAAAGCTTCCATTTCTTTTCGTTCTTGTTCTTCTTTAGATTGCGCACCTGAGCCTGCCAGCGTTTTCAATACTGGTCGTACAAGCCCCATCAGCAAGGCGATAATAACTAGTGCTCCAGCTAAGGGCTTAAGGGCAGCTCGGAAAGCTTCGGACTCCCATATGGGTACATTCGCATCCAGATCGCTGAGATCTGGCAAATCAAAGAAAGACTCGTTTAATACGTTCACGCTGTCACCTCGCACCGCCGAAAAACCCACTGCGTCACGTACAAGTATAGCTAAACGCTCCAATTCATCCTCAGTCCATCGAATTTTTTCTGCTTCGCCCGACTCGGCATTGATAATCGCTTTATCATCAACCACTACCGCAACCGTCATACGACGGATTCGTCCCTTTTCGAAACGTGTGTAACTTACTGTACGGTCTAACTCGTAGTTCGTTGTCGACTGTGAGCGAGTGCGACTTGGCTGACCACCCTCGCCAGCACCGTCACCGCCACCGGCAACTTCTGGGGCGTTGCCATCGGCTGGTGGTTGATTAGCTAAAGCTCCAGGCACACCTCCTACTCCGGCTGCTCCCACTTGTTGCTCATCGACTTTATTCTCGCTTCGAACTGCAGGTAAATCCGGATTAAAACTTTCCTCTGTTTGCTCAATTTCAGTGAAATCAATATCTGCCGCCACTTCTGTTTTAAAGTTGCCGTCACCCAGTATAGGGGTCAATAAACGGCGAATACGCAAAATGATATCGTCCTCAATTTTGCGAGTGTAATCCAAATGCTGTGCGGCAATAGCAAGGCGTTCATCCTCCGCAGCTACTGACATTAGATTACCTTTTTGATCGACCACGGTAACATTTTCTATTTCTAATTCGGGGATGCTCGAAGCCACCAAGTTGGCAATCCCCCTAACCTGCTTAGGTTTTATTGGCCTTCCAGGATATAAATCGAGAAATACGGACGCGCTAGGCTTACGGCCGTCGCGCACAAAGACACTGCGTTTAGGAACTGCCAGATGCACCCGGGCGCTGCGCACAGAGTTTATACTGCTGATAGTGCGCGCCAGTTCCCCTTCTAAACCACGGCGGTAGCGCATAGACTCAATAAATTGGCTGGTACCAAGTTGTTGCTCTTGATCGAGCATCTCCAAACCGAAGCTGGTATCTCCTTGGATACCATTTTCTGCTAACAAAATACGAGCTTTGTGAACACTATCGACAGGCACAAGCATGGCACCGGTGGCGCCATCTATTTTATATGGAATGTCATTAAAATCTAAAACTCGGCCAACCTCTGACGAATCCAAACGTTCAAGACTACCGTACAAAGGTTTGTAATCTTCACCCAGACTCCAAAATGCGACAGCAATACCACAAGCAACACTAGCAGCTAAACCTATCATCAGGCCTGCTTGCCGGAATATATTTAAGCTATTGAAACCTTCGAGAACATCATCGCTGTTTCCAGTGTTGGCACCTGAGTCCGCCATGTAAACCTCAACTATTTAGCCAGACAATCAAATAGTTCATGATTAACTATTAAATCGGCATATTCATAACATCGCGATAAGCTTCCACTAAACGATTACGCACCTGCACCATGGCATCAAAGGCAACCCCCGATTTTTGTGAAGCGATCATTACCTCAGTAATATCGACATTAGGGTCGCCTTTGATATAGGCTTTCTGTAAAGCACCTGATGCTTGTTGCACTTCATTTACTTTATCGATCGCTTGGGACATAAGCTCGGAGAATTTTGGGCCGTTAATCGCTTCATTTTTTTTGGCGATATCGGTAGCGGCAGTGGCTCCGACACCATTGAAAGCTTGCGCTTTCATTGCTCGCATTTCCAAAAGTAAGCGATTGATATCCATCCGTTCAGTCATAGCAACGCCTTTTATATTTCTCGTTATAGTGACGGATTTACGTCACAAAATAAGATAATTATCAGAATGACAGGTATTGTGCACAATCCAGGCCAAACATTGCCGTGGGAAGTTTCTTGCCACATTTATGAGCGACGCGGACTTTTGGCATCAAAAGCTGATATCCGGGGTCAGAGATAAGCGAACGGTCAGATGTAATTTGGGAAGGATAAGGCATTTGCCATAAATAGGATGACGGTGTAGGTGTAGGTGTATCGAAGCCTTGCACTAGCAGCACTAGCACTATTTAGATAATGTATCTGGTTGATGGGCAATGAGGATTTGTATGAATCCTGACTATTTTAAATGAACAATAAGATTTAAAAATATTATTTAATAGTTCATAAATATAAATCGGTCAGTGCTCTAACATGTTAACTTAAACCAATGCACTTCTTTGTACTATTAACGATATAACTATAAAATTTAACTATATGGTTGTCACTGCGTTATCGTACTTTTCGTAACAAATGTCTTTTGTAGCGATTCCAATAGTAGAGAAAACTTCATCACTAAGAGGGTTTGTATAGAAGGGAAGGAGCACTAGGATAACATACCAAAGATACATACTCGCTAGGGAGCAGCACGTTAGTAAAGAATACAGATTCACTGCTATAGGCAGAGATTGACTGCTATAAAAATCACAACTTTAGGACAATCGAAATGAATCGATGGGTAATCTAGTAACGGCTAGCGTGGTAACACAATGCTATTAAATTACCCATAGCCTCGTATACTTTTCTCTATTATTCGTTTTCCAAGCTGTATCACAAATCGAAATCGAACTCTTGTAGTTCCCTTTGTAAACGCAGCTCTTCAATTTTATCTTCTAAACGTCGTCTTGCATCAGTGCCATTAAGAGGCTCGTCTTGTAACACAGCCGAATCATCCATAAGCCCTGAATTTAAAATAATAGTAGGTTCTAATACTTCAACACCCATAAATAATCTCCCGATCAATTTGTCATGAGTCTTGGGCCTACCAAAAATTTAATAAGCCCTGTATAAAAGTACAAAACAATAAGGCCTTATTGCGTGTTGCCAGTCTCTAAGAGTAATATGACAAATTGATTAAAAGCAATGGCTTTTTTACTTTTAACGATGTTTTTTTATTTTTTAGAGTAAATTATTATTATTTTTGAACTCTAATAACAAGGAATGTCTAATGTGAGCACTTTTTGACCTCAACAAAAGCCTTATAGCGCAGTTATCTCATTTGATGGGTTAGCTGTGGACACACATACTTAAAGAAAACACATACTTAAAAATACGTAAGTAATCATGGGTTATAACTATTTCACATTCTTACGTTGAGTCTTTACTTTGACTCCTTGCTTTGAATTTAAGTGATTCATCACACTTTAAATCAAGGCAAAATTGCCCCAAAAGCACTCACCTATTAACTCATCCATTGATAGTCTAGAGCTTTCTAATAGTGAATCGCTGATTCAAGGGTATATCCCTGCTCACGTAAACGTGCCAACTTATAACGCAATGTTCGTGGACTAATCCCTAAACGCTCTGCCGTATTCTTTTTGCTGCCGTTTTCTTGCCGTAGGGTTTTCACAATAATCTCGAACTCGTGGCGTTTCATATCTGCACCAAGTTGAGCATCTGCACCGAGTTGAACATCAGTGATCGGGTTATCCGAGGATTGCATTGTTTGCGCGGCAAGTGTGTGAATATTTTGTTTGCTGATATTCGCAGTTTCCGATACAACGGCATCGATAAGTGAAGGCTTTTCACTATAGTTATCAGCAATCTGTAGCCCTAAATCATCGCTGGAAATAATATCTCCAGGTTGCAATATAAGGGCACGCTGCATAACGTTATCTAACTCCCGAACATTGCCAGGCCAGGGGTAGCTCCATAGTGTTGTTATAGCTTGCTCACACAATTGCACATTGCTGCGCTTTTGCTTGATTGCATGTTTAGTTAGTAATGCTCGCGCCAAAGGAACGATATCTTCTTTGCGATCACGCAAAGGTGCCCATTGCAGTGGTAAAACGCTCAACCTAAAGTAAAGGTCTTCGCGAAACTTCCCGGCAGCCACCTCCTGTCTCATATCCCTATTTGAAGTCGCAATGACGCGCACATCTAATTTTATACTCTTACGTCCTCCCAGACGCTCTACTTCTCGTTCCTGCAACACACGCAATAATTTAGCTTGTAAGCCAAGATCCATTTCACTAATTTCATCGAGCAGAAGCGTGCCACCGTTGGCTTGCTCAAACTTTCCTGGGGCTGCTGCATGTGCACCAGTATAAGCTCCTTTTTCATGCCCGAATAACATCGCTTCAAGCATGTTCTCAGGTATTGCTGCACAATTTATTGCGACAAAAGGTTTACAAGCACGGGGAGACTTATCATGTACGTATTTCGCTAATACCTCTTTACCTGTGCCAGATTCCCCTAACAAAAGTACGGTGGATTCGGACTGAGCGACTCGAGCTGCCAACTGCAATAACTGTCGGCTGCTATCCGCCTGAGCAATAGGCTCATCCGAAATCGTTACGGACTGTCCAATAACCTTTTTCACTGTATCAACCAATAACTCAGATTCAAAAGGCTTCACTAAATAGTCTATCGCACCTTCTTTCATTGCTCTGACAGACTCGCTAATACTGGCGTAAGCGGTAATTAATAATACAGGAATATGGGAATAGTCTCGTTTCACTTTTACAAGTAAATCATAGCCACTCATTTGCCCCATATTAACGTCAGAAATAATTAGGTCGATATCTGAGTTTTTGCTCAGATATAAAAGAGCATCTTCCGCACAATGTTTACTTGCTACCTCCATATCATGAAGAGACAATGTATCGACCAAAGCTTCACGCAGTGCCGAGTCATCTTCAACCACTAAAATATTAGGTAATCTACGCATTTCTACAGTGTTTCCCATAGCTTTATCCTCTACATTGTCAGTGGCGTATTTGTTAAAACAGGAATTTCTATTAATGCTTCTGTGCCTTGCCCGGCTTGGGATAATAAGCGAAAGGTTCCGCCGTGGGCGCGCATAACCGATTGCACCACAGAAAGCCCTAGGCCTGTGCCCTGGGCTTTGGTTGTAACAAAAATTTCTTGGGCATTATCAAGAATATCTGCTGCCATCCCCTGCCCCCAATCGACTACTTTTATCACCGCTGTTTCATTTTTACCGTTACTAATACAGCTCATTTCAATGAGAATTTTCGGCGATTGGCCGCTGGCTTGAATACTGTTATTGACTAGATTCATTAATGCACTAATCAAAGCTTCACGATGACACTTTACTTGCTTAGTAGGATACTGATTATGCCATTGGCATCTTGAATTAGAAGTGGATAATGCCACTTCAGCAGCTTCCCTTAATCCCAGTTCTAAATCCGCAAGGCTGACAACATCATTCAGTGGTAGCTCACTTTTGACAAACAACATCATGTCTCTTACTTGTTTTTCCATATGTTGTAATCGACCATAGAGCTTATGAGAAAACTGATCACGTTTTTCATTGCAAATCGTGTCATTACATAGATGTCCAGCGTAGAGCATAGCGGCTGATAGAGGAGTTCTAATCTGATGAGCCAAAGTCGATACCATTTTTCCCATCGCCGAAAGTTTTTCATGATGGCTCAAACTTTCTTGTAATTTGCGAGTATCAGTTTGATCCGTTAATAAAATAATCTGGCCATCGTTGCCAAGCGAGCTGGTAGCGATACTAATTCTACGTCCATTGCGTGTCGACACTTCCAGTCCATCATCATTTTTAGGGGCAAAACACAGTTGAATAACTTCTCGCCACAGTTTTCCTTCTAAAGCGTTTGTGAGGAGTTCTCTAGCTGCTGGATTTGCTTCTAATATGTAACCCTTAGCATCGAGCACGATAACACCACCGGGCAAAAAATTGAGTAAGGCGCGCATTTGTTCCGCAATTTTTTGCTTCTTCTCATGCTCTTTTTCTTTCTCCTGTGCAACTTTATCTAATTCAAGAGTTAGCTGCTCAACACGCTTTTCCAATACCCGATATGAGCTTGAGAGCTGCTCAGATGTCTCATTGAAAAATTCAAAGGCAGCGGTCAACGTTTCCTGTTGTTGCGTGTTTATATCATCCGCTAATAGAGTATTCATATGCCTACGCAAACTCTGCCACTCCCGTATTACTGAGTAATTAAATTGTCTACATAAGTTATTGCAACGATATATGCATCGGCATAACAAATTGTAGAAGCGTCACTGTTGTGATAGTCACACAGTACACTGCAAAGGAGATGCCAGATTATTTTTTTACTTAAACTCAATAACTTACAAGAAATAAAGCTTAAATAGAAAAGGATATGTCAGTCTTTTGACAGAGAGAATAGCTGAAAAGGTGCTAAAGGTTATTTTAATGATGGAGACAACTTATTATAACAAGAAGCTTACTTTAATAAAGAAAGTTTAATTAAATTAGTCTTAAAACATAAAAATGGAAAAACTCTGAATGACTTAACTCTTTTTATAATACCACAGCCTAATCAAGCCGATCATTTTTGAACATAATCAAACCTTACAACACTAAAGTAGTGAAGAGAATCGTAGGAACAGAGAATGGCAACAATAGGAAAAATTACGAGTGGCGTTATTGCTTCAGCTACAAGTGCTTTTAAAGCAATTAAAAACCTTGTATTTAAATCAAGTCGTTCAACAGAAAACTTGTTTCCCGCAGGTAAATCTTTGATTGGTAATTTAAAAGATGATGCTGGCAATAATAAAACAAAGGCTTTTCGCTACGCACCAAATAACCTCTCACCTCAAGACCCTATGTTGACGAATCTTATGGAAGATAAATGGGACGAACAAGGTAGATATGTTCACAATGTATCAAGTGATGAGCTTAATCAAGCCAAACAAGCTTGGAAGCTAAATAAGGGTACACTTTCAAATAGAAGTAAACAGGCGAAGTTGGACTATATGTCGACAAAGTTAGCCGAAATAATTAATAAAAGAGTTAATCTCAAAGATGATTTGAAGTCGTCTTAGCTTAATCTGATATTTAGTTTTTAATTACTATGAATCTATCATGTTAAGCCAGAGCCGGGTAACACTATATATTTTACCCTCTCTGCAAACCATACTTTTTCATTTTTTCTACTAATGTGGTACGACGGATCATTAGTTGCTCAGCTGCTCTTGCCACTACGCCGCCGGTATTATCAAGGGCTTGTTGGATCAAACTAAGTTCAAGACCAGAAATATATTCTTTTAAATCAATACCATTTTCTGGCAATAAGGCAACGTCGCTAACAGAAACGACAGTCGGCTCGCACGAGCTTTCTTCAGCCGGAGCTGGCACTATGTCTTCTTCCATAACTTCCACATGACGATACTTGGCGGGCAAATCTTGCACTCCTACTACGCCGAATGGATGCATGATAGCCATGCGCTCTACCAGGTTAGCCAGTTCACGTACATTTCCATGCCAAGGGTGGCGGCAAAGAGACAGAATAGCTACTGAGTTAAAACGTATAGATCCTCGCTTTTCATGTTCTAATTTAGCCACTAGCTCATTAATAAGTAGGGGAATATCTTCCGAGCGCTCTCTTAAAGAAGGCATTTCAATAGGGAAGACATTTAAACGGTAATAAAGATCTTCGCGAAATTTCCCCTGTTCAATCATCTCTTCCAAGTTCCTATGAGTTGCTGCGATAATTCGCACATTGGTTTTAAAAAACTTGTTGCCGCCCACACGCTCGTATGATTTCTCTTGTAACACACGTAGAATTTTGACTTGCATATGTAGAGGCATATCGCCGATTTCGTCGAGAAATAACGTTCCTCCCTCCGCCAGCTCAAAACGCCCAGCACGAGCATTAACGGCCCCGGTAAAAGCTCCCTTCTCATGACCAAACAGCTCGCTTTCTAATAACTCGCTTGGGATAGCACCACAATTTACCGGCACAAAAGGATATTCTCTGCGGGCAGAATGATAGTGTAAATTACGGGCAACAACTTCTTTACCTGTACCAGACTCACCAGCGATAAGTACGGTAACATCCTTATCTGCAACCTGTGACATCATCGTACGTACGCTTTTTATTAGGCGACTGGTACCAACCAGGCTGCGAAATAAATGTGCTGGACGCCGATTGGACTGCTGATTCATTTGTTCTCGGGATTCGTTGTAGCGTTGCGCCCGATGAATGGCATCGTTTAAATCACTATAATTCAATTCATTACACATTCTGGCAACGATCATATGTTTGACATGAGGATCAAAATCTTCAGTTATTTCGACAGAATCACAGTTACTCAGTAACAAAATAGGAGTAAAACCATAAGTTTCGTGAATTTTCTTTAGAACTTTCTCGAGATTCTTATCGGTATTGACGAGGGATAATATAATCATTCCGATGGTTTTATCCATGTCTCTCGACTGTTCAGCACTTAGCCATTGACTCAGACCATAGCTGATCGAGTGCTCACCGATAAAATTTAGAATAACTTCAGAAGACTTTTGACTTTCCTCATTATCGTCCAAGATAAGAATATATGTATCGTTTAGCATGTCGTATATAACCCGCGACTTTATAACTATTACAACTATTAATCAATTGACCGATTAACCCAACAGACAAATATATCTTCCTAAGGTATTTGCTCATCACTTTTAAAATACAGCATCTTTACATCCTTTTACGAACATTAACTGGGCATAAATATTTACCGAGTTAATGATATATTACAGAAATGAATTTTCTCTTTTTCAACAAAAGTAGAGTCATTTAGTATTGATTACAGCTTTCAAATCTCGTGTAAAACCATGTAACAATACGGACAAAAGCAGGCGCCAAACGTCAAAAATCCATTAAACGAGGTAATAGCTAATTAATAGTCAATACTACGTCGATAGTCAAATTTTCGACACAACAGGATCGCCAACAGTAAAAGTAAGAAAAAGTGTTCGAGTCACGTCATTAGCAAAAGAAGAATAAAAAAGAGGCAACGACTTAAAATATTGCATATAAAACCACCGCAAAGAAGAAAAAAGCGACAAGCCTATTACTGCGGTATACAGCTAATGAATAAACTTCTTTAAAAATATAACTTAATATTTTTTAGAAATTTTTACTTAAATGGGTTGTATTGATGGGGGGAACTACTATCTTCCGGTAATTCAGCGAGTATCCTTGAGTACATTTTCAAAATATACTCAAGTTCATTAAGCAAGGACTTTGTATCTCGGCCTGGGTCTTCGAATACAAGGTTTAAGCATTCTGCCAGCTTCGTATCCCACTGTCGTAACTCATTCCAGTCCTTATTATGATAAGCCCGTTCTAGAGAGCGACGAGCTCGTGTCAGCTTAAATTGTGTCGCACTGATAATAGCCATTGCCAAACTCCAAGAACAATTGAGGTATACTCAGGATAACGGCAATAACTTGTCAAGCTTTAGCAATACCTTTACTTTTCTAAGGTTTTGAGCCTCTAATACTGCAGGGCACTAAATGCAAAGCTAAGGTGCTTACTTCTATTTTGTCTAAGGCAATAGTAAAAAATGTTATTTTTCTATTAAAGCACTATCCGTATCCATTTGATCCCAGCCAACCTTCACTTCGGTCAATAGCTCTCCTACTTCACTGACTGCTTTCAATTTATCATCTAATGGTGCACTATCAATGCGATCTAACATATAGTCATACAATGAATCCAAATTAGTAGCAATTTCACCACCATCTTCAAAATTCAAGCTACTTCTTAAACCGTTGATAATACCTACGATTTTTTGCAGCAGCACGTCAGCATCTTCTTGATTACCATGAGATATGGATGTCTTGGCCTGAGAAATTCGTTCTAAGCCACCATCCATTAACAGAGATATTAATTGATGGGATGAAATTTCATCTTGACTATTTTCAAGAGCCTTAGCTGCTGTAGTCGCTTGTATTGCCATTATAACTTCCTCTACTAATCTTAATACAAAGAGATATGAATATGTCTGATTTCTGACACTCATCGTTTATAGCTTAGTATTTGCAGGTTTAGTGCCATATTTTCAACACTAATCAGGCATTAAATTTGCGTATTTTTTTAGCGTATATAGATACGTACGATTGACGTCGCAGACACTACACCTAAAAATTTTATATTTAAACGAGAAAGAAAATGACCGAAGCTCTTGAATCTCTATTAATGCAAGCTGAATTGAAGAAGTTACAATTACAGGTAAGTCACCAGTTTGCTAAAAATATGGCTTTGTTTGAGCAAAGGTTTCCGGCAATACATGACAAATTCAAAAGCTTTCTCCCCGAAAAAATAGAATTAAAGCTTGATGGACAACAACAGCTTAACCTTCTTAATAGAGCAAGCAATACCTTTCTCTACTCTGATCCAGCGCATATTTACTGCGAAAAACAGGTGGAGTTATTCAAACAATCGCCCTATATAAACCGACTACGTATAGGCGAGTCAAAATCATATAATGATAGACACCTACATATTCGATATCTTAATGAGCTGGTAAAAGAATATGATACAGATAAAGCAACATGTTCGCTTTCCAGTAACGGTATTATTACTAATCTGGTAATGACTAGTATAGGCATTGGTTATCATCTTCCTATTTTAATAAAAGAATTAGACATTTATAACCTCTTTCTTTACGAAAGATCACTGGATATATTTTATGCTTGCCTACATGTTATCGATTGGCAACCCATTCTCGATCACTTCAAAGAAAATAATCGTTCAATAACTTTTTGCTTAGGCTTTGAACCAGATAGAGCTCTTATTGAAATTGAGCAATCTATAAGTCGAATAGGTTTACACAACCATGTATTTACCTTTTTATATAAACACACTAAAAGACAAGATGAACAAGATTTCTTTAAACACTATATAAAAGAAATAAATAATGCATCTAGTGGCCTTGGATATTACGACGACGAACAGATAGGCTTTGCACATACAATTCATAATTTAGCATTTCAACATCCAATATTTACAAGGCCGAAGCGTCGAAATGCACAACTGCCACCTGCATTTATTATTGGTAACGGCCCATCTTTGGATATGCATGAAGATTTTCTTAAGGAGAAATGTGATAATGCTATCATATTCTCTTGTGGGACGTCTTTCGGCTCTTTATCAAAGATAAAAGTAAAGCCTGACTTCCATGTGGAAATGGAAAGAACAATTTCAATGAAAGATCTACTTGATTTTGGAACCACAGAAGAAGACAGAGAAAATGTTACTCTATTATGTCTAAACCCGGTTTCTCCCAAATTGATATCATCATTTGACGACGTCTGCTTAGCATTAAAACCTAATGATATCGGTGAGGTTATTATACAAAGACACTACGACCAAAAAAAAATAATCAAACTCCCCTTTTCTAATCCTACCGTGTCTAACTCTGCTTTATCATTTGCAATTTCAATGGGTTTTAAGGAAATTTATCTTATCGGGGTGGACCTCGGATTAGCGGACAAAGGACAGCATCACTCAAAAAACAGCCCGCACTATAAACTTAATAAGCATATTAAAGATATCAAAGAAGTTATCTACACATACAATGATAGAAATTTTAAGACAAAGGGTAATTTTGGTGGAAAAGTAACAACTCACGCTACTCTCGATAGAGCACGGATATCTATCGAGCGATTACTACATTACACAAAAATAGCAATACCCGACTTCTGCTGTTTTAATTCGAATAATGGTGCCTACATACAAGGCACCACACCTATTAGCATTGATCAAATAAAAAACTTTAACGACATAAATAAAAGGCATGTAATAGAACAGATAAAGGATAACACATTCTTTTATCAGGATAAAAAAAGTACTGTAAATCTAAAAGATACAGGTTACCTAGATTATTTTTTCTCAATAGAAAAACAAGTACAACTCAAAACATCTATATCCAACGCCCAAGAATTCCACCAGGAGGCTGAACGTATTTATAAATTAATTAACAAGAAAAATGACGCCATTACACATATGTTACTAAGCGGCAGCATCAACCTTTTTCTAGGTTTGATTATGGAAAATTCTGCTTACTGCCTTGACAAAGAAAAGTATAAATCACAGGTAAAAAAAGGCATAAAGAAGTTTAATATATTCATGGAAAAAGTTTATATCAACATGAAAAATGAGCCTCTGCGTATCGACGACACTCATAATGATACTATACATCGGCTTAATCGAGAATCTCAAGATATTCAACAGGCAGAGTAGTAATACTATGAAGAGTAAAGAACACGCAATATTTATTAGTCAAAAAGAAAACTTTGCAGGTAATCATGGCTTGGTGATAAGAAGCTCGGCAATTTTTTATTATAAGTATTCACATAATTTTAAAAGTACTATCAGTTTTATGAACTACTGGTACATTAAACGCGATCTAAATGTAATGATAATTGCTTCAACAAGAGATATGAAGGGAAAGCTTGTGCTACGCGAAGCGGTTAATTTTGATCAGGGTAATGTTATTAATTATGAGCCGCAAATTCGTAATAAAGAAAATACCGATTACTTTGAAGGATCTGTTGAAATAGAAGTTTTTTCCAATACAAATATGGTCATACCTTATGCTGCCATTATGGCTGTATACACTATGACAAATAGTATTAGCATGGTACACAGCTACAGTAGAACTTACTCGCCTCACGAAGTGGAAGAAGCGCGCACGATTAGTATTGGACACGAGTCTTGTTGGACAATTCGAGACTCACAAGAGGTCAAATCATTTTGTGTTTTCCACAATGGCTATAGTATATGTGAACAACAAACTGTAATAATGGAACTTACAAATAGCACAGGAGAAAAAAAGCAAATTACCCTGGTGCTGCCACAGCTTGCACCGTTTCAAACCTACAAACTCTATCCTGCAGACCATTATCCCGAAATTATTGCATTTTTAAATAATCAAGCCGGGAATGCTTCCCTCTCCTATATTCTTTCGAATGCGTTTACACGTTTGCTTGTGGGCAATGAAAGTGCAAATGAAATGCAGGTAACTCATAGTAACTTTAATTATGCCATACACCAAACAGACTGTGTAGAAGACGGTACTTATGCTTATATGAATATCGTCAATACCGATTTTAATGACACTCAAGTGATTGTCTATCCCGATTGCCACAAGGGTCAATATAGTATGTTGATTGACGAAAAAGTTTACGATTTTGATGGCAGCAAACGTTTGCAAATAGACATCGAAAAAAATGCATTAGTGAAATTTAAACGCCATGACGGGCCACTTCCAATGCGTATAGTAACAGCTTACAGTGGCAAACAATCAAAAGACATTACACTACCATTTGAGTGCTCCTTAGGTATTCACCACGATAATTATCCTGCGAAACACAGTCATTGGGGCTTGGTGGCATGGTCAGAGAAATGTCGCAGCCAAGTGATAGTTCAGTTGCAAACCGAACTATTTGGTGAAATAGGCAACAGTGAAACGGTTCTCATCCACCTTCATTCTGCTCATATGCATAATACTTTACAAAAAACACTCAATTATCACGATATACAAGCGTTGCGAGAGGGACTGTACCTAGACCATTTATTTCCACAATGCGATAGCTTTTTAGGTGGGGATTTTGGTTACATTTACTTAACCAGCAGTTACCCAGGCTTTTCCTGCTTTACGACTATTGAAAATAATACAGGTAGTATGACATTTGAGCATACATTTTAGTTAGGGCTTGTTTAGTTAGAACCTGCTAACAGGCTCTAACTAAATATTAATGCTCATTAGTTACGAGAACGACCAAAGTTTTGAGTCCAAGTAAAATTAATTTCTGATGAACCAAACTCAGTAAATGAATTGCCCATAATATTGCGACAATGACCAGGACTATCAATCCAGTCTTCCATTACTTCTGGTATAGAGCGCTGCCCCCTTGCAATGTTTTCCCCAATTGAATTCCACAGATATCCAGTACGAGTTATACGATCTCTCAATTGCGAACCGTCGCTACTGGTGTGAGAGAAGAAACCATTGTCTACCATGTCTTGACTATGGGCTTGCGCCGCGTCTTTTAATAAACAGTGCCAAGCAAGTGCAGGCACCGCAGGCATATTATCAGTGCCGCAACTTCTGCTCTGTGCCCTAGCCTCATTAACTGCGGCCAACATATTGATATTAGCTTCGCTCATACACTGATCTATTACCGCTTGGGTAGTGCCACCAATGTTAGCTACTGTGTCAAAGCTGCGTCGCTGTTCCGTAAAGGTATCGCCATCAGCAGCCATTAAACGAGAAGATACAACAATAGTGTAGGTCTCGCTTGGCTTGAGGCGAGCATCGAAATTGATATCTAAGGAAGTTTCTCCATCACTATAGTTAATCGACATGGCTGTTCGCTGGTCGTTTTCATCTAGCACATAGACAGCTTGTTCATCGACAGTTGACGGGACTAAAGCCTTATTGAACGTAAGGGTTACAGTGCTTACCAGTGAACGATTTACCGCATTTGAATCGGGCGAACTACTGACAATATTGAAGCTACCTTGAGGCGCTGGTGTAGCAGTAGGCGTCGGCGTCGCGCTAGGGGCTGGTGTGGCTGAAGGCGTTGGCACTGGATTGGGCGCTGATGGGTCTGGCGTCGCCGTCGGGGTCGGGGTCGGACTTGCCGGCGCAGGTGTTGGCGTAGGAGAACCTGTGCTGCCTCCACCGGTTAAACTCCCCCCATCGGAGTCAGAGCTACCTCCACAGGCACTCAACAGGACAGTCAAACTGGCTGCCATAATTACATTGATACGATTTTCACTCTTAAACATAGATAACACCGGAGTAAAGATTAATTTACAGTTTGGGAGGTTAACAAATACCAATAGTAAGGTTTAGCCATATATCGATTTGAAAAATAACATATTTAATAAATGTGATAAGATCCCGATAACTGTTACCATAATCTATACATTTTCTTTTAAGAAAGTTATTCATATTGCTAAATTTATGGCTAATATATGACCAACCAAAAAAAGCGTGACGCACTTCACACGGAAATAAAAATTCGAGACGTTGTTAAATCAGAAGCGAGTGATCTATCTGAATTAGCTTTGCGTTCAAAAGCTTACTGGGGATATTCACCGGAATTTATGGAAGAGTGTACTGATGAATTGACATTTTCAGCAGCTCAAATTGAAAGTGCAGAATATATTTTTAAGGCCGCCGAAGACAGCCAAAAGATATTGGGGTTTTATGCTTTGCAAAAAATCGATACTAGCCGTTTTGAATTAGAAGCCCTCTTTGTCGACCCAGATCATATGGGAATAAAAGTAGGTACCGCGCTGATAGAAGATGCTAAGAAAACAGCTTTACAACAAGGTGCCCTATCCATTCACATTCAAAGCGACCCGAATGCCGAAACTTTTTATAAAAACGCCGGAGCGATCAATATTGGCCAGCGCGAATCAGGGAGTATTAGTGGCAGATTTCTACCTCTGTTAACAATAGATCTGCACTAACTAAAAGGCTATTACACTCTTAATTAAGCTTAAACCAGATGGCAACACACAAAGTGTGCACGAGTAAATACTATTACGGATTATCTACAATCAAACAACAAAGATTTCCTTAAACATAGCCACCACACGATTCACCGTTTCTCGGGTAACATGTCGATGATCGCCCTCCCAAGGATCTTGCGAGCATTCTTTTATAAGCTCGTAGCTAGGAAGGTAATATATATTCTCGTAGTTTTGTATCAATTCATCGATTGCTACCTTCAATACTGATTTAGAGTGAACGTTTGCATCGATAATATGATGAGTTTCGGATCGACCTGTAGCGAGTAATGGTATGGGAGATAAAGATATGACCAGTTTAAAATCAGGATTATAGCGACGAACAATTTCGACAAAACGACTCATACATTCGATATTCTCTTGCACACTTAATACTCTATGCTTTAAGAGATGATAAAATCCGGATTTCGGATTTCTTGATAATACTGTACCGTCTCGTAGTTGCCAGCACTCATTCAAGCCAGCGGTAAATATCATAACTTTTACTTTTGTTAGAACACGCCTCACCGCTGCAATATGTTTCGGATAATCATTAATATAAGACTGTTTATTAACAAAGAACACGTTCTCACGATAAGGATTCATATAC
Source organism: Agarilytica rhodophyticola (assembly GCF_002157225.2). NCBI lineage: Bacteria > Pseudomonadati > Pseudomonadota > Gammaproteobacteria > Cellvibrionales > Cellvibrionaceae > Agarilytica > Agarilytica rhodophyticola. Next base: position 4,277,953 of record NZ_CP020038.1, read on the forward strand.
ATACCATTTTCCAATTTATTACAATACTGCTCAAAGTGTCGCAAATTGAATGCTCTTTGTGCTAGTTGTAACAGGCTTGGCGTATTAAATAAAATACCATAATTTGCACTGAACTTTGCGTATTTATCGCCGGCTTGATAGCCATCAACAATAATGCCATCTCTGGGATCATCTGCACGCTCTTCAACTAGATAATTAAATTTTTGCTCCTGTAGCGCTCGTGCAATTTCGAAAGCAAAGCAAGAACCAGCAGAGGCAACTGGTGTCGACATATCCATGATCTTATGATTTTTAACATAAGGTAATATATCAAAACGAGATCGAGGATGTTTCTTGTGCTTGGGGTCAGGCCACATAATGGCATTAGGATCCGGCTTTTCTTTTTTATGGTAACGATTCGCAGAGTGATAAAAATTTTTTTCAAAAGAGATAAGGTCTTGTAGATTTTTAATATCCTTGGGGTTAAAGATACCATTCCAATTTAGGTCATTGCGGAAAGACTGTTTAAGCTTAACCAGCAACTCATCTACAGTAAAATTGATACAAGCATTTCCATTACCAACGATATTGGTATATAAACGCAAACAATATTCCTTATCTTCAAAAATATTCTCCAGATGGTGTAGTAATGAGTAATGGCTATTTATTTTTCCATAAATGTCGAGCTCTATTATTTTTTCAGTATCGACAGCATTGTGTTCAGGCGAAGTTTCCACACACTCCTTCTGTTCGCTTTTTGTATTATACTTATCGTAAGCCGCTAATATTTCTCTAGCAGCATATTCAAAAGAGCGTCCCCCTTGTAAGGGTGAGAAGCCATATTGAATTAATTTTTTCCAGTGTAATGGGCTTGGGATATAACATAGTGTAAAGCAATGCCTGTTACAACCTTCTTTCGGACGCTTAATTTGGTGAATGCGCTTTGTCGGATTAAACATTATCGTATCACCAGCATTTAAGTTGGGCTCCTCCACTTGAAAGTTAATATCATAAAAATCCGTTAAGTCCGATATATCCACTTGCCTGTAGCGAATATCGTTAAGCAAGTAACCTACTTCCTTCAAGCGTTGAGTCGATTTGACATCGCCGAGGCGCGTAGTAGAACCGTGGTCACTAGTACTATCGAAGTAAGTGATAGTTTTGAGGTGTGTTGTCGGACCTGCATCGCAATGCCATTTATTCGCTGTAAACTTCGGTGAATCAGCGGCTTCAACCACGGACCAATTATACCATAATACGGCATAGTCACTACCGAAATAAGATTTAATGGCATTATCTATTTCGGGAGTAACAATTTTTTCTATAAGATCTATTGCTTTTTCTAAAGAGGTTCTAGCACCGGAACCATCCGCGTAATGAGTGAAGAATTCGTCAATATCACTAGCGTTGATAATACTTGGGAACATCGCGAAATGGTTATTGAAAACGCTACTGTGTTCAAAATGGTAATGGCAGGATTCTCGGGAATGGTTTAAAAGAGTATCGTAAGCACATTGCTTATCGTGGAAATCGTCTGAGTTTTTATAAACATTTGGCCTTAACTTATATTTTTCTTGCAGTTCCATTTCTATATTATTCATCATGGATGCCTCTTAGCGTCAAACTTTTGTCCTCTTATCATTAGATAAAGGCCGAAGCAAAACACGAACCAACTTCAAGTCGACTTCGAATCAACTTCAAGTCTCGAACCGTTTACACCAGGACTCTTTTAATCCATAGCGCTAAAATTGTATGCGATAAGTGACGCCAGTTGCCAATCTTCATAAGTATCGATATCTAGGCTTTCAATATGATCATCCATGATAAACGGAATAATATCAGGACTATAAATATCACCGTAGGTATCAAATGTTTCTCTAGAAAAAATATAAATAGCACCGTTGTAGTGATATAAGTGCTTCTCTCTAGAACTAACATTGGCATTTTGTATATAGCCCTTGGAATCGATAGTATTTAGCCAATGAAGAGGAATACCATGTTTACATACTGAAACCAAGGTTTTTCCTGATGACTTTATAAAAGAGTCAATCGCTAAATTTATCGTTGCCGATTTGCGAAATGGAGATGTGGGTTGTAATAATGTCACCCACGCGATGTGCTTTCCTGTATGCTGTTCATACATTGCAATCGTTTCACTTATAGCGTCTCTTGTTGGCGCATCGTCAGTGGCGGACTCCACCGTCCGCAGACCGGGTATATCGGCACCATAAAGCAACGCAATATCTGCTATTTCCTGATTCTCCGTGGCGACACAAATATTTTTAAGTTGTTTGGTATTTTTTGCCGCATCAATGCTCCAGGCAATTAAGGGCTTACCTTCTAAAGGTTTGATATTTTTTCCCGGAACTCGCTTTGAACCCGCCCTAGCTGGTATGATTGTTAGGTTATTATCCATGGTAAACTCAAGCATAAACTGATTTTCCAAAAGCTTTATAGAAATGCTTACGTAAATAACTGGCTATGTTCGCCACATCATTACACCACAAAGTATTAATGTTATCGGGGTTCGCTACCGCCATAAAATCTACCATAACGATAAGCTCTCTTGCTCTACATTCCTCAAATTCTTGGTTAATATTGAAAACCTGCTGATTATCATATGCAGGTTTAGGCGTAATATTTTCAGTAACAACCCAACCATCCTTATTTTCTTGCTTGTGAAGTCTGTAGTAGTTTTTAACAAGTTGTTCAATGAGGTGTTTTTTGTCTTCAGGTAAGCGATCTATTTTCATTTTTTTGCCCATACAATCCACTCTTCGGTATATATATCATCGCTTGTATTTTCTTCAGTAATTCTCTTTATAGTCTTTGAACTAAATTGAGAAAAATGTTCCAATAATTCATCCCTGCTGAAAAAGTGAGAAGTTCCCATACCTTGACAAGGCCCAAGTAAGGGTGCCTTTGATGTATGTATATCGATCATCTCACCTGTTTTACTGCCGGTGGTATTGTTACCCCACACTCTAGAATACATAAAACCATTAGGTTTTAGCACTCGGAAGGCTTCTTTATAAGCATCATCAATTGTCTCACTATTATTTGCATAGATGGACAAATTATCTACCACAATCGTGAACATCTCACTCTCATAGGGTAAAGATTTAAAATCACCAACAGATAGAAAATAAAACGGTGTACCTTTTTTTTGTTGACTACTTTTTATTAAAGATAAATTTTTATCTGCGTTATTAATAGCACTGGGCGAGCCATCGATACCATAAGTCTGAAACCCTTCGCACAAAAAAAAGCTTAAGTTAGCTCCTGCACCACAACCTAACTCTAAAACACTCACTGCTGACCTATCCTTATTCTTAAACTCTCTCATAACCGTTTTAACAAGATCAATCTCAGGATATTTTCCCCATGAGCGTTGAGAATGATGTTTCTCCCAGATACTATCCATAAACAACTCCATGTTCTATAGGATTTTCGATTTGGAAAAACTTCTTAATTAACAGCTTGTCATTTATTTGTGTATTTTTAATAACATCAATAATTTTATCTGACGCTCTACCCTCGCCATACGGATTATGGCAATTTTTCAGATTTTTTTGAAACGAAGAGCCATAGATTTTTTCTAATGCAGAGCGAAATTCATTTATACTATTTCCCGAAATATCCACAACGTTGCAGCTTCGCTTTCTACCAGATTGACGTCCACCAATATTAATACAAGGTAAGTGAAAACTCGGTGCTTCCCATATCCCGCTTGAAGAGTTCCCTATCATGTATTTAGCATGATGCATCATCGAATAATAACCCTGACGTGTAAAGCTCTTCTTTATAATGAGGTCTGGACGTTCATTGGAAAATATATGAAGTTTAGATACTAACTCTTCAAAACCGGGATCAATATTAGGATAGGTAATAATAGGTATTTCAGGTTGCTGTGATAAAAAATACAAAAGGTTGTCAAACTGAAGGCGGAAATTCTCGCTCCCAATTGTCAGCGGGTGAAAGGTACAGAGTAACAAATCATTATCTTTAGGAATACCTTCACACTCAAATAACTGCTCACGAGTTAATAGCTGGATATTATTTACTGTATCCAAAGCAGCATCACCAGTAATTGTGACACGCCACGGCTCCTCTCCCATTTGAATGACTCTGTCGTAATGTTCTCTCATGGATACCATATGTAGATGAGATAATTTTGTCATAGTATGGCGTACTTGATTGTCAAAAGCTCCCTCGGTAATGTCTCCACCACATAGATGGCAAATAGGAATTCTCAGGCAGGTTGCAGCACAATACAGTGCTAGATTTTCAATTCTATCTCCTGATACTAAAATCATATCAATATTATGTTTAACGATAGCTTGCGAAAACTTATCAACACCAATAGATAAAGACTTAGCTAAAGACTCTCGACCTTGATCCAAAATAAAGAAATCTATTTTCTCTGATATCTCAATATCGTCTTCTAGCAATTGCTGATATGTACTGCCAAATTCGCTCAACAGATGCATACCACCACAAAAAACTTTAGCATTGATGTCAGAATCATCAATAGCAGCCCGCATTACTGGGTACATAGTACTGTAATCAGAACGAGCTGTCGTAACTAGCGCTAATGTCATACTCATAAAATAGTTTCTATATAGACCCGTCTCTATCTTCTACAAATAAATAGCAGCTGACCTTTGTTAACACTATGGCTTATACTGCCATTAGAATAGTCCACAGTTAGCCAACGATAAGAATGAAAACCTGCATCTGATAATAATTGCATGACTTCTTTACAAGTAAATAAATGGCCATAAGCAGGATAATACTTATCATCGATTCGCCATTGAAAATGAGCATCACCACGAGAATTGTCAGGCACAATATTATCTAGCACCCTTCGATAAAGAGAGACAAGTTTTCCGTAGCATTCATTGTGGCGATTATTCACATCGAAAATAAAATAAGCATTAGCAGATAGCATATTTTTAATTTTTTTTATTATACTTACCCGATCCTGATGACTGGGAATATGGCCAATGACATTCCATAAAGATAGGATCAAGTCAAACTTTCCGATATTTTCTTCCCAACCATCTTTACTATTATCGATCACCAGATCCGCCTGCTGATGCCCTCGGCATAGATTCAACATCTGTTGGCTAATATCGGCTTGTACAAGTCGTTTGGCTCTGAGTTCTCTTTTCAAATATGCGCCTCGAACACCATCTCCAGCGCCAAAGTCTAGTATCGCTTCAACAGAACTCACTTCATCAATGATAGCCATATTAATAGCATCAATATATTTTTTTTTATTGATGCTGTATTTCCTGTAATGGTTAGCAAAAGCATCGTAAGATGCCTTTTGTGAGTTAATATCAACATAGTGACAATCACTCATGACAAAGCATACCCCACTCAATCGGCTGATCCTGTTTTATATCCATACTTAAACGTCGTCCTTCCAACTCATTTAACATATTTGGTGCAATACCTCTTGCTGGACGTTTAATCTTAATATCTTCGATGGATAGAATCTGACCTTTGTTAAGTGCTCGTGATGCTACAAGGGATTTTCGTATAAGTGCTTGATTGTCTTGTTCGCAAGGAACACAGCGTTTAACACCATCCCCCAACATCAAGCAGGTGCTAGCCACATTAGCAACAATCTCTTTTAGTTCTTCAGGCTCTATTGAGGCGCGATGGTCTGGACCGTCCATATTACGATCTAAAGTAAAATGCTTCTCTATAAGAACTGCACCTAAAGCCGCCGCGACAGTAGGTGCTAGTGTCCCTGACGAATGATCAGAATAACCTACCGGCACAGAAAATTTTTCGCGCATGGTGATTATTGCATTTAAATTTAGCTGTTCTTTTTCTGCTGGGTAATTAGATACACAATGAAGTAGAACCAATTCCCTAGCCCCCTCATTTTTTATCACCTTAAGTGCGGCTTCAACCTCATGCAGGTTACTTGCACCTGTTGATAGTATAATCCCAACACCAGTGCGAGCGATACTCTTTAAAAATGGGTGGTTGGTAATTTCACTTGAAGCAACTTTAACAGCTTTAACCTTTAACTCATTAACCAAGAAATATAGACTAGGCTCATCAAATGCTGTACAAAGAAATGGCATATCCACTGTTGAGCAATATTCTTTTATTTCTCTAAGTTGCTGATGACTCAGCTCAAGTAACTTTGCCATTTCTAACTGACCGCCACCTTCTCCTGTAGTTTCTTTCTGGTATATTGCTTTGTCAGCATAACGACTAATTTCTTCTTCAGCGACGAAGGCTTGAAATTTAACAACGTCAGCGCCGCAAGCTTTTGCCTGATCGACCATTCTTTTTGCCAAGACTATATCGCAATTATGATTAACGCCTACTTCAGCTATCACAATTGGCCGATCAGTAGTAGTAAAGTCTATAGTACGCGATTCAAAATTCATATATTACCTTTTCAGTTTAAAATTTTCACTGACGTACTAACTTCTGTAAGGTGGAAAAAACTGCGAATTTAGCACAGAATTTCCTTTTGCCGATTCAAATGCCATTTTCATTTTTGTCAACTCATTATATTTTTCCTTATCAAAAACTTCTTTTGATTGATAAAGCACTTTATAGGAGGAAGTAAAAGACTGTTTAAAGCGATACAAATTGTCATCGCCACAAGAAGAGTAGCCACCTCCTAAAAAATAAAGCTTGCAACCTCGATTCTTTGCCCAAATTGCAGTGTCAAACATCAATAAATGATTGGCATTTAATGATGTAAACTCTGGATCGGAACATGAAAAATGGTAGTAACAAGCATCATGAGCATGAATTAGAAAGAAAGAAGCAATAACAGTATCGTCTATATATGCATTAAATAATGAACATGCTTTACGACCTAAACAGTCTCTACAATTCAAAAAATAATTTTTAGGAAATTTCCATTCATCACTAGCATTAACTCTTTTCATTGTCGCTATATACGAATAGTAAAAATTACTTATTTCGCCATCGTTTAATGACATCCGCCGAACTTTAACGCCTCGTCGCCGAGCACTTAATATAGCTTTTCGCTGCCTTTCTTCAATGTTTAGCCATAACTCAGAATATGATTTTGTTAAATCTATATATGCACAGCGCTTGCGTGCATACACATCAAAACATTTACTTTTTGTACGCAACTGCATTTGTGAAAAGAATGGATGGTATGAACAAAACTCAGTAATAGCTCCTATGCTTATTAAAAACTTATGTTTTATTAATTGAAACTCATCAAATTCACTTTCAGATAATTTTTTATTAGCTATAACACCACCAAAGCCATAAGGACTTTCAATGTCTACGACATCTGCCGCTATATTTTGAGATAGAAACTCTAAATTTTGCATCCGTTTAATAACAACAGGCTGCAATATTTTAATGCCTGATTTTACATAATATAAACCAAAAATTTCGGCATTATAGGTTTGACGATAGATGTCGAGGTACTCTATAGAGAAATGCAGATCCTTGTATATATCAGGCAAACCATCAAAAAAAGATTGCCAAGTTTTTCTGTCAACCTTATTATTACCCAATAAATATATCTCAGGTTCTTCACATTTTCTCAATTGCATCTTCTACCGCCCACATAACCTCGCGTCGAGTAAATGCCTCTTTACGAGGTAGAATCAAAATGTTTTTGGTTTTGGCAACGCTTTCCTCTAACTCTTCACACAGTGAAAAATAACCTTTTTTGGGGTATTTATGTGTAACAGGTGCTTTTTTAATTTTTGGGGTATCAATAATTTTAGCATCGCTTTTAAGTAAGCCCATATTCATGCACTCTTGCCAAACATAAAGCTGAAAGTTTTCTGGGTTTTGCCAGAAATCACTACCAATCGTGGCTGGACATTCGACACTAATAAAACTATTACCATCGCTGTCTACCTGATTGCTATAAAGGCCTGCAGCGGCGCTACGGAAAACATAACGATCAGGTGTGAATTGATGAAAGTAAGTGTAATTATTTACCTTATTTTCCTTAACTTTAAAGTAAAAAACGACCATGGGAGTAGCATGAACTTTATCGTCTAATCGTCCATCACCCTTCCAAGCTTTGGCTAAAAAGTTGTAATCATTACCCCAAAAAACACGATCGGCCTGCAGATGACAGCCGTCATCTAGTATTATTTTCGTACGACGTTCATTCTCTATTTGTAGGTGATTCACACCTCGTCCTAGCACACATTTAACACCCATGGCACACAATCTTTCATACATGGCCTCACAAAAACCCCTCATTCCTCTCCTACCAGGATACATTGATACAAAATCGTCAACCTTTCCTACTTTAGCTCTCCTTGCTGCAAGCCGGCGGTCTAGTACAGGGTGTTTTTTTAATTCCAGCGCCATGTCATCGGGCAAGAATTTCAAACGATGATATGCTGTCTGTCTCAATGCATCTGCTTCAACATCGTGGGCGGAAATACCATAGATATGACGCATTGAATCACTCATAAGCTTGGCTGCGGTTATGCCATACATTTCCGTCATTTTTTGGGCAGCGCTCACAGGTTTCAAGGACGGCTCATGATTTAAACACTCAATAACTTCAAAGAGTATTTTATTTTGCACCTCCGAAGGAACGTTAACCAAATCAGGAATGGCGAGCCCTGGTGTCGTTACATCGTTATAAACACTGGCGTAACTAAAGTCTATAGCTAACACATCACCATCCATAACATCTTCAACAATTGCCGCAAGATGCTTAGGTATTGAATCAAAGAGGTGTACACCATTATCCGTATAAAAACCGTCCCACTCCGAAGAGTACATAATACCACCTAAAAAGGGCGCTTTCTCTACCAGCGAGACAGACATACCTTTTTGTCGTAGTAAAAATGCGGCCATCATTCCCTTGAATCCTCCCCCCACAACTACACAGGATTTTCCTCGATAACTATTCATCTTCTCACCATAGGTATCACTTGTGATCTACTTTTGGTTTGCGCTTTTTCGTAATCTTCTTTACGTCCAATATCTATCCAGTAATCTAATATAGGGAAAGTATTTATACTGTTTCCAGACGCTAATTCTTTTCTCAATAAAGTGGGCATATCCAACGGCGTGTTTTTCCTGACTTTTTTAACAACCTCAGGATCCAACACATAGATACCAGAATTGATATTAACCTTGTGCTTTGGCTTTTCAATAATCGACTCAACATGCATATCCATACTATTGACTACGCCATAAGGTATTTCGTACTCATATTCACTAGTACACATAGTAGCGCTGCCACTTTCCTGCAAATGAAAGTTTAAAAGTTTTCGAAAATCTATACCTGTAAGAATATCCCCATTCATGACAACAATAGGTAACTTAACGTCATCTTTTTTCAAAAGCCCCAGAGCGCCTGCAGTACCTAGCGGTTCTGTTTCTTCTATAAACTGTATATCTATTCCCCATTTCTCTCCATTACCAAAGTATTTTTCAAAAACTTCTGACATATAGTGTGTAGATATGTAGAATTTATTGAATCCATCATCTATAAAACGCTCTATAATGATTTGCAAAATGGGTGTATCGCCTATTTTTAGCATAGGTTTCGGGCAATCAAATGTTAATGGGTGTAGCCTTTTTCCAAAACCTCCAGCCATTAAAAAAACAGGATTATCTAATTTATTTTCACAGAACTGATTTTTGACAAAAACCGAAACAATTCGCTTATTTTTAATAACTGGAATACAGTTGATATGCTCTCTTTGCATAATAGAGGAAACTGTTTTTCTCGAAATTTTATCGCTAACAAATTTTGGCGACTTATTCATTATTGCGCTTATTTTACAAGAAACATCTAGACCTTTAAGTAAACCTCTCCTAATATCACCATCTGTAACAGAGCCTACTAGTTCACTTTTACGGTTAACTATGAAAGCCATCCTCACTGTTTCTTTATTTATAATACTCAGAGCATCTTTTATAGTTTTATTTTCATTGAGTAAAAAATTTTCCCAGTTATTACTCATAATACTACCTCTATTTTTCCAGTAACTGCGGAGAACTGGGCAAACACACAATTCTCTGATAAAAGTATCGCGCATTATGCATTTCGCTGGAGCTACATGTTTTATACATTGGCAAATCGTCCATTAATTTCCAAGCGGGCCTAGCCTGTATTTTATTTTTCTGCAGAACGGATAAAAGGTGATCTCGTTGATTACGGTCTTGGCATACCACTGTATTTAACCAATAATTTGACTGACAGCTTTCAGGCTCCTGTACACACTGATATTCACTACCTCGAAAGAAATCCTGATACTTTATTGCAAGCTCACGTTTCGCTCGCAACAAACTGGGTAAACGACTCATCTGTGCACAACCTAAGGCCGCGTTAATATTTGGCATTCGATAGTTAAAACCGATACCATCGTGATCAATTTCTTTTCCTTTTATACGACTAGTACTAGTGATATGTCGGCTACGCTCACCGAATTCTTTATCCTTAGTTAGTAACGCCCCACCGCCACCAGTAGATATAATTTTATTGCCATTAAAGCTTAAAGTGGCGCAGTCACTGTTAGCACCCACCCCCTCTCCCATATAAGTCGAACCTAAGGCTTGGGATGCATCTTCGATAAGAGCAATATGCCAATCACGGCATATACTCCTTATCTCCTGCAGTTGAGGTGCATGACCGAAGGTATGCACTGCAACACAAGCACTTATTCTTTTACGACTTGTTTTATTTATACAGTTGCCATGATCGTCTAATACCGCATTTTCTTGTAAGTAATTGGCCAAAGATATGGGACATAGGCCCAGAGTTCTTGTAGATATATCAACAAATGTAGGCTCAGCACCTAGATAAGAAATAGCATTACATGTAGCGACGAAAGTAAAAGATTGTGTGATAACAATATCATCTGCCTGAACACCTTTTAGAAAAAGCGCGGCGTGTAATGCTGAGGTACCATTAACCAGTGGTACAGATTTTTCAACACCACAAAAGTTTTCTAAAGAAGTAGCAAAACCATCGACAAAAGCGCCAACACTGGAGATGAATGTACTATCTATCGCTTGGTTAAGATAGTCTTTCTCCAGGCGACCGATACAGGGCTGATGCAAATTAATATCGCCATTTGTAGAAAATAAATCCTGAATAAACTCAACTATTTGTCTGTCCATATTTTACCTACAATATACTTATACTCCACACATCGCTTACATTTTCTCATCTAAAGACTTGCCCAGTTCCATATGTCTAAATTGTGGAACTGTGGCGGATACGAGATTTACTAATTGCTCTTTTGTCCAGGTTCTGTGATTAATAAGTTCTAATATGCTAGATTCAAACTTATCTATTCTAGACGCGTCGAAATTAGGAAAATTTTTGACAATACCAATGGCTGAAAACCGCTCCTGGTCAATCTGTTCTTCAATATCGTAGAACTCTTCAAAGGGTTTCTCACCGGTGGTATCGGTTTTGGAGAAAAAGCAAGGCCATTTGCCTACGTCTGATAGTTCTTTTACTCGACTCCGTGCTTCTTCTTCAGAATCACACATCATCGGGATATAACCTTGACTTTGCACGTAGTTGCAAGCAATCTTTGACAATGCCACAAGCTTAGTAGAACTATCTAATTTAGGAAAAAAGATATCACCATTTTCGCCCAGGAGCGCAGCGATCACACATAATTGCCCGGCTTCTTCATCGGAGATGAAATAACGTTTTATATCCGTAGGAGCAACAATAGGTTGGCACTTCTCTATACGCATTTTGAAGCTATGAAGCAGTGAACCGTCTGAAAACGCAACATTAGCAAAACGAGCACTAACAACCGATACCCTATCCTTTTGCTTATAGAGCATCATTTCCATAATACGTTTACTGGCTCCCATAATGTTTACGGGGTTAGAAGCTTTATCACTAGAAACTGAAAAATATTTTCTCACCCCCATTGCAGCGGCAATCTTCGCAAGCTTACCCGCCAATAACACATTTACTTGTAACATTCGCATGAGTGTATATGGGTCTTTCTCACTTCTAACATGCTTTAGGGCTGCCAAGTTAAAGATGTAGTCATAGTTGTTGTGTACTTCGATGAAATAATCAAATTCATCTGAATTAACATCAAGCGCAAAAGTACGAAATTCTTTAGATTCATGTACAGTTTTAACATTAGAAGAGCGAATATCCCTGACAAGTTCTGCTAAGTTGTTTTCGCTTAGATCTATCACATGCAGAGCTAAAGGCTTGCGTTGTAGTAGCTGTTTGACCACTGCTTGCCCAATTGATCCAGCGCCACCGACAATCAAAAATCGAGAGCCCTGAATGATCTCAGTTAAATCCGAGTTGCAACAGGATAAATCCTGATGGAAAAGTAAGGGACTTCGCTCAATGGTGCGGCAAAAATCTGTCATGATATTTTCATGCTCTCTATCTCACAATCTGACAACAAAACAACTTTTTGGTATAAAATCGAGGTAATTGCCAAATATTTGACACTATTAAAAATAATCTAGTTGTGATTTTTAAAATTGCAAGAAATAGACCGAAAGGAATGGTTTGAACTAACTCCGAGTTGGCAGGTAATAAATAGCGCCACCAGAAGGTAGATTATTAACAGGGTAATTTTTTCAATAATGTGGTAGAGATTCTTCTTAGGCTCGATTTACCCCTGTGAATACCTCACGAGAATAGTCTATACTTAGAATCTCTAATACAAAAATAGTATAAATAACTATTCTTACCTCACTTACCCTATTTGTTTCCACGCTGAATGAATATTGCCAATAAGCACAGATGCTTCATCGAGTAACGCTTGATCATTATGAGTATGAGCTTTAGCTAAAATACCTAAAATATACACGTATAGCGCATCTAGGTTTTCCGATATTTCACCACCATCTTCCTTGTTTAGGTTTTCTCTCAGGCCATTAACAATACCTATTGCACTATTAATCTTACGCCCTTTTAGCTCAATATTTTTGTATTGCATTGCGCCTTTAGCTTGCGAGATTCTTTCTAGCAGGCCTTCGAACAACATTTCAATCAACTGATGAGGTGTAGCATTTTCTACACCTGAATGATTTCTAACTACGTTATATGAAGCAGCAGCACTTTGATAGTTCACACATAACCTCGCAGACCATTACATTTTAACCATATTTTCCTTATCGACCTTATCATGGTGAACTTTAGAAATATCAGCATTTTGTTTTGCGAGTGCCTTTTAATTATTACCTGATGTGAAAGGTAGCGTATCCACTAAATTATCTAAAAATGATCCAGAAGAATTTAATGATGAAATAATACGTTCCATGGCAATATATTGCTGAATTAATCGTTCTTCAAAGGCTTCGATCCGTCTATCAAGTTGTTCTTGTTCACTATCGAGACTCTCTAATCGATTTTGTAAAGTAGTTTCACGCTGAACAATGGGGCCTGAATTAGAGAGGAAATCATCAATTAACCTTTCCAGTTCGCCGGCGAATCCTCGTGAAAAATTAACGGTAGCCGATGTGGCATTCTCACCAATAAGCATGGCCAATCCCTCACCAGGCTGCCCTAAAGCAGGCAATAACACGTTGGCCGAGCCAAAGGCGGTGACTCCGTCCACAGTACCGGCCACTGCACGGCCGTTGCTACCCGTTTTCACAGTCAATCCTAAATCACTCGAACTATCAGTACTGGCACTTAAAACAGAAACAACAGACGAACTTCCGTACTGAGTGGAACTGATGTCAAAACCGCCACTAGTACTATTAAAACCAACGGTGACCGCTGCATTAGCAGCACTTAGAACAGTGTCGGCATTGATCGCACTTTGAATCGCACCGGCAAGTTCGGTTTCGTTATTATAAGTAGCCGTAGGTATTGTGATGGTGCCTGAAGTGGTGCCATTAACATCGAGGCTGAAAGTATAGGTCTTACCTGTTGTATCTAAGGGAAAGGAGATACCACCGGCAATGGCACCTCCATCATACAAGCCGCGTGCAGGTGTTTGGGTTATAACAACATCATACTGTCCAGCGGTGGTATTGTCGTTAAAACTATTAATGGTAATGCCATCGGCAGAAGAAGAAGTAAAAGGTGCAAACAGTTTTTGGATATCGAGAAAACTATCGTTAAATGCTTTACTGAATTCTTCTTCTTCGATAGTCAGCTTACCGTCCAGTTCGGTACGAATACCAATATTAGTCAGTGAAGTTAGATTCGAATCGGACAAACCCGGAATCGCACCTGCAATCAGTGCTCTAACGCGAGATAAAGCAGACTTAGCTAGTCCATCATTGGCCAATGATCCAACTACTGTGCTGGTAACCCCCTCATCATTCGTCACTTCGTTAACACCAAAAATTGAATCTACCGCATCTAGAAAAGTATTGTAGGCGGTAACAAAGTTTCTGATGTTTTCCTCTGCAAAGTTTTTATCATCACTGACGGTCACACTTACCGTTTCACCGACACTGGTCACTTTCAATAAATCTAATGTTAAACCATCGACCACGTCGCTAATCGTATTGGATGAACGACTTACTGACAGACCATTTACGGTTAGTTGAGCATCTTGACCACGCTGCGTTTCTAGTGCTTCAAAGCCTGTAACTCCAGTATTAAACGCAAACACAGATAATCCACTACCATCTGTATTGGTAGGGGAAGCACCTGCCTCCGATGCGACAATTTCTAATTGGTTTTGCTCGCCAGATTCAGCTAATAGTGTTAAGTGGTGATCGGTACCATCAAAAACAATAGAGGCGCTTACCCCAAAATTACCAGCATTGATGGCATCCCGCAGTCCTTCTAAGGAGTTATTGGAACTGTCTATGGTGACAGTAGCAGAATCATGAGTGCTATCTTGAGTAAAAGCACCATTTATCGCACCTGCGCCGTCTCTAGCCCAAGCACCGAAATTAAATGTTAAAGTGCCCTCTCCCACAGCATCAGTGACGTTGGCAAAACCGGTAAAGGCAAACGACTGTGATTGCGCGGTTTGTGTGGCGGTAAAAGCATAGGTACCCGTTTGCACATCCGTATCTAGGCTGGTTGGGACGATAGCATCACTTTGTGTAAAAGACGCACTTTTGCTAAACAGCGCTTCTGGATCGGTAAGGGCTTTGGCAGCATCTTTTAAAGTAGATAAAGCACTGCTAAGTAGCCCAAAATCTGAGATTTGAGTCTGTGTGAGCTCCCGTTTACTATCGATACGTTCTTGAGGTGCCGCTTTTTCAATTGCAGTAAGTTGCTTCACCAGAGAATTAGTATCTATCCCGGAGCCTGCACCAATGCTTTGAATAATATTGTTGTCTATCATAGTTATCGCTCCGTCCTACTATATCGCCTTTATCACCGCGTTTGTCTCGCGGGTGAGCATAACTCAATGTGAAAATAACGCGATGTATAGTGCAATAAAGATTTACTTGAACTTATGAAATACTCATAGAGTAACAGTAAGGCTTTAGAAGCAAGTTTTGCGCCTATTAACCTCTCAATGACCTTGCAATAATCTACTAAGTTAATAGAAATATATAACGAACTACTCCTGTCATCAAAATAGTAATTTATATTTTTATTTAACAAGAATTTTTCAAATAAAAATATAAATTACTTCCACATAATTATTATCGTCAAAAATAATGATAACTATAGGAATAAAAAGTTTGAAAGTTATGGGGCTTTATGCTTTGGTAATCGCACACAACAGGAAAAAGACGCCCGAGCTACTCGAGCGCCTATCTTTAGGTGCGTGTAGACTATCCTAACGCATTAAGCAAACGAAACTCACCATCATCTTTAAGCCTGCGCGCCAACTCCAAAAAGATATCTTCTGGGATTTGGCGAATCAGCTCGCCTGAATCACTGTCAACGACTTTAATCACTGTTTGATCCAAGTCGTTATCTACTGAAAATTGCAAATCACGTTGCAGTGATTGTACGTAGTCATTGACATTGACAATCGCTGTTTGTAATTCCGGTGCAGATACAGGTTCAGCTTGTGGCTTTTCTGTTTTTTCTGCATTTCCAGCTTCTTCAGGTAAGCTATTACTATTTATGGATGAAGGAGTTTCTTTAGCCCCTTTCGATGAAGCAGAATTAACCAATATAGTACTGGCTATCTGAGAACTTCTTACTTCATTCATGGGATTATCCTCTCACTAACGACTTTAGCCAGTAAAAACCGGCTAAAGTCTAATATCAACTGAGTGACTCTAACCTATTACTGTAGGAGCGAAAGCACCTGCTGTGGTCTTGCATTCGCCTGGGCTAATATCGCCTGTGACGCTTGCTGTAGTACCTGTGCCCGACTCAATTGTGCCGTCTCTGACGCAAAGTCCGCATCGACAATCCGCGATCTCGCAGCAGAGGTTTTCTCGGAAATGTTCGACAGGTTAGATACGGTAAAATCCAGCCGGTTATTGACCGCACCAAGCTCCGAACGTTGCGCATTCACTGTCTCCAGCGCCGCATCGATAACATCTACCGCCGATTGTGCACTGGCAGCTGTAGAGACATTAATGCCCGCGATTGAGCCCGCGCCAGACACTGCATTCTGCTCTTGAAAGCCCGTTAATGACTCCACGTTAGCCGCTGTAGCATTATCACCATATTTAATTTGTATGGATGATCCAGTAGTCGAACGCAATGCGACTCTAGCGGTATTACCCGCAGCCTCAAACGCGACGACACCTGTCTGTTCAGATAACTTATTAATCTCTTCAATAACATTATCTACCGCAGTAGCCGCCGCACTGGATGCAGAAATCGCACCGATGTCAACACCATTAATTACCAGATCACCCGCATTGATATCAGTCAATGTAGCTGCCGTGCCTGCGACAACAGTAGCACCTTGTAGGTTGCCATCATCATCCTGAACATTAATACCCACTGCATCTAATTCAGCTGCACTAGCACCTGTGCCCGCTTCAATTTTAACGCCGGAGTTCTCTATGCTGGTATCGTTAAATACTAAAGCGAAGTTAGCTGTCGTGGTCGTTGTAAAACCAGATGCGCCATCAGATGCAGAGTCATCCGCAACTAAAAGAGTCTGCGCTCCTGCCGCACTTAGTATCAGTTTTCCATTGTCATCCAAGGATGCAGACACTGTGGTTTCAGTATTAATTTTATTTACTAATTCATCGATATTATTAGTGTCGGTGATACGGTAAATTGTCTGCTCACCATCGCCGTCAGTTAGCGTGATATCGAAAGATTCATTATTAGCTGCAACTAGTACACCATCACCTGCAGTATCTGCTTCAAGTGTCACCAGAGATGCAACTTCGGCGCCTTTACCGTCTAAGTCAGCATTAATAAGTGCTAATGCCTCATTAATGTTGGTGGCATTGGCAGTAGTAAGTGCAGAAATTGCTACATCATTAATGGTGAGTCCTGCAGTTCCACTTACTGCGCGCAGGTCAGCAATACCAGCAGCTGTACCCTCACCGATAACGTCACCACCAGAACCTCCTAGTGAGGAAGTACTAAAACCAGAAACTGTAAAATCAATAGTTTGATTGGATTCTGATCCCACTTGCAATGCAATATTACCCAAACTGCCATCGAGAATATTTTGCCCATTAAATGCTGTCGTTTCGGCAATACGGTCAATTTCAGCTTTCAGCTGTTGCACCTCTGCATCCAATGTCGCTCGGTCAGCATCAGAGAAAATACCGTTTGCAGATTGAATCGCCAGCTCCCTGCTACGCTGTAAAATGTTGGTAACCTCATCCAAGGCACCTTCTGCTGTTTGAATCAAAGAAATACCATCATTAGCATTTCGTACAGCTTGATCCAAACCGCGAATTTGAGATGTTTGGCGGTTAGAAATGGCTAGACCCGCAGCGTCGTCGGCTGCGGAATTGATTCTACGACCTGAGGCCAATCGTTCGCTTGCTCTGTCTAGATCTGCACCAGACTGAAGCAACTGACGTTGGGCATTCAGTGAAGAAACATTTGTATTAACTACTAGAGTCATAAGGCTCTCCTAAATGTTTGATATTTAATGCCAGCGAACTTCGACCCATTTATCGTGAAGACAATTTAAAGCTACAAAGTTTGCCGCTCTTACTTCCTGTAAAAGGTTCTCGGCAAGAAATTGCCGAACTTTAACACTCATTAATTATCAGGTTTCTTTGTATATAAAACCTGACATCGATTTTTTCAAAACTAGTTAATACCTTTAAAATCAACAAGTTAACAAAATCATTCTTGTAATTGACATGAGAAAAAATAATATTTTTTGCGACGACTAAGTTTTAGAAAGGAATTTTTAAATAGATCATTTTTGATTTAATTAAAAATTAACATGACGGAAAGTTATTAGCTAATACTAATACTTATTAAGAATATATTTTTATTCTTTTTAATAAAGGTAAGGTAAAGATTTTGACAAAAATTATCTTCATGACGATATTAGTGCCTCGCCATGAAGATACCCATATATTGCGATAACTACTCAATAACTGAAGTCTTAACCTTGCAATAGCTGTAAGACCTGCTGCGGTTGTGCATTGGCCTGAGCCAGCATTGCTTGAGATGCTTGCTGTAGCACTTGCGCACGACTTAGCATCGAGGTTTCTGCTGCAAAGTCTGCATCAACAATTCGCGAACGTGCTGCTGAAGTTCTTTCTGATACGTTGGCGAGGTTGGAAACAGTAAAATCTAAGCGGTTATTAACAGCACCCAAATCAGAGCGTGTTGAATTAATTTGCTCCAGTGCGACATCAATGATATCAATCGCGTTTTGCGCTCCTGCGGCCGTATCAATTTTGATACCTGAGACTGAGCCACTACCAGCAGCGGAGTTTTGTTCTTGAAAACCCGTGATATTTTGCACATCGGCTGCAGTTGCACCATCACCGTAACGAATCGAGATAGCATCCTCATTGGTTGAACGTAGGCCGATAATAGCGCCCGAACCACCTTCAGCTTCAAACGCAACCACCCCTGTTTGAGTGGACAAGATATTAATCGCTTCAATAACATTATCTACCGCTGCCGTTGCCGAAGTAGATGCTTGAATAGCGCCTATTTCAATGCCATTAATAATTAAGTCACCGGGATTAAGATTGTTCAGTGTTGTTGCCGTACCAGCGGTTACGGTGGCACTTAATAAATTACCATCGTCATCATTGGCGTTGACCCCAAGATTATCCAACTCCCCTGCAGTAATAGCGGTGGTAGCCTCTATTTTTACACCATTATTATCGGTACTGGTGTCGGTAATGACTAAGCGAAAGTTCTCAGTTTCATCATTACTCGCTGCACCTGTAGCGGCTTGCCCTGTAGAACCATCTTGCACTCGAATACTGGTGCCATCTGGCGCGCTTAATATAAGACGCCCAATTTCATTGACTTGAGCCCCGATGATAGTATCCGAATTAATTTTTGCCACTAACTCATTCATACTGTTGGTGCCGGTAATAGTATACGTTTGAGCTTGACCATCACCATCTGTCAAAGTGAGCACTAAATTTGAGGTGCCCGGAATTAATACACCATTTCCAGCCGCATTAGATTCATAAGAAATTAATGTTGAAACTTCAGCACCTTTACCGTCCAAATCGGAGTTGATAATTGCAATGGCTTCGTTGATTGTGGTCGCATTGGCAGTAGTAATTGCACTGATAACCACATCATTAATTTGCAACTCATCACCGCCGGTTAACGCAGTAAGATCAGCTAAACCATTTGCGACTTCATCGCCAACAATATCGCCAGAACTCGACCCTAGTGAGGCAGAAGCAAAGCCTGGGATCTCAAGGTCAATAGTTTGATTCGACTCAGAACCCACCTGCAAGGTTACATTACCCAAGCTGCCATCGAGTAGTGCCTGACCATTAAAAGAGGTGGAATCGGCAATACGATCTATTTCAGCTTTTAGCTGCTGCGCTTCAGCATCTAATGTCGCTCTATCTGTATCAGAGTAGATTCCGTTGGCGGATTGAATGGCAAGTTCACGCATACGTTGTAAAATATTCGTTACCTCATCCAACGCACCTTCAGCAGTCTGAATCAGTGACACGCCGTCATTTGCGTTTCGAATAGCCTGATCCAAACCACGTATTTGTGACGTTTGTCGATTCGAAATCGCCAAGCCTGCCGCGTCATCTCTGGCGGTATTGATTCGTCTACCGGAAGCTAAACGTTCCATAGCCTGAGCCATATCATTGCCGGACTGAACGAGTTGCCGTTGAGCATTGAGCGAAGCAACATTAGTGTTAATGACTAAAGGCATAGCTTTTCTCCTGTAACCTCTTTGAGCCACTGTTATAAATGCTTGAAACATATTGCCTATATAGATAATGCTTAAATCGGCAATTAGGTTTCACTACAGGTTATTGAGCAACGCCTGTGCCAATATTAGAAATGCTTTATTTTTCAAAGAGATATAGAAGAAAAGAGTTTTTACATAAGAGCTAATGAGAAAAAGCGGCAAGGTCTGTCGGGGTACAAGAAAAAACTTGCCGCTTTATTTTTAAGATTATTATCAGTTAGTTTTGTGTTAATTCAATCCAATTAACATTAAAGCCACCAGCTAACACTCGCAGCCTCAGTGTATGCCTACCTGCAGACAAATTACCTATCTGCTGATTCAGAGTTGTCCAGTTTTGCCATCCTCCTGTGCTACTTATATTAATGTTTGCACGAGACACACCATCAATTTCAAGTGTGAACTTAGCACTTGAATTAGGTGAAGCAACACGAATATTCGCTTTGTAATTGCCACCACTAGTAACGTTTATCGGATACTCTAACCATTCGTTAGTGGCCATCCAACCAATGTTATGACCACCGCCAGCATCCGTTGTCACTTGTATATCCACATCGTCATTACGATAACTAGTACCACTATTACCTACGGTATTATCGAAAAAACCAACGTAATCTTCCGCTTGTACTCGACCGGGAATTGATGTGGCGGAAGCACTAAAACTTAACCAGTTAACATTAAATAAAAAACCATTTGCACCTTTAAATACAGCGAAAATATCTTTTACACCCGAAGTTGTATTAATAAAGTCTGCACTCAAAGTTTGGTAATTACCCCAATCACCGGTATTGGTAATATTAATGCTTGAAAGTAAGGGGCCAGTAGGAGAATTTATACGCAACTCTAACGTTCCTCCCTGACTACCACTGGCGACTCGTGCGGTAAATTTATCAAGATTACCGCTACCAAAATCCACACGATTAAACCTTACCCAGCCACCATTTTTTATATAGTCGACCTGAAACCCTCTTGGTTCGTTGCCCTGGACTAAGTGAATTTGCGCATTATTAATACCGTTATGACGATCTACTTGAATAATGTCTCCCGCTTTAGGTGTGCCTATACCACGAATGGTTGCTACTTTCTTTTGGATGCTACCATCACTGTTAAATGATATTGTGTCGGCACGCATAGAACGAAGGCGGTTGTTACCACTTAATGACCAAAAGTGATAAAAGATATACCACTGATTTTTATACTGAACAATAGAATGATGGTTGGTGCCGTTGGCTATATTCGGCATTATTTCACCCCTATAATTATAGGGCCCCATAGGGCTTTGCGCGGTAGCATATTCAATTGCATAGCCATTCGAGCCAACTCGGGGAAAGGTTAAATAATAGATGCCGTTGCGCTTAAACATAAAGGCCCCCTCTTTGTAACCGGTGGGCAAATCATTAATAAATTGTGTACTACCTTGTGTTTCCTTCATGTTATTTTTTAATTTAACGACTCTTAAAGTTTCACCACCACCGTGAAACAAGTATGCCTGCCCGTCATCATCAATAAAAACGCCCGGGTCAATCCCACTGACTCCTTGAATGTAGTTATTTTCCAAGATAAATGGCCCGGTTGGACTATCTGACACCGCAACACCAATACGACGAAAAGCGCTACCATCACTGGGAATACCAGGGAAATAGAAATAATATTTACCATCTCGCTCAATAGCATCTGGAGCCCACATACCATAAGAGTTTTTCTCGCCCCAAGGCACATCGTTTTGATCAATGATAACACCATGGTCTGTCCAATTCACAAGATCATCTGTCGAAAACACATGATAGTCCGGCATACAGAATCCATTCGAACCTTGATTAGCCGTACATGTGTCAACGTCATGAGATGGATAAATATAGAGTCTGCCATCAAATACCCTTGCCGTAGGGTCAGCAGTATATAAATGGCTAACCAAAGGATTTTGTGCAAATACTAAAGAAGAAAAAAATACAGAAGAAAGAAGAGTAGATAAAGGTCTTATCTTTAGCAATAATTGCTGCATAACAATACCTCATTATTTTTTTTAGTTTTGGAGTTGACTGATACTACTACAAAACTATTTTTTTTATCTTATTAAAAGCGACAATACTCAGCTAAAACACTAGACGCTCTATATTTTTTTGTTTTTCAAATTATCTTAATAAAGAAAGCGATAAGCATTCCATACAAATTTAACATATTTATCGATAAAGTCGAAAATCAAAAAATAAAAAGAAGTATTAAAAATAGGGATATTGTTAAATTGAACTAGAACTAGAACTAGAACTAGAACTAGAAGTCATAGTGAGCGAGCCCTATTTTACATAATATAGGATGATTAGTTAAATTTTATTAAAAATTAAATTTGACTATATTTTAGAGTTGACTAAATAAGGTTAAGCGAGTAACACGAACAAAAGATGCTTGTGCAGCCTCAAGAATAAGTGTCTGTGAAGAAAGGCGTGCGGCTGCTTCGGCATAATCAATATCTCGCAAGGATGACAGTAATTCTTGAGATATTAATTTCGAATCTAAATGCAATTGCTCTGTGCTATCAAGTGTATTAAACCTTGCTCCAAGTTCGGCAACAGTCTCTAATACACTGGTTTGTGCATTAGAAAGATTATCGATAGTGTTTGCCACAGCGTCAGAAAGCGTCTCACGTCCTTCATCAGTACCATCATAAATTTTCATTGCTTCACTAAAACGTGCGACTGTTGTCAAAATATCTTGTTTTTGTGTAGATTCGATAAAAAATTGATCGCCTCGTTCTGTAGGTGTTGCCGATGCAGGATTGCCACTAATCCTAAAGCTCACACCTTGTATTTGAATTTCATTGCCCTGGACATAAGGCTGATTAGCAACAATAATTCTATCGGTTGAGCGTTCCCGCGCGGTAAAATTCTTACCCGGAGGCGCTATGGTATTATCTTGGTTAAATGTAATAACGATATCTTCAGGGTAAAAATCATCATAGACATCCTGATCAATCACTTGACCTATAGATATTTCCGCCGCAGGCTCCGAACGATTAGAGGAATTGGCCACGGTAAAAATTGTATTACGTGCACTTTCGATATCAACAAAGATTTCCTTCCCTGAGTCACTGGCTGCAACGGTAGTGTTATTAGCGATTTTAATAAACTGTTGACCTTCATCCCCTAAGTAATTAAAACCTGAGTTAGCGCCTCCTACAAACGGAGCCGTAGTGCTTTTATAACCGGCAAAAATATAGTCACCATTTGAATTCTGTGAATTGAGTAAGTTAGTTAATTCCTCTAAGCGCGAGTCCACTTCATTAGATAAGGCAATATATTCATTTTCAGATAGTGTCGCAGTGTTCGCTGCCTGCACAGCAAGCTCTTGCATGCGAACAATAATATTATTAACACCCGTGAGTATGGATTCTTCTAACACCATATTATTTTTGGCTGTATTGATATTTCTTTCAAATTGCGTAACGTCAGCTAGCTCTTTGTTAATTGCAAGTATCTTGGTCGATGCTACCGGATCATCCGAGGGATTAAGAACACGGCGACCAGTGGATAGCTGTTGCTGTGTTTTAACAACCGCCTGGTTGGCTAATCCAATGCTGTCGTTGGCAATATTAAAAATTTGATTCGATGAGATACGCATAGTGCAAACTCCTGTTATAAGGGCTCCACTTATAACGAGTTGAGTAACTGGTCAAACAATTCGCGTGCAACAGAAATTACTTGGGCATTGGCAGAAAACATTTGTTCATACTTAATTAAGTTAGCCGCTTCCTCATCGAGATTAACGGCAGAAACAGAATCACGCAAACGCGTTGTTTCCTGTAATACTTGTTCACTTGCATCACGGTTTACCCTTGATGATGCAGTATCAATGCCAATAGCTTCAACCAGAGAGCTATATGCATCACTATAACTGGCGGTACCGTTATCAAAGTTTCCTTGATTTTGTAACCCGGCTAACGCTAAAGCATTGCGATTATCAGAGGCGGCATTACTATTAAAATCTAAGGTAAAAGTGTCACCTGCTTGCGGCGTTCCTTGAATCGATGCTTGAATACCTAAGTAAGTAGAAGTGGCAAAGCCAGGCAATTGAGTGTCACCAAAAAGCAAACTATTGGGAGGAAAGGTTTCCAGCGATATACCATCAGATAAACGCACATCGAGAGAGCCACCAATTGCAATAGCTGAAGTTACACCGGCGCCGTTACCATCCAACGCCACGGTAGGATTACTACCATCACCAACACTTAATGAATCGGGTCCACCAGCATCGGCTTCTAATGAAATTTGAAAGTCGTCACCTTCAGTGGAATAAATTCGTAGTTCTGATACGCCAGTAGTAGCATCAATACCAGCGACAGCATAAATTCCTCGCGCACTTAAATTAGCATTATTATTGATTCTATCTTCTAAGTAATCATTAAACTGATCCGCGCTGAGTGTCGGATCCGGTACATCCGGGTCGAGAATAAATGTACCTGAACCTGCATCAAATTCATATTCTATTAAATCCTCACCATTTAAATTGATTTGTAATGGCGAAGTTAAACTGAGGTTTTGTACATCAGTAATTTCCATATAATTTGATGCTGTGGCCGATACGCCTTCGACATTATTCAAAAGGCTTGCAGTTTCTCTTGCACTGGCATTAATTGAAGTAAAAACATTAAGCGATGTATCTGGAACTCCCGGCTGTGAGGATGCTTGTGTAATAGTAATAGCTTCTGCAGGGTAACCATTGGTTAATGCTCCGCCGCCTACCACAGGCAGTCGCCCCAAAGGCAAACCTATCGAGCTGCCATTGGTTTGTACTGCAGTTTCACCTGGATCGCTTGGAAAAAGGTTGTTAGATATTCCTGGTATATAACGTTGATTGCGAATAGGAGGATTTAAATCAACGGGATTACCGGGATTACTATTATCTAAAATTTCATACGTATTGGCTGTGGTAAAACGTACCATAAGTGGCGGATTCATTTCGCCTGGTGTGGCAAAAAGCGGCAAAGAATTGCCATTAACATCATCTAGGGAAAGCACTTCGCCAAAGTTAATATCACCGTTACCAACATTACCAATAGAGGCATCAGTAACTAAAGGACTGCCGAAAGCAATACTACTTGCATCTAATAACTTGGCGCTAAAATCTCGTGATGCTGACCTAGATGGCAATAGGGTATAAGAGTCACCAACCTGAAAAGAACCACGTTCAAAAACTAATTCGAAGCCATCAAACTCGACTGTTTGCGGTGTTGCACCAGTTAACACATTAGAAATAACCTCTTCGCCAGTGCCAAGATTAGTAACGCGAAACAGACCTCCTGCCTCAATTGTAACTTCATAATCGTCTGCAGTAATACGACTGCTATCAGCAATATTTAATGAAAGAACACGGTCATTAGGTAGATTGTTGTTAGAGTTACCAATAACCCTATTACGAGCAATGGTCGTTTCATTAACATCGTAGAAAAAATTACCACCAAACTCATTGTTTAAGTTGATTCCCTGTTGATGAAGTTCATTAAATGTATCAGCCATCACGATAGCAATGCGCCCTAACTCATTATAGGCTTGATCCATAACAGTATTTTGAAAGCGCAACAGGCCACCTAGCTCTCCACCTGAAATAAGATCGGTAATAATAATGTCATTGGCACCATTTTCAAAAGCCACATCCAGTCGCTGACTGTTAGATGCACTTGCGACAACATTAATATGCCGAGCCTCAGTACCAATAACAAGGTTTTGACCGCTGTTGAGCACCACATTCACCTGACCCGCACCTTGATCATACGTTTGTACAGCAACTAGCTCTGATAATTGTCGTATGGCTTCGTCCCGCTGATCGAGAAGGTCATTCGGCTGCGCATCATCGACCCCTTGCGCGTCAGCTATACGAAGATTAAGTTGCACAATATTATCAACTAAAGAATTAATTTGAGATACAGCAGAATTTATAAAGTCATCAACACTATCATTAATCACTTCTAAACGGTCGTATATAGTGTTAAAACGATCGGCAAGATTTTCTGACTCACTTAAAATAAGTTGTCGTGCTGGAATTGAAGTTGGATCGTCAGCGCCATTCTGTAAAGCGGCGAAAAATGTTTCCAAACCTCCAGACAAGCCCGTCGCCGGATCTGAGAGTAAACGGTCTAATTGACTAATATTTTCATTGTAAATATCTAAGTCCTTAAATAAACTAGTATCTACACGCATTTGTTCAATAATAAACTGATTAGCCACACGTTCAATTGACGCAACATTAACACCGTTACCAATAAAACTATTCCCGATAGGCGTTGCGTTGTTAGTTTCAGAATTAACAATTTGCCGGCTGTATCCTTCGACATCTGCACTAGCAATATTATGCCCGGTAATACTTAAATTACTCTGGGCAACACGTAGACCAGTAACACTTACGCCTAAAAGCTGAGATGTCATAAGTCACCTTTTACCTGCTGAGCAAAAAATTCGCGAGCAAAATCACTTAACACTTGTATTACTTTGCTTCGTACATTTCTTACTTTTTCGACATAATTTGGATCGGTAGCAAAGCCAAAATCTTTCAGAGATTGAATATAACTATCCCCGTCTTTAGCATTCAAAGCATCTTGGTAACGTGGATTGTCTCGTATGAAAGTGATGTAATCATCAAAGCTCTGCTGAAAATTTTCATATTTTCTAAACTGAGCTTGCTCTTTAACTGCAGTGCCACCACTGAATTCCAGCACAGTTTTACCTACAGAGCCCCCAGACCATTGTGAGCCAGTCTTAATATTAAATAAATTATGGCTAATATCCCCTTCACTATCACTAACGATGTGTTGTCCCCATCCAGTTTCCAGGGCTGATTGGGCAATAAGCGTTTCCGTATCGACTCCGAGCTTTTGTGCAGCACTTTTAGCATAATGGTATATGCCTCGAATAAATTCTTCTGGAGAATTGAAACTGCTATTTTTCTTCGCGTCTATTTTCTCTGTTTGCTCTAGCTCATGCAGTCCCCCATCAGCGTCGCTCTGATAAGGAGGTTGCTCCAATCTTTTATTATGCAATAAATTATTAGCGTCGCTTTCACCTATACGGCTGTCAGTATCGCCGTAACTTTTACTTAATTGGCGATATAGAACATCGGCGATACCAAGGCCTTTGCCATGGGAAAGTGAAAGTGACATTTGCTGATCGAGAAGATCGCGATAAAACTTCGATTCATTACTATTAAAGATATTACCACTCTCGAAAACTTCATTCGCCGAACGCATACTCTTGATCATCATCGACATAAATAATGACTCGAATTGTTGCGCTACTTTTTTTAAAGCTTGTTCTTGATTCTCTTCATTTTTAATTTTTTGCAAACCGTGAAAATCTGTATAAACTTCCGAGGAAGTCAGAGGAGAAGCTTGCGATTGAAGTAAAGACGTAGGTGATAGTGATAATTCAGGCGATTTCATTTATATCACCAAGATCTCAGCTTTAAGAGCACCCGCTTGTTTAAGTGCTTCTAAAATTGCCATTAAATCGCCTGGCGCAGCCCCAACCTCATTCACAGCCTTAACAATATCGCTCAATGTTGGCCCTGGAGATAATAAAAACATGGGGCCGCTTTCTTCTGTTATTTCCACATCACTATCGGGCACCACAACAGTGGTGCCATCAGCAAGGGCATTGGGTTGGCTGACGGCAACATCCTCGCGTACGGTTACCGTCAATGATCCATGTGTCACTGCAACAGGCTCTACGCGCACGTGTTGGCCGACAACAATCGTTCCAGTTCGAGAATTAATGACTATTTTAGCCGAAGCTTTCCCCGGCACCACTTCAACGTTTTCTAATAAAGACAGATAGTCGACTCTTTGCGCTGGGTTTTTCGGGGCCTGTACACTAATTGATGTAGCATCCACGGGAATTGCCACATCTGGACCAATAAGATCATTGATACTATCGGCTACACGTTTGGCTGTTGTAAAATCAGGAGTATGTAAATTAAATGTAATACGCTCCGTGCCACCAAAAGTGGTGTCGATAGCACGTTCCACCATAGCACCATCAGGAATACGGCCAACACTTGGTACGTTAACTGTTACACGAGAACCATCAGCACCTTCGGCACCAAAACCGCCGACAATAAGACTGCCCTGGGCAACGGCATAAGTTTTTCCGTCCAAACCTTTTAGTGGTGTCAATAATAAGGTACCGCCCCTAAGGCTTGAAGCATTCGCAATAGAAGAAATAGTAACATCCACTTTTTGTCCAGGCTTAGCAAATGGCGGTAACTCGGCATGAACCACAACCGCAGCAACATTACTCACCTGAAAATTCGCGCCATCAGGAATAGTAACACCAAACTGCCGTAGCATTGCCGCAAAAGACTGGCCAGTGAAAGGGGCTTGATTAGTCTTGTCTCCAGTACCGTCTAAACCAACCACTAATCCATAGCCTAGTAATTGGTTTACTCGAACACCGTCAACCGATGCAATATCTTTTATCCTTTCTGAAATCACATACGGAGAAAAACAAAAGCCGTACAATGCTATAAATAATAAATACCGTCGCATGATACTCTGCCTTAAAAGGGCCATATTGCACTATTAAAAAAACGACTTAGCCACCCCATCTCTTGGGAATCTGCCAATTCACCCGTACCAGAATATGTGATTCTGGCATTTGCTATTCGATTCGACTGTATAGTATTCTCAGGCGTAACATCTCCAGGGCGAATAAGACCACTGATACGAATAAATTCATCACCTCGATTTAGTGTTATCCACTTCTCGCCTCTTATAACTAGAGTTCCATTGGGAAATTTATCTACTACAGTCACACTAATATTACCTGTTAAACGATTACTTTGATCAGCACCGGCCTCGCCAGTAAATTCCCGTGTCCCGCTAAGTGCTGTACCCAAATTATATTCTCCAATACTTAGCTGGCCACCTAAAATTGTGCCCTCTCCTGTAGGTGCGAGTTCTACGTCATTCTCCTTAGTGATTTCGACATTACTACTCTTACTAGAGGAGGTTTGCTCCTGCAAAACGACAGTAATAATATCGCCAATATCTTTCGCCTTGCCGTCACTAAATAATATCAGACCGGAATTATCACTAAATAAAGAGCCATTGTGTGGGGTATTGCGCTCTGGCATAGTTTTTAAAACAGGCGCATAGTAGGGATCGTTGGGACGCGGAGGCGCTTGTATGACACAAGCGCTTAGTACACAACACATTGTCAACATCACCAAGAAATTACTAGCGTTGGAAAAAGGTTTGTCTCTTAAAGTTATCATTATTTCTTCACGCTATAAATTTTGAGATAAAAATTGCAGCATCTGATCAGCCGTTGAAACAACCTTAGAGTTCATTTCATATGCCCGTTGAGTCGTTATCATGTTCACCATTTCTTCAACGATATCGACATTGGAGTTTTCTAACATTCCCTGCTTAGTTTCCCCCAAACCATTTTCACCAGGTGTGCCGGTAAGAGGGTCTCCACTAGCGGCTGTCTCTAAAAATAAATTTCCACCTATTGCCTGAAGACCCGCAGGATTGACAAAATCTGTTACCTGGATATTTCCAAGTACAGCGGCGGCGGGTTGACCTGCAATAAAGGCACTTACCAAGCCATCGGTACCGATGGTAATATTTTCAACGTTGTCAGGAACTGTAATATTAGGATCGAGTAAAAGCCCACTGGCGTTGACTACCTGCCCTTCACCATTTAAATGGAACTGTCCATTGCGGGTATAGGCAATATTGCCATCGGGTTGTTGTATTTGAAAAAATCCACGTCCATCAATCGCCACATCTAAGATTTGACCGGTGATTTGTAAACTACCAGAAGTAAACTCTTTTTGGGTACCAACAACACGCACACCTGTGCCTAGCTGTAAACCTGAAGGTAGTTGTGTTTCTTCCGTATTTAAGCCACCGGGCTGACGCTGTATTTGGTAGAGTAAATCTTCAAATACCGCGCGATCGCGCTTAAATCCAACAGTGGAGGCGTTGGCTAAATTATTGGATATTGTTGTTAACTGCGTATCTTGTGCCGCCAATCCTGTTTTACTTACATACAATGCAGCGTGCATATTCTACCTCTACTTCAATACTTACGGTAATTATTACTATTAATTTTTGGCAACGGCGATACATCCTCGCATCGCTAACCTTGAGACTGCAACAGCCGTGCCGAAGCCTCTGAGTTTTCTTGGGCAACTTGCATTATTTTTATTTGCATTTCGAATTGTCGCGATAAACTTAAAATACTTGTCAATTCATTTACTGCATTAACGTTGCTACCCTCTAAAAAACCCGAAACTATTCTGACAGCCCCATCAGCCGGTATATCTTGATTGGGATCACGAGGACGAATGAGTCCATCTTCAGATTTTTCTAAACTATCAATTGGAGGATTAACTAATTTTATTCTTTCGATCTGGGCAATTTCTTCTACCCCTTGACCTAAAGGAATAATAGTAATTGTTCCATCTAGACCAATTTCTATTTTTTCAGACGGAGGAATAGCGATAGGCCCTCCATTACCGATAACCGGCAAACCATTTCCGGTGCGTAATATACCCACACTGTCGAGATGTAGAGAACCTGCTCGAGTATATGCCTCTTGCCCATCAACTGCTTGCACAGCAATAAACCCTTGCTGCTCAATGGCGATATCTAAATCTCTTCCTGTTTCTATCAAGGCACCATGAGAAAAATCTGTCGCAGGGCGTTCGGTTAACGCATAGGCACGAGTGGGAAAGCCATCTCCATAATAAATGGGCATACTACGAGCTTGGGCAAAGTCTGCTCGAAAACCGGTGGTATTGACATTGGCCAAGTTATTGGTGTGGCTGACCTGCGCCATCATATTGTTTTTGGCCCCTGTCATGGCAATGTACAATGCTTTATCCATAATAAATTCCGTCAAAAAAATGTATGTATAGACATAATGCTATTGAGTAATAGAAGTTGAGCAATATAAATGCCAAGAGAGAACTAACTGATAGAAGGATAGATTTTATAAAGACTGCAATACGAGTGTGAAAATAATAGAAAGAAGAAATTAAGATCGCCAATGCAACAGTCATATTTTTGGCAATAGCAATTGATAAGGCCTCTATTAACCCGGCATAAATATCTGCCGGGTTAATAAAAAATTATCTTAAATTGATAATTGTTTGGGTTACAGTGTCTGCGGTTTCGATAGTTTTAGCGCTTGCTTGGAAGTTACGTTGTGCAATAATAAGATTAACAAGCTCCGCGGATATATCTACATTCGACTCTTCTAAAGCGCCAGCTTGCACTGTGCCCAATGCACCTGTGTTAGCAGCGGCGACGCGCGGTTCCCCCGAGCGAAAGTTTTCTACCCATGTGCTATTACTTGAAGGCTCTAAGCCTTCTTCATTGGGAAAGTCTGCAAGAGCTACCTGCCCTAAAATCTGAGATTCCCCATTGGTAAAGCGCGCGAAAACAATACCACTAGCATCGATATTGAGGCCAGAGAGGCGCCCGGTTGCAAAACCATTTTGATCCGCATCATTAACGGAGAACGCCGATCCTGTTTGTGTCGTTCCTGTGTAGTCAATAATAAAATTCGAACTTGTAGGTGGCTCTGGAATTGGGATGGAGCCACCCGCTAGTACGTTTTGTGGCCCGGCAGCAGAGTTAGGCTGTCCTTCCTCATCCAAAGGAACCCAGTTGGAAATTAATATGGGCTCACTTCTAGTTGTATCTAGAGAACCGTCATCATTAAAAAATATATTATAAACGGCATCTGTTGCTACGGTATTCTGTGGCGGTGGCAGCAAAGTATTAGGGTCACCTATATCCTCGCCATCAATTTGTATGTGTACTTGCCAATGGTTAGGGGTTGTCGTAGGGTTATTGGGATCATATTCTTGCTTGACAAAATACTGTGTCATCACATGAGCAATCCCCAAGCTATCAAAAACCGTCATAGATGTAGCGCTGTTATACGTCGCTTGATCGGTGGGATCAAATTCATTAAGTGTAACATTAGTGAATTCAGTTGGGCTAATGGGTTGAAAAATTAAGGTGTTAGGAGGCGTCACCAAATCAAAACCTTCATCAAAAACAATATCAATAACCCCACCCACTACTAATGAATTAATAGAGGCGTCACTGCTACCGGCAGCAATACCATCAGCTGCAGCATCAACTTCTAACGTCTGCGGTAATGCATCTGGATCACCGAGCACTGTTATAGCATCACCATCATCTAAGCTATCGATACTAATTGCAATATCACCACCACCGGCAGAAGTTAATACCAAAGTACCTGCCGCTGCATTATGCACCGCTGAGATTCCAGGTAAGGTAGAATTACTAAGGCCATTAATTTCTGTTTCAAGTGCAGCTAAGCTATCCCCTGTTAATGTTACGCTGTTAACTGTTAAAGCAAGGTTACCAGCGGCACTGGTATAATTAGATATTGTCGCTTCCGTTCTTGCTGTTGCTGACACACCTTGTAAAGCATTGAGACCAGAAGCTGTTGTCGCTGCACTATCTCCAGCAACTGTATTATAAGTAACTGTATCACCATCGGGGTTAGTAACTTGAATAGGTTGTGCAGGGTAACCATTAGTGACTTGTGCTTCTCCAGAAACTGCTGCCAACGCTGGCGTGAGACCAATTAATGCAGAGTTAGCGGTATTACCACTAATTGAGATATCAGAACTTAGACCTTCTTCAGCTGCTGTTATAACAATTGCAAAGTTACCACCGCCGAGGTCTTGCGCACGAGCCACCACATCGATAGCTGTTTGCGGGGGCGTTGGAGTAAAGATTTGTGAGTTGATAACACTAGCCAAAATATTTAAATCATTAAACGTGGTAACGTTACGCGGCACACCCGTTGTTGTTTGTAGATTAACATCTACCGCTCCAAAATTTGTCGCCGGTGCAGTTAATTCAACGGTAAAATCCATTGGCGTTGTTAGAAAATCATTGGCTAATGGCAGTGTAAAAGGCGCACCTGTTAATACAGTAGTTGTGGCATTTTGCCTGCCGACCTGAGTAACACCAATACCCACACCTTCTGTGGTTAATGAGCGCCCTTCTCTTTGTAATACTGGCTCTGCTGCATCTAAATTTAATACCGATTCAACTAGGGTTGTTCGACGGGGAGCAAGATTGCTTGTTTGAATTTGAATATCCCCGGCTATACCACCAATATTGCCTTGGGCATCCGCAGGGAAGCCCTGCAAAAATGCGCCTGTAGTATTAACCACAAATCCTCTATCGTCTAAACCAAAAGCTCCTGCGCGAGTGTAGCGAGTTTCACCTTGTTGGTTTAATACAAAAAAGCCATTACCATTAATAGCAAGGTCTAAATCTTTTTCTGTAAAGGCAACATTTCCCTGTTCAAAGTTTTGTGCAACATCTTGAATCTGTACACCGCTACCAATGGCTACACTGCCCGAACCCTGTGCATAAACATCTCCAAATTCAACACGAGAGGATTTAAATCCAGTTGTCGAGGCATTAGCAATATTATTGCCGGTAACGTTAAGTTCTGTCGACGCGGCACGAATTCCGCTCAATGCTGTATCAAAAGGCATGACAACTTTCTCCTGAATTTATTACTTCTCAAAAACATCAATTTAATATGTTAATCAAATACTATTCATTAAATTGTTTAACATCCGCCAAACTCACGGCACCAATTCCAGCTAAGTTAAGAATAAGCGAACCGTTACTAGCAACGGTAACACTATTAACATTAGCGCTTAACGCTGTTTCTAGAACAGTATCGACACCATCAATACTTGATGTCACTTCAAATTTGTAAGTGCCTGCAGGCAAGCCATTTTCGTGGCTGCTTTGCCAATCGGTAAGATCACCATTAACTTCAAAATTCAAGCCATCCCAACGCATAACCATTTCACCTGCAGGTTGTTCACCTAAGCTAATTTGATCAACCAATTCACCAGCTTCGTTATATATACTGACCGATAAATCCCCTGTGCTAGAAGGAACATCTATACTGGCACTGACAACATTACCTGACTCTAAAATGGCTGTATCTGTGGGCACCGTAACCGAACGCCCAACCAGGCTCGATGCTTGTAGCGCTTGATTAGCAACAAAATTATTAGTAAAACTGTCAAAGTTATTATTGAGCTTATCGAGACTTTCTACAGAACTAAATTGCGCCAACTGTGCTACAAACTCCGTATTATCTTGTGGACTAAGAGGATCTTGATTTTCCAGTTGAGTAATCATTAATTCTAAAAAAGCACTTTGCCCAAGCTCATTGTCTTGTGGTGTGCTTTCTTTTTTATCTCTAATAGATAAATTATTAAAAACACTGTTATTTGTGGCGTTAAGTTCCGACATAATCTACCCTCTTATCCGATAAACACTCTATTGTCCGAGACTTAACACTCGTTGCATCATCTGTTTGGCTGAACTCATCATCTCCACATTCACCTGAAACGAACGGGATGCTGAAATCATATTCGTCATCTCTTCTACAATATTGACATTCGGATAATAAACATAACCATCTTCATTAGCTTTTGGATGTCCAGGTTCATAGCGTGGTTGCAATGGAGCATCACTTTCAACAATACCATCGACTCGAACTCTTGCGTTATCGGAGTTACCAAAACTATCACCAAAATTGTTTCCTGACATATCCTGATAAACTGCAGAGAATAAAGGATGCCTCCCGCGATACACTTGATCGCTACTGGAACTTGCTGTTTCTGCATTAGCAATATTACTTGCAGTAGTATTCAAACGAATACTCTGAGCATTCATGCCTGAGCCAGCAATATCAAAAATATTTGTAATTGCCATAGTTATTCTCCACGGATAGCTTTTTGCAGACCTTTAAAATTGCCATTCAAGAAAGTGAACGCAGCTTGAAACTCAAGATTGTTACGAGTGAACTCAGCGTGTTCAATATTTTCTTCCACTGTATTACCATCAACTGAAGGTTGTTGCGGTATACGATAGCTGTAGTCATCATCTCCCCTAGCGCCACGCGAGACCTCCATGTGTCCTTCATGAGTTTTATCCATACGACTATCGCTGTTTCCCATTTGACTTTTAAGCGCTTTGTGAAAATCAAAATCGCGGGCTTTATAGTTCGGAGTATCTACGTTTGCGAGGTTGCTCGAAATAACACCGGCGCGTTCGGCACGCAAACGCAGAGCGTTTTCTGCGAGGCCTACGGCTTTTTGGAAAGAAATTGTCGTCATCGCTTTGAGTTTTCCAGGGTCATTCTATTTTGCAATCACATTGTTACTCTCAAACTACGAGATTGCCGTGTACTTACTTATGGAATTCTAAAAGCAACTGATATGCCAACAATAGAGAGGATGTAACACAATGATTTATAAGGTTTTTTTAAATGAGAGAAAACTAAAAATTAAAACCAGGAAGAAAGCGGCAAAACTTATCCGCCAATGCGGTAATCTTCATACTGTGGAAAAGGCAACAGCCAAAGCCTAGAGAAAGCCCTGGCAAGCACCATTAGCATAGTGCCTACCAAATAGCAGAAAGAAATAAGGGTATAAGAAAATAATATAACGTGTTATCTACTTTGCTTTGTAAACAACCCCAGGATTACAGTGCACCATATCAAACAGATCGGAGGCGGCTGCAAGCGTTTCGGATGCACCTAAAAATAGGTAGCCACCTGGTTTTAAAGTACCATGAATTCGAGTCAAAATATCCTTTTTCAATTCTGCAGAGAAATAAATGAGAACATTACGACAAAAAACAATATCAAACCTACCTAGTGATGCATAACTTTCCTGTAAGTTTAACGGGCGAAAGTTAATACGTTGACGTAAGTTTCTTTTCATTTGCCACTGCTCATCACCTTGTGGCTCAAAAAAACTATTCAAACGGTCGTTAGACAAACCACGATTAATAGATAACCTATCATAGATACCTTGTTTAGCTTGCTGCAAAATTTCACTGGATAAATCAGTAGCGATAATTTCAACATTGAGGTTTCGAACCGAGTTATTTTCCTTCAAGCACTCCTCAATAATCATACTCATAGAATATGGTTCCTGGCCTGAAGAGCAAGCAGCAGACCAAATACGAAAGCGGCCACCAGGCTGATCTTGACTGAGTTGAGGAAGAAGTGTGTGTTTCAGATAATCATAGGGATAAACATCCCGGAACCAAAAAGTTTCATTGGTCGTCATGACATCAATCACTTGCTGACGCACTTTGCCATTAGTTGGTTGCTTTATGAGGCTAACTAATTGTGCAGTAGAACTACACTTATGTTCAGACAATATCTTCTTTAAGCGTGTTTCTACTAAGTACTTTTTATTATCACCTAAATCAATACCAGCAATTTGTCTTAAATACTCCCGAAACTCGTGAAACTCAGAGATCGAAAGCTGAGCAATCGTATTATTTACCATTCGCAAGCCATTATTATTTGCCTGTTAGTCCGGAAAACGAATAATCGCAGAGAGCTTACTCGTCACCTATTAACTCAGCAATGCGAGAATTTACACGTTTCGCCAACTCATCGGGATGAAACTTAGCAAGAAAATCATTAGCGCCAACTTTTTTCACCATAGCTTCATTAAAGACACCACTTAACGAGGTATGGAGCACAATATGCATATCTTTTAATTGAGGATTGGCCCTTATCTCCGCAGTAAATGTATAGCCGTCCATTTCTGGCATTTCGATGTCGGACACCACAAGCAATAGCTCATTATAAGGATCTTTGCCTGATTCTATGAGCTCAAGCAAATAGTCAAGGGCTTCTTTGCCGTCTTTACGCAAGGTTGTTTTAACACCCAGGCTTTCTACAACCTTTTGTATTTGCTTACGAGCAATAGAAGAATCATCAACAATAAGGATATGTTTTTGAACTTGAATGTCTTCTTGCGCAGCTTCAATAATCTCGGCACTGACATCCTCCGCCATTGGCGAAACTTCAGCTAAGATTTTTTCCACGTCTATGATTTCAATCAACTTGCCATCTACCTCAGATACAGCGGTAAGGTAATTGTCTTTACCCGCTCCCTTGGGTGGCGGGTGTATATCCGCCCAATTCATGTTAACTATTCGTTCAACCCCCTTCACAAGAAAACCCTGAGTCGACCTATTATATTCGGCGATAATAACAAAACAGTTCTCAATATCTGTTAAAGGCGGATGACCTGTCGCTAACTTCATATCCATAATAGGTATCGTGCCGCCACGTATATGTGCAAGACCTCGAATAACAGGATGACGCTTGGGGATTTCACTCAGTGCTGGACACTGTAATACTTCTTTCACTTTAAACACGTTAATTCCATATAACTGTGAGCCGCCAAGATTGAATAGCAATAGTTCAAGGCGATTCTGCCCCACCAACTGAGTGCGCTGATTGACACTATCAAGAACACCAGCCATATTGTTTCCTCTTCTGCGTTTTAATAGTATTAGTATATTTGAAAATAAACTTAGCAAGAGGCACAAGCTTTGCTAACATGTACTTATATGGACGTTTTTATACATCCCAAATAATGATATAAATTGTCGTTCTCGCTTACAGCATAGGACAAGAATCATGGAACTACGCAGTTTTTTTGCATCACTATCGTTAGTATTACTCTCATATAACGCTATATCGGCCGAAAAGCAGAATATAGAAGCGCTTAGGAATCACGTTCTAGCTCATACAACGTCACATTATAGAAATGTTTTTGGTGAAGAGAATTTCAAAAATAATGTCAAAATTCGGATTGGTAATCTCGACTCGCGTCTCAGACTCAATAGATGTGACGACAATTTGACATTCAAGATCAGCCAACCTCCGCAAAATATAAGTAACATTACCGTTAAAACAAGTTGTGTTGGTAAGCATCGCTGGACAATCTATGTTCCAGTTAAAATTGATGTCTACGCTAATGTACTGGTAGCAAAACGCTCTTTATCACGAGGGCACTTATTTACCGAGCATGATCTAGATTATCGGCAGCTTAACACTGCATCGTCGGGATATGGTTATCTTGAGGATATGTCGCGCGTTATAGGTATGGAACTAAAAAGACCTATAAGCTCCGGGGATATCGTACATTTAGCATTACTGAAAAAACCAAATATTGTACGTAAAGGACAAACCGTTATCGTGACTTCCAAATCGCGTTTCTTATCTGTGGAAACAGAAGGCATTGCCTTAATCAGTGGCCAACTAGGCCAAGATATAAGAGTTAAAAACCAACGGTCAAATAAAATTGTACAAGCACGAATAGTTGCGCCAGGTATTGTCGCGACCCGTTAGCATTAAAGGCTTTCACGCTAAGAAAGTGAGTACATAGTGGATTCGGCCTTAGCACAGATCTATCATGATTCAATTTTTTTTAGAAAATTTAAAAAAAACACTAATGTTCTTAGTTCAGTGGCCGATAAGAGAATCAAAGAAACTATGTAAGCATCGTCCAACCAACTTAAGCGGCAATGATTATGGTTATCGATCCTGGAAGTAATGTTAATTCTCACGGTACCTCTGCTGGCAAAGCTCGCCAACAGAATGCGACAAAGTCAGACGAGCAGGGCCTTGCATCGCCTTCAACGAAGCAACAACCTGCTGAGTCAGACAGCGTGTCATTGAGCTCAGCCAGCTTAAGCATCGCTAAAATCGAAAGTAAAATTGCTGAAACGAGTGACATAGATACGGCAAAGGTTGACCGCATCAAGACTTCGGTAGATTCTGGTAACTATCAAATCGATAGCGGCGCAATCGCCAATACCCTGCTGCAGGAAGAACAGCAACTAGGTTAATTTATCCCCTATCACTATCTAGATAAGTTTTTAATAGCGGCACTGACTAAAAACTTACTCGCAAATAACACGGCAGTACACCGACTCGATTTCCACTCGGCGCTAGACATAGAACATTAAACATCACCCGTTCTAATTACCCTTTGGCCAAGTAGCGACGCAAAATTCAGCAATTGCAAATTAGTTGATACTTTGATCAGCCTTCTACGGTGTTAAGGCACAGAATATGCAAAGTTATGGTTTTACTGCCAATTTAATTACTGCCTCAAAATTATATGCATGACAACACATAAGTATTACAACTTTTCAATGTGAAGTAGAACGACATGAATACAGATATTGCAGCTCAAGATATAGAAAGACAAATTGCATCTGACATCGATGCATGTCACACATTGCTCGACCTACTGGATCAGGAGCAAGAAGCTCTTAAGGCAAGGGATGCAGATTTACTTGAACAAGTTGTTAAAAACAAAATGCCAGCCCTCTCCCATCTTGAAGAAAGTGCCAAGCGCAGAGCGAGCTGGGCAAATATCACTCAAGAAAAACAATCTTCAGGTAAATGGGAAGAGTTTGTTAATAGCTTTAATCAGCAGCAACTCAAAGAACACTGGCAAGAGTTGAAGCGACTCACACAACAATGCCAGCAAAAGAATGAAATAAATGGCAAAATTCTTAGCCGCCAACAACAGATTTATGGTCGTTTGGTGGGATTGTTACGTGGTCAAACCTCTGCGCCAAATTTATACAGTGCGGCTGGTACGGCGACAGCAAGTAGGTCATCAATTAAAGTGGACGAAGCCTAAAGCTTTTATCCGCCATTAAAGGCCCGCCAGTAAATGCTGGTACATTAGATTACTTCGTAAGGCCGCCAAGTCTTCTGGTCGATCAATATCATCCAAGATAGTATCGCACTTAACCTTTAAGCTAAGTTGCTTAGCTTTCGCTATAGTTTGTTCGAATACCTTCTCAGTCCCCCAAGCTATTCCCTCAAACAATTCTGGATAATATTTACCCAAAGCCAACAAAACATAACCTCCATCATGAGCAGGACCAATTACCAAGTCATTGTCGCCTTCACAAATAGCCTCCGTCACTCGCAGATAATAAGCGGTATCCAAATATGGACAGTCACTACCGATCAAAATTACTGCATCTGTGTGATCTATAGTTTGCTCCACCGCATAGGCAAGTCGTTTCCCTAAATCCTCGCCCACTTGAAGATAGTGTGCTGATGAGTTCTGATTAGCCAGAGATTCAATAAACTCTCCTCCTGCGGTAGACCATAGCTGATGAGAAACACCCTCCACTTGCGCCGCGACATTGGCCACATGGGTTAATAGGTTTTGGTGCAAAATCGCCGCTTGATCAGGTGTGAGTACAGGCAATAACCGTGTTTTAACTTTGCCTGGCTGAGGGGTTTTAGCAAACTGCAGAATAGTCGATGATTTCGATATCGACCGATTTATTGATACCACGCTTTAATCCTTTTTGAAGAAATACCCGTTTTAAATGCTAGTTGTAAAAACCACATCAAAATAGCTGTTTTAATAATACCTCGAGACTCCCAACGACGAGATGACGCCACCACACAATCGTCGAAAATGTAAGGTAGCGAATATTTTTTTAGACGGCGCGTCAAATCAATGTCTTCCATTAACTCTAAATCGCCATAGCCACCGTGCTGCCAAAAAAGTGATGACTTAACAAAAATCGCCTGATCTCCTGTCGCCACTTTAAATAGACGTGATCGCCAATTGATTCCTAAAGCAATAGATTGATAACGCCAGGAAGTATGACTAAGTCGTAGCCGAAAAAACCCCCAGTTATAATGGGTAATTATATTCTTTAGCAGATGAAAATTATCAGGTAAGGCTGTATCTACATGTAAGAATAACATATGAGCCCCCTTCGCTACCCTGGCCGCTAAATTCATTTGCCTGGCTCGACCGCAGGCGCTATGTACAACATATAAACCATTATCACTCAGAAGCTCGACGGTACCGTCAGAGCTTCCCCCATCGACAAAAATCACTTCCGTAGCCTCATCATCGCTCAAAGCCTTAAAGCGCGGCATCCTATTGGCGAGCATGGGCGCCTCATTCAACACAGGGATGATAATTGACAGAATAATCTCAGACATCAGCCAATACTAAACACTGTGCAACATGTTTACGACCCCCAAAGGCAAAAAAGCGCACTGGCTAACAAATAAGCGCATTCAAACAAGAGCTGCTTCATGAGCTTCCATGCATTTCGTTTATCCCAACCTTGTTATATAATATTCTACTTAAAATGCCCTCGTAGCATAACGGATAATGCAGTCCCCTCCTAAGGGAAAGATTGTAGGTTCGAATCCTGCCGAGGGCGCCATTTCTTTATCACATCCAAAAATTACTTCAATATTTAAATAGCAAGTTGGTACAGGTGCTCGAAGGCCTCCATTTTGGCGGTAGCTAGGTTTGCCTGTGAAGCTAGTTTTAGCAGCGCTCTTTTATCTTCTAATGCATCAGAAAGCTATAAATTATA
Source organism: Agarilytica rhodophyticola (assembly GCF_002157225.2). Taxonomy (NCBI): domain Bacteria; kingdom Pseudomonadati; phylum Pseudomonadota; class Gammaproteobacteria; order Cellvibrionales; family Cellvibrionaceae; genus Agarilytica; species Agarilytica rhodophyticola. The sequence continues at coordinate 4,319,425 of NZ_CP020038.1, forward strand.
GGGGTTTGTGAGGAATTCCATTGCTATTCGAAGTGTCTGTTCCACGACTTCGATAAACGCTCCTCGTCCTAACAACGCCCTTCGTCCCAACATAGCCTTCGTCCCAACATAGTTACATGTAATTTTTCACAACGGTGGTGCCTGCGCAATTGAGGTGACCGGTTTCAAGAGCGATGTACTTTTGTACTTCTCCAGGCACGATCTCGTGACTGCCATCAAGTTGTACATTTCTGCCAAAAATGGCATTAGAAGTAGAAGCTTAAACGTACTCCACCAAATATTATATTAATAGTACAAATAACTGTTTAAGGTTTGAAATAATAAACAGTACTATTTTAATGGTGTTGATTTGGCAAAAAAATATTTTCCAGATTTGAGCACTACATGACCAACAAATTACTGACCAATATTGAACTTAAATTCACGAAAGCGGGCTTTATTTTAAGCGAAAAAAAGCCGCAACCCCTTCCGGATAGCGGCTTTAGTGTAAAAAATGGTTCTACATTATTAATGTAGGAGACTCGCAAAATTAAACTTTTGAAGGCCGTGAAGAGAAAATCCGTCGAACACACAGCAGATTCATGCGCAGTGCACTGCCCCGTACCCAAGTAATTTTATGCATTCATAATTCCATAGATTACTCACGATACAAACTAAAGTAATTTCCAGAGATTCCGGGTATAGTCTCAATATTTGAACCATTTAAATTTGCACGTTTTAAACCAGAACTATTATTATCAATGAAATACAAATGATCATTCGCAATATCAAGTTCCAAGTGCCTTGGCATACGTGCATTTGGCGCGGCAATAAGTGTCTCTTCTGCCGTGCCATCTAAATTCGCGCGTTTGACACAACCATCGTCCGTTCCCCCTGTTTCTCCATAATAGCTAGTCCAATAAATGTGATTGTTGGTGCTATCAATCGCAATGCCATTGGGAGAATGTCCAGTAGTAAATTCTCCCATGCTTTCAAAATTACTTCCATCCAGATTGGCCCGGTACAAAATATTTCTATCCCCCATATCAAACCAGTAGATTTTTCCAGCGGAGAGGTCTAGGCTAAGGTGGCGGGTGTTACCGAGATGGGCTTCATTTGAATAGATGCTTTCCTTATCAGTACCATCTAAATTAGCGCGATATAGTATGCCCTTACCTGTTCGGGTAAACCAAAAGCTCCAGTCACACCAATATATTTTTTGTTGCAACGGATCGATAACCAAGCCTTGTGTCATACCCACTTCTAATACATTTTCTACATGTGACCCATCGAAGTTTGCGCGCTTTATCCATCCTACACCGCTGCTCTCATTGTACTCTTTCCAATACAATTTTTTACCTCGAGTATCAACTTCGATACCATGTATAGAACTATTACTAAGGGAAACTAAATTAGTGCTAGCGCTTTGTGCAAAGTCGTAACTTTTCAGCCAACGCCTATCAGCCGAAAGTATTTTTAAGGCCTTTTTAACATAATCAACCCAAGCGCTGCGCAATTCAAACCCTGGCGATAGCTGCAAAGTCAATGCACCTGAGGGCATTAAGCGAAGACCGACACTTTCTGTTTCGGAAAAATTAATACTATTCATCACAGTTTGCCAACCTTGATCGTGCATTAGTATTAATTTATAGTCAATTAATTCTGATTCGGGAATTTGTGCAAGGGTTCCACTACGGCTTTGCAATGCATTCAGATATTTTCGGATCACCACGCCGTAGTATCCTCCGTGTTGATCGGGAGAATAGTATTCTACACCTGCGCTAACTTGTTCATAGGTTCCTGTGTCGATACGGCGCAATTGCGAGTTCAACTCTGTGCGAAGTTGCGTTATTTGTGTGCTAAGGCTGCTCTGATTAAGCGTATTACTTTGCAACCAACTTTGATCCACAGAAATACTATTATTGTCAATGCTAATACCGGCTCCAGCTTGATAATTTACCGGTTCACTACTTGAATAATTTCCTTCAATCCAGGTTCTATCAGCACGAATTTGCAAACCGTCAATAATCACACCCTCACCGGCTTGGTATTGGGGAACATCGTTGCGCTTACGCCAGCTCAATTCTAAGCGCTGACCGTTAACAGGGTTTATTTGCGCTACACTCCATATACTGTTTGCAAAACTATCGCCCTGTTGTACCTCCACAGAAGTCCCAACAAATATTTCGCCTTCGGGAATTTCATTAAAATCTTCAGCAATATCCCATGGAGCATCCCGTCTTGCGATCCACACACGATTATCTTGGGCATTAGGCTGTGCCGTCAACAGCACCCTATCGCCATCGCCGACCATAACACCGTCAAGTTCTATTAGGCTGGCATTTGTACCGGTGATAACAGCGACATCAGCAACAAGATCAACATCTTTTTTAAATTTAAGCCCAGCTTCAAGTTGAGTTAGCTGGGCATCTACATAGGTGATGTCAGCTTTTTGCGCAAGCATCGTATTTATATCTTCCTGTTGACGGGAATTTGCTTGATCTACTGTTTGAGCCAAAGCTGCCGGTGTAATGGCCAGGTTATTTGCCGCTTGTGCCTGTATTTCCTCTTGAGTTGCAATACGTATAGCGCCGGCCGTTTGCTCGGTGGCTGGAGGCAAACGCATGGCATTGAGTTCCCCACTGTCAATATTATCCGCGTTTAACGCACTCAACCGGCTACCATCACCGCTAAAACTTGTACGCACAAAATGCTCAGGTAAATAACTTTCAACTGAAGCCAACTGATTATCCGTACGCATCTTCACATCATCTATCGACCTTCGCAAACTGCTTGCGCTTACCACCACACCAATATTTCCAGCAGCCAACTCCGCCTCAGTAGCAAAACGTACCGCTCCCGTGACCTCATCAGTGGCATTTTGTAGGCGTTCAGAACTAATCGTACCTAACATTATCTCACCGGCATTAAGATTAGTTAAAGCACTACCGTCACCACTTACACTAGATAGTGCTAAGTCGCTGGGTATACGTTCTTGGCTGAGTATCCCAGCATCAATATCTGATGCGTTAGTTGCCATGTCAATTAAATCATTGAAATTTTGCGATGTGGGAATATCTCCAGGTTCAAAATTATTTTTCAGTGTCTGCTTTTTAGTACTGTCAGGCATAGTTGTGCACTCTTGGGTTGCATGCAAATAATATTAAAGAAAGGGTGTATTACTAATAAGATTATTAAAAAAAATAAATGTCGGTATTTGGTGACAGTTCAATTTATCTCGTTATATATTGCGACAGCTTACCGTCAGGCAGCATCAAAAAATTACCCCTTTCTGCTTGTTTATAATATGTATTTTTTGTTTGTAGCCTATAAAATAGAAAATATTTTTTACAGCTTTTATAATTTGTCAAATTCGTCACAGGACTCTGTGATCAACTTTCTCAGTGCTTCTACTATGGAAGATTTTGTGCGACGCTTTCACCGTAAATGTTGGGCGGATATGTAAGAGATGTGGATTTCTCGTCTGGTGACCTTGGTCTGGGGCACTTTGGCGATTACCTTTTTATTTTGTGTGGAGGATATAGCCTCTTCAGTATTGGCAGTAATAAATAAAATTGGATCACTTATCAACTTACAATTGTCGCCTACAGCACTTTTTAATTGGGTTTAAGTGGTTAATTTCAAACAATAGTTGAGTGTGTGTGCTGCTTGTTTCATACATTGCCTGTCTTACTTTGACTTTCCAACGTTGTTTTCTATTGTAATTCTTATAATGAATACACAATTCAGAATGAACCACTGATAAACTAAGTATTTACCATACCCCCGTAAAGTTACAAGCGGCTGCTTGTTGCACTTCATATGTTACAGCCCCACCGGCACCTAACATTTTTATGCATAGCTTTTCAGCATTACCGTTACCATCAACACCTAAATCTCTCGTGTAATTATGTGATAGTCCTCCAGGTGCTGCTGCAGAATTGCATCCACAGTGCTGCATTTGCCCTGCATAATAGGCTGCCTCTGCTGCTGCTGCAACACTTTGACCTCTGGGCTTCACTTCATATACTCGATCACGGGCTTTATTAACTAAATCAACATACTGAACACCTCCATTACATGTCGCTCCTGCTGCAACTTCATACTCTTTATCAAATCCTGCATTTCGAGAAATAATGAAATCTTGAACCCTTTTATGATCTGCATCCCCAGGGTAATGATTACTTACAGTACATGGAGCTCTTTGTATCACTCTCGCCTGTTTTTTAAGTTGAACCTCTTCTTCCTCTTCACATACCTTACATTTTAGCTGCGCAAGTTGTGTTGTTGGTTTCGCGCTATTCATCTTAACTGAAATACCAATATTAGGTGTGTTATCTAGGAATTGAAGTGTAGATTGACTCTTGACTTTATTCTGAATAGTTAGATTTCTAACCGCTCTACCTTTGCTCTCTTTCGATTTCTCTACTTGTGCATACATATCTCAAACCTTTTTAAAATTGCTTTTATTGATTGTTATAGGGTTGTCTTCCTTTCCTATAACATGACTTTAAAGTATTCAATAAACTTTATTTTAACTATACCTATTTCCCCACTATCTCTTTAACGACCATATTAGACATTAAAGCACCACCTACTGCCTCACTATACCGATACACATATATTAAAGCCTGAACAACCCGTGAAATTTTCACCTATAACAAAAACGCTACAATAACGAGTAAATTTTCATTTAACTATCAGGCTTTTAGTATTGACCTTTTAACATCTCAACAGTCCGCTAATAGAGCACAGCAAACTATCATTACAGTGTTTTAGTCGGCGCATTAAATTTTTCTGCCGCCTACCCCGCTAACCAAACTCTCCGCTCTCGCCCCATCACATCCGCTTCCCTTTCAAGTTGCGCATTATCATTAATCGATTGACCCGCAAATCGCGTTGTTGAAGTTACTTGTCTTTGTGCCTGCTGTACAATATGCTAGGTCTCGTGGGCGATGGTGTCGCTTTCATACCTTCCACCGAGAGTGAGGTAGAATAATTTACTGCGGGTTTTGCTTTTGATGTTATTCAGCATGCTCTTAATACCCTTGATAAAAACTGTATCACTGTTGATTATTTTCTAGTGATTGGCTTATATTTTCTGAAAAGTGATTGTAATAACTCTGGGGCTCTCTTCTCTAGTGAACGCCATAACCACAATAATAACTGCGCGAATGTGATGTGAAATATGGCGATATGGAGTGTTGATATCCCAGATATTGAAGGCTGGAATGTTTTGAACTAGAGTGCGAAGAATAGAAAGGCGGTGAATTTTAATTCTGAGAATTAAAATGATGTGCTTTTGGGGTATTCGAGATCATCTTGTGCCATATAAGAACCACCTTCACGGTTAGATTGATAGCTTTCTACCTGAGCATTTTTAAAAGGCTATATTTTTTCCTCATTTTTTCTTATCACTTCATCCAAGGTGAATAAGCTTTGTGTTAAAGCGTATTGATACTGCACTGAATCGATATCAAATGGTATAGTTTTTCCACGTTGTATTATATAAACGTCCGACCCTCACTTTTGTTACACTTTATTTTTATTCAAATTGACTATGAATTAACATCAAAAGATCAATAGCCATTCATATATCTAAAAAACGCAGGCATAAGGTATACCTACTTACAAGCCCTCACTGTAACATATTGATTTTAAATATTTTTTGGCACCTACTGAGAACACCATTTCTTTGTCACATATAAAAAATTACTTCAATATTTAAATAGCGAGGTGTTTACTCCGTTTGTTTTGCTCTCTTAAGAAAAAAAGCTTATACTAATTTATATAACGACAACTAACAAGAAAGTTCAGATTCATGGCTCATAATAACTCCCGTAATAATTCCCATATTAGCTCCGAAAATAATAAAGAGCTTGAAAAATCTTCTAATGAAAAGAAAAATTCAGATAAGAAGGTAAACATGCTTGATGACCTCATTAAGACTGCCGACTCCAAAAATGATCATCAACGCATTAACAAATAGTAATACTAGACCGATAACTCCTCTCTAACTATTTCTGCACCAGCACGTAAAGCATTTAGTTTTCCTCTTGCCACTTCACGAGTCAGCGGTGCCATACCGCAGTTGGTGCATGGGTAAAGCTTATCAGCATCAACATACTCAAGCGCTTGCCGCAGAGTGGTAGCAACATCTTCAGGGCTTTCAATCTCGTCTGTTGCCACATCAATGGCTCCAACCATCACTTTTTTACCTTGAATAAGCTCAAGCAATTCTATCGGCACACGCGAGTTGTGGCACTCCAATGAAATGATATCTACGTTAGATTGTCGTAGTTGGGGAAACACCTCTTCATACTGACGCCATTGTGAACCCAGTGTAAGCTTCCAGTCTGTATTAGCTTTAATACCGTAGCCATAACAAATATGTACCACCGTTTCACATTTTAGCCCTTCAATCGCTTTTTCCAAACAAGCGATTCCCCAGTCCTTGACTTCATCAAAAAACACATTAAATGCAGGCTCATCAAATTGGATAATATCAACACCGGCAGCTTCTAACTCTTTAGCTTCTTGATTAAGAATTTTGGCAAATTCCCAAGCAAGAGTCTTACGGTCTTTATAATAGTTATCATAGAGTGTATCCACCATTGTCATAGGGCCAGGTAAAGCCCACTTAATAGGTTGGTTGGTTTGCTGTCGTAAAAATTTGGCATCTTCAACAAATACTGGAATGGATCGACTCACAGCATCAACGACTGTCGGTACGCTGGCATCATAACGATTACGAATTTTAACAGTTTCACGTTTTGCAAAGTCAACACCGCTAAGATGCTCAATAAATGTGGTAACAAAGTGTTGGCGGGTTTGCTCGCCGTCACTGACAATATCAATCCCTGCGTGTCTTTGTTCTTGTAAAGAAACAAGTAGTGCATCGTGTTTGCCGTCAATTAATTCTTGATCTTTTAATTTCCAAGGTGACCAGAGTTTCTCAGGTTCAGCAAGCCAGGAAGGTTTAGGTAAGCTGCCAGCAGTTGAGGTAGGTAATAATATTTTCATAACATCTTTTTATATACTTAGGTTAATTATAACGCGGAATTTTCAGACCAATGTTCGAGCACAGATCGATATGGTTTAATGAAGTATTCCTCAGCAAATTTTCCTTGCTTAATCGCCAGCTGGCTACGTTCTTCTCGATCGTAAACAATTTGAGTTAGCGAATAATCTGGATGCTTTAAGTCTGGCCTGTAATGATTTCCTGCCACAGCATTTGCATTATAAATCTCAGGCCGATAAATTTTTTGAAAAGTTTCCATTGTGCTAATCGTGCCAATAAGTTCAATATTGGTATAATCACTAAGCAAATCACCAAAAAAGTAGAAAGCCAAAGGGGCAACACTGTTTGGCGGCATAAAATAGCGCACTTCAAAGCCCATTTTTTTGAAATACTGCTCAGTTAAAGACGATTCATTTGGTAGGTATTCGACACCTAGTACAGGATGATAATTTTCACTACGATAATAGGTTTTATTATCTGAAACACTAAGGCATATAACTGGTGACTTATTAAATTTCTCTTGGTAACTATCTGATGCGATAAAGTCTTTAAAAAGTTTCCCATGCAAATCACCAAAACCATCTGGAACACTAAACGCCCCCAGGTCTTTGTTGTGATCAAGCAATAGCACGCTAAAATCATAATCTCGTACATAAGAAGAAAAATTATTTCCCACAATACCTTCAATACGTTTATGAGCTTTGTGATCAATAATATTAGTTTTAAGCATTTCAATAGACGGGAAGTGTTGCCCATTACCTTCAATATCTATATCGACAGAAATAATTTCTAGCTCGACAGAATAACGGTCTCTTTTGATGTTATCCCAATTAGCCAAAGCGTTAAAGCGACTGTCAATCATCCTTAAGGCGTTGCGTAAGTTCTCTCGGCGACTCTCACCTCTTGCCAAATTGGCAAAGTTGGTCGTAATCCGAGTGCCATCTGAAGGGCGATAGTTTTCGTCGAAAAAAATGCTATTAATAGTGTATGTAAAGTCTTTACTCATTGTGATCTGGCACCTTGTTTCTTGAGATAAAACATGTGTTTTTCACTGTTATTACTACTGGGCAGTAAGAACAAGGTTAGCTTTATACTTGGATTATTAGGTGAGTAAAATTGATTTTATTTCATGGAACCATGAATTTTACTCATAACTTTACCTGATCCTTTACTTTATAAAGGTAAAATAATCCCGAGCAGAGCAACTCATACCGCTACCCTTCTCTCCTAGTAATAGTTATTGTTTTACTAAGCGTGACCATAATTAGGAAAAAAATGCTGACATTGCAAACAAAGCGAACACCAAACAAGCAAAGTGACTATTGGATACTAGATATTTAACATTTAGACACTGGAGCGTATAGTTATAAATGCACAAGAAAAATCAACGTGTAGAAATTTATTCTCTTCTTTTGCTTCGGATATATTTAAGGTCTTTATTTAAAATAGTGACACGCAAGTGGGAATCCTATACAACCTATTTTAACTAAGTGGAATTAATAAGAAAGTAGGAATGATATTACCGATGCATGAAGCATTCTTATAGATTTACTAAATTACAAATATATACATAACCGCAAAGACTAGAATATTTTTATCAGAGAGTTCTAGGCAATAAGATAAAATGAATATTCCAAAAAAGTAGTACCCCCTACTATTTCATTATATGGATATCCTGAATTGTGTTTTTTAAAAAGCGCTGTTTATTTGAAGATACAGATGTAATAAGTTGTTTCGCCCTTAAAGTCAGTCACATATAAGGAGAAAGCGAGATGAACAATACTGACACTATTAATGATCATACCCTATCTAGTCAGCTGCAGCGCGCACGCGCCTTAACGTTTCCTTCACGAGAAGAAATGCTTCATCGCGCGCCCTCAGTACAGCAGTTTTGGGATAACAATAAGGATTTACTCCGCAATGCGTGGAGCGAATGGGAAGAAAGTAAAAAAAACAATCTTTTTAAACCTAATGACTCACTAATTGACGCGAGCCTACGAGAAGCGGTTAATCAAGCATGGGATGATCCAGCGAAAGAGCAAAAAGTACAAGATTTGTGGCAGGAAGTATCAACCGGTGTTTTTCAGAGTCAATTTTTTGATCCTGAACAACTTGTACACTTGCGAAACTATTTAGAAGAAGTAGCAGATGCTCAAATTCCATTGCGCCCACCTTACGGAATAGCACTTAATCGCCGTGGTGCAATGCTCGATCAACGTTCTGAGGGATTTCTTGCCGCTCCAGGGTTTCAACTGTTTTATCGCCAACTACTCGATAAATATATGCGGCCTATCGCTCGCCTCTTGTTTCCAGAGGCAATGGGTTATGATACACAGACTTTTGGCTTCTCAATTCAGTACCAAACGGGTATGGATACATCTCTTCGCCCGCACACTGATGCGTCAGCTGTAACACTCAATATTAATCTAAACCTACCTGACGAAGGGTTTACTGGTTCTGAAGTCGATTTTTATGATCAGGCTACAGGTAAGGTGAACAGAGTAGTTTTCAGGCCCGGCGTTGCAATGATTCATCGGGGTAATGTGCCCCATGCTGCGCAGCCAATAACAAGTGGCGAGCGCACTAATATTGTACTGTGGTTGTATGGAAATGGAGGGCAAACACCATTACAAGAAGCTCAACATAAGAATATTGACGCACATCAACGTTGGACTGTACCAACTGATGAGTACGACCTTGCGGCCCCATTCTAAGTTGACCTAACCTAATTAGATAACTCCCAATTAAATAAGAAAAATCGACATTTATTCCATAAAGCCTATATACAAAACTGTATATAGGCTTTATCGGTAGTCTAGTATTTGATTGTTAACTATGGTCTGAATTATTATCTCACATAGTTTACGCCTTTATTAATCCTTTGATCTCCACGTGATTATTCATGAGTGGAAGCAGTAAAATTTTTTATGTAGCTAGTATTTACAGTTTTTTATTGCCTACTACAACTCTTTTATTAACAGCTTCGACACTAACATTGACGGTTTCGCCATTTGTCCAACGAACACTTATATCGTCCAGTTGTTTACATTGACCGAGACCAACATGAAGGTGATTATTATAGCCTTGAGAATAAGGTGCAGAAGTCGAACCGACTACGCGCCGATAAACTTGATTACATGCTTTAAAATTTAAGCTGGCACCCAGAGCAGTAGCCTTGCCCGATGGAGAAGATAAGATTTCGAATAATATATAGTTGTTATTGCTTATGGTAGTGCTATTATTTTTAAAAAGATGCCAACGTCCCCTTTCATTTGAATAAATAAGATCTACATCACCATCGTTATCATAGTCTACTGTCTCCGCACTGCCACCTGTCGCTCCTAACTCTTTTGAGATAACACCATGATTATCTAACTTTTTGAAAGATTTGCCTTTGTCATTAATCAAGATTATTTGCTCATTCATTTTAGCGGGATTCCCATGCATTAAAACAAACAAATCAGACCATCCATCATTGTTAAAATCTGCTGATACCGCACTGGTAGTTTGCTCCGATACGCTGATGCCTAAACTCTTGGTAACATCGACAAAAACGCCCTCTCGGTTTTCAAATAGCAATGCTGGTTTATGATCTATCTTTGGTGGCTTAAGCTTAGTTACTACATTGTGAATAACGCCAGCAGTAGGAGATTGAGTAGCACCAGCTACTCGCCACAAATTATTTCCTAAATACCCTATATACAGTCCTTTGTCTTTCATTTGTTTTGGCCACCCTAATGCATCTTCTTGAGATAGAGTGATATTTGTACCTCCATGGCGATCTACTACGCGCTTAAATTTTCTTTTATTAGCGCCGATAAACACATCGTAATGTGGATATGCCATTTGTAAATTTTCTAAGCGAAAATCTCCATGAATTTCCATATCTTCAAACTGAAACTCTTCATTTCTAACAAAAAATGCAAAACGAGAGCCTTCTTGGTCAAAAAATAATTCTCTATAAAATGGTGGCGATTTACGGGTGAAAAACAAATCGAAATCACCGTCATTGTCATAGTCGATTTCAGTAATTGAACTTACGTTACTAGTATCAACTAAATTCCCAAAAATATTTTCGCTTACATTTTGGTAGGATAAACCCTCACTTCCGCGTAGCGCCACCATATTGGCACCGCCATAAAAAATTAGATCGCCCACTCCATCGCTATCAAAGTCTGTAACTACAACTCGATACCCCAACCATTTAGCAAAAGGAAGATGCGATATAAAATCAAAGCTATCACCACCTTCATTTTTATAAAGATGATTCGCTCCTTGTTTCTTTTGACTATCTAGAGGGTAAGCAGATAGCAGCAGGTCTAAAGACCCATTATTATCAGCATCAATAAGCTTTGCCGATCGTCCTCGCCCCTTCTCGAAATAGTCAAACATTCCCAGCGCTTCAATTTCCCTATTCGTAGTTACCTCAAACGCTACCGGAGAGCGAGGCTTATTTCCACCACCACCTCCAAGTGAAATAATAATATTAATACGGCCGTCTCTATTGTAATCACCCACTGTTACGCCATGGGTATCACCCTTTGCTATATCAATAGGCCCTGAAAAAAACCCTTGATTATTCCAAAAAAGAAGAACACGATGTCCGTGCTCTGTTAAGAGTATATCTTGAAAACCGTCCTTATCTAGATCTGCAACAACAGCATTATCCCACTTTCTACGTGAACGGTTTTCAAAAGGAATTATATCGTTAACCTCGGTAAACAATGGTTCCTTCTTTATTTTCTTGTTAACAACCGAGGAGATACATCCTTGTAAGAAAATCACACAAGCCAAGGCTAAAGTACATGACCTTATAACAAGAACCTTGATCTTAAAAAGATTTAAGAAAAGATACACACTGAACCGCTCTATCATAATACTGCGGGCATAAACACGGTCATTTCGGATGTACCTCGATTACTCCATGCATAGTAAGGAACAAAAATTGTCTCGTGAGTATTCAGCTCAAATCCGTCAAATTTTCTATACATACCTACACGATCATCAGAGCGCAGAAGAACCCGACCTGTTATTACTGACACACCGCCTAAAAATTCAGGTCGATACTCAGCGCTTAGCTGTGATTTTACTGACAGATATACATCGAGTATTTTTGTGTTTTCAGGAAGGTCAGGTGATTCAATACAATAAACAAGGGGACCACGTTTAATCGCGACTTGATTACGCACTTCTTCGATTCTAGGATGTCCTTCCACCAAGTTAATTTCCATAGGCATATCAAGGCTAATACAATCCCCTTTTTGCCAGCGGCGTTCTATTCTAGCGTAGCTGCCGGGCTTTGTTTCTACTGCAACCTCAGAGCCGTTAACAAAAATCTTGGCCCCATCAGCCCACTCAGGAATTCTAAGTAAAATTTCGAAGGCCTCATCTTTACATTCATCAATGAAAACGTCGACCTTACCATTCCATGGATACTGAGTTTTTTGAGTTAAGGACAAGCTTGACCCATCAAGCATCTTTGTGTTGAGTTTATTACTACCAAAGATATTAACAACAACGCCGTTATCACATAAATTATATGCCCAGCTTGATACTTGAGCGATGGTTCTTACAAGGTTGGGAGGACAACAAAAACATTCAATATAGGATTCTCGATCAGCAGACTCCGTGCAATCACAATGATCGCTATACTCGCGCTGGCCATGATTCATGCGCAGTGGATTAGCATAAAAATATTTTTTACCATCGCTGCTAATACCTACCATTGCCCCATTGTACAATACTAGTTCGATAATATCGGCATATTTTGCTTCACCTGTAATACCCAACATTCTCCAGTTAAACATCGCATTAGCAATACTTGCACAAGTTTCGTTGTAGGCTGTTGAGTTTGGCATAAGATAATCATCAATAAATCCCTCATGAATCATATTCTGGTCATCATATGCGCCGTGATGAACCTGCCCTAAAGCACCTGTTAAATACATCTTCTTTTGCGTTGCACTTTGCCATAACCGATTAAGAGCATCTAGTAAGGTTTTATCACCGGTCTCTGAATAAACATCGGCGGCGCCTGCATATAAGTACATGGCCGTAACAGCATGGCCTACCGCTTCGGTTTCTTCTCTCAATGGGGTCTTCATTTGGCACTGATCACCCGTAAACCAATAAGGCACACTTGAGTGCAGCTCCATAGGTACCGAGCCACGCATTGTCACAAAAATATCGGCAAGTTCCAGGTACTTATCATTTCTCGTTGTCCTATAAAGCTCCACAAGCGCCATAATTTGTGAGGGGTTGAAACCAAATCGTGCTAAGCTTTCGGGCTTGGATGCAAATACGCCGTAGAGATAATCCGCATGTTTTTTGGCAATATCTAACCAGTTTGTGCGTCCTGTAATACGGTGATAAATGCAGGCGCCGGTAATCAAGTGTCCGCTGTTATAAAGTTCGTGGTGAGTCACACTCGACCAACGATCTAGGCCCAGGATTTGAATATGGGTATGCAGATAGCCATCGTCTTGCTGCGCTTTGTTGATTACTTCAATAATTTCGTCTAATTCGTTAAGAATACTTGCATCATGATTAATTGCATAAATATAAGTTGCTGCTTCCATCCATTTGTAAAAATCTCCATCGTGCCATAGCATGCCTTTGGCCTCACCTTCTATCAGTCCTGCTGCAATTTTAAAATTGTTATATGCATGTCCAATATCACCCTTTAATAATTCTCCCATATGCGGCACCATAATTTTTTCCGCAAGTTCAAACTTTTCAGCCCAAAAACCTTCAGTCCATTGGCAGTCACCAATGTTAATACTACGAAAGGTAACATGAGGACTTTGACTATTTGCATTAACTGCATTTTGATGCGCATGGCGTATTTTCATTTGGCTACAACCAGTAAATCATTTATTGGAATCGGGCTTACCTCAGAACACAAAACCTGCATGCAAAAGCCTGCACACAAAGGCTTGATATCTCACCCAAGCTTATTATCATATCTATATAAACATATGATGTTTTGCATATCAATGTATTTTTTCTCAGTTTGAATAAGATGAGGAATCCTGCAATTTGGAGAGAAAAAGAAAGTGGCATCGCTATACTAGACTGGCTTTGCGTCGATGACAGCCTGATAAGTATAGCGAGATATATAATTACCTAACAACTATAGCTGTAATGCGTATTAGTTACCTAAATGAGCTCTTAGGTTTTGAAAAAGGTCAGACTATATTTCAGCTTTCAACCTAGCTTTAGCATCGCTTAGTAAGTCTTCCGTGAGCTTTTCCGCAAGATCAGCATCACGGCTCGCAATTGCCTTAAATACTTCCCGATGAAATGAAATAGATGCCTGATTATCCCTTGGGTCTTTATTGGTGAGCTGGATACTCACCAGCAATGCAGAATATATGACCCCCTCCATCGCCTCGAGAAATTCATTATGAGCTGCACGCAATACTGAACGATGAAAAAGAGCATCAGCGATAGCAAAGTTTTCAACAGTGCCTTCCTCTGACTCCATCGCTTCACAAGCTGATTCGATCCTATCAATATCGTCATCTGTAGCCCGTTCCGCAGCCCAACGGGCAGCTTTAGGCTCAAAGGCCAGTCTAATATCCATAAGCTGATTTAAAAAATCACGATCAGGCGGAGCAGATAAGTGCCAAGCAAGGACATCATCATCCAGCATAGCCCAGTCGCTGCGAGGCTTGACGCGAGTGCCACTACCACGGCGCACATCCAATAAACGTTTACCAGCAAGTATCTTTACCGCTTCTCGAACAACAATACGGCTTACTTGATATCTTGCAGCCAGTGTATTTTCGTCATCGATTAAGGTACCCGGCTTGTATGACCCGGAAACGATACGCCGCCCTAATTCACGAGCCACCTGCAATGGCATGCTCGGCGTCATGGCCGCAGATCTTTTTAAATCGTAATATACTAACTCGCTCATAAAACTTCTCTTACGTATAACATGAATAAAGCCACGGCATAGCGAAAGTTTTATTTAAGCAATCATATCTTGCTTGTAACGACTCTAGCATACCTACCTTTGCTTTCTTTAGTGAAGCTCTTTTATTAAATTTAGCTCCGCTTCCCATTATGTATATCTTATCTTATTTAGCCTGCATTCGGCACACAAAATAGCAAAATATAAGAGTAAATAATACTCACTCATCCCTACCCTATTTGCATAAATTCCGATATTAACTTTGGAACACGTTTTTCCTCGGTAATATCACGGTATAGCAATATTATCGAGTAACAATATACATCGACACTATAGTGGCAAACTGGACTATCCAGTTTCAGTTTTAATGTGTCATTCTATATTTTTACATCTATGTAGTATCAAGCGCCTACAACTATTTTACACTTTAATGATTTATGCCAGTTTTAAACTGAGCTCTATTTGCTCAATAGACTTACCCTTTGTTTCTGGAAGGATAAATATCATCACGATAAGCCCCAGTAAAGCGATAAGGCCATAGCTCAAAAAAGTTGTTGCTGCGCCCAAATTTTCTAATTGCCACGGAAAAAACTGCTGTATCAGATAGCTGGACACACTTTGAACAAAAGCGGCAAAAGGTAGGGCTACACTGCGAATCTTATTAGGGAAAATCTCTGAGAATAGCACCCACATTACCGGCCCAATCGACATATTAAATGCAGCTAAGAAAGTAAAAATACCAAACAACACATAAATCGCCTGAATATTAATTGTAGCATTGATGATAGGACCACTCACCAACGGTAGCTCTTTTTTGGAGAAAACCGCAGCTAAATCTTTCTTTAAGGAGACATCACTGTTGTAAACATTGCCAATAAGTTCATTTAATTTTGAAGTATCAATATTTTGCTCGGCAATTTTAACTACGGCATTTTCATTCATGGTGTAATAGGCGCTTTTAAAACCATACCATGTGGAGAAATGCGCACTTACAATAAGAGCAAGACCAATAATGGTTAAAACACGCCGCCCCCATTTTTCTACGAAGCTTATTGCCACCACGGTAAAGATTACAGAGACAACTCCAAGTATTACCGTCTGCATAAAAGTATCTTGAACGCTCATACCCAATTGCTCAAATACCGTGGGAGCATAAAATAAAACGGCGTTCATACCACTAGCACCTTGAACAAAGGCATAGGCCAAAGCGATAAGCACCATCATTTTCATTGGTCGGCTAAAGAGTATTTGCAGCTGCTCTAACGGGCTATAGCGTGTATCATCATCAATACTTTTGCGAACTGCGGACACAAGCTGTTCAATATGATCGCTGGGCGCAACCTTACTAAATACCTGGTGCGATTCCTCTAAACGCCCCTTCATTACAAGCCATCTTGGCGACTCCGGAATTTTCAACAGCAATACAAACCAAATAATATTAGGAATAAACTCGAAACCCAACATAAAACGCCATACATTTTCTTCGTTTATCCACGCCATAGAGTCAATGGTTAGTACTAGAATATAATTAGCCAGAAATGCTAATAAACTCCCAAGGGTTATTAGTAACTGACTCACTGAAACAAACTTACCCCTGCGATCTGAAGGGGCAATCTCACCAATGTACATTGCAGAAACGGTGATAGACGCAAAAGCGACACCACCGATGAAACGGCCGACAACAAGCATTGGATAGTTTATTGCGGTAGCAGATAGTAAAGTGGAAAGTGAATATGTTAAAGATATCACGATTAGCACTTTTCGACGCCCGTACCTGTCACACAGCGCCCCAGTAAAGAGCAGTGCCAAAATAACACCTAAAATTGCAACACCAACGACTGTGCCCACTTGCAGGCTGCTAAGAGAAAACTGAGAACTGACATAGCGAATCGCGCCTGAGATATTAGCGGCGTCTAAGCCGAACACAAAGCCACCAAATGCTGCAATAAAAGAATACTTAGTGACATTAATATCGGCATGTTTTTTTATCATTGTATTTTTCCGATGAGTATATTTAGCAAGCGACAATTGTATATTCTAATAATTTCTTACAAAGAGTTTCTTACAAAGTCTCGGTAAGCAGCAATATAAGTACTTGCATTTAACTTAACTTGTTCCAGATTCATTTCAGGAGAAAATAATCCTGAACCCAATCCAAACCCATTGGCTCCAGCCGCAATAAATTCACCCATCTGAGCGGGAGCAACACCACCAACAGGAAAGATAGGCATAGTAGGAGGTAATATAGCTTTAACCGCCTTAATAGCTTTGGGCCCCAGAATATCGGCAGGAAACATCTTTAAGCTATCTGCACCTGCGTAAATAGCCTTGAAAGCTTCTGTAGGAGTATAAAAGCCCGGCAAAGAATAAAGTGATAGTTTTTTTGTATAACGAATCACTTGTTCATTAGTATTGGGAGAAATAACGATCTTACCACCGGATAAGTGCACTTTATCAACTTCTTCATAAGTCAGAACCGTACCGGCTCCTATTAATATTTCTTCCCCCATATATTTATTTAACAAACTTATGCTTTCATATGGTTTGGGTGAATTTAACGGCACTTCTATAATAGTAAAGCCCGCATCTTTTATAACAGTAGCAACGTCTAATACACGTTCGGGAGTTACCCCCCTTAAAATCGCAATTAAAGGCAATTCTTCGATTGCATCACAAAATGATAAGTCTTTCATATGAATACCTAATACTTAATCAAACCTTCTTGTTCAGCTAACGCAAACATCCCTAAATATGATGCTTGATAGCCTTCAATACAGACAACTTTAGTAGATACAGATAACATCTCGATCACCTCTCGATACAAGTCGTTAAGCTGTTTACTTCCTATTAGACATACTGTCGATAAAGCATCTGATTCATATAGTGTTTCCATTACTTCAATACCAATTAGTAAGCCCGATAAAAAACTACTGGCATCAGCTTCTTGAATTTCGTTTATTAACATTGTTGTTCGCACACTAAATAATTGATGTAGCATGCCTCCACCACTAGATCGCGCTTGAATAAGACCTTTTTTGAATACTTCAGGGTTTATAACTCGAGGTTCGTCAAGTGAAGTGGCACTACGCAAAATACTGTGGCGATCAAGTACATCAAATAGCTCCCCTGTCATGAAGGTGCTACAGTTCAAAATGCATGGATTGGAGCCATTAGAAGTATCGACTTGAACCCACTTAGAATGAGTGCCGGGTAAGCAAATAAGTTGAGGAACTGAATTACCACTTCTATCGCCACTTTTCTGCATTAAATTCAGCCCGCCAAAGGCTTGAATCTCCTCACCTCTCATGAGGTCTACTTGCCCGAAAACAGAACGACCTTTAACACCTGGAGTGATGTAGATATCCAGATTTTTTTTATTTTCAACTTTAACGATGGACTGAGCTAATTGGGAAGCTTTCACAGGGCAATCGATATAAGAAGTTTCGCACCAACCTTTTTGGCTACCAATCATACCGCACATGATAATGGCTAGCTTGTTAAATTTTAACCATGGGTTAATGTGGTGATACAAAACTTCTTCCATTTCATTCGGATGCAATGATAACACACCAGTATTTGCGCTGACGGTATCTAGTACCTCACTATCGCTATTAAGCAAAAATGCACGGAAATTACTTCCTCCCCAATCAACACAAATCAAGGCAGGTAAATCACTTATTTCACTATTCACTAGATTAATAATCTCTCTATTAAATATTTTGCTTAATCAGCTATATGTCATACTGAAAACCTTTCAATGAATTTCATATCAGGTTCAATACCCAGTCCGGGACCTTGGGGTAATGCAACAAATCCATCTTGAGCTTTTACTTGCGGTAAAATATTAAGTGGTGTCGCAAGCAAATCCTCACGAAAATGGTTAGGCGTCGTATCGTACTCTAACATCGGCTGGGTGGGGTGAGCGGCACCAGGAAAATCAGGTAAAGAAGCGACTAAGTGTAAATTGGTTGCAACTGCAATAGCAGACCCCCAAACGTGATTAATAATTGGGATAAAGTATGCCTGCGCCATCGCTAGAACTTTTTGATATTGTGTAATACCCCCTAAGCCACAAACCTCTGGCTGTAAAACATCAACGCATCGATTTTTAATAAAGTCTCTAAATCCCCATATCGTAAACTCAGCCTCGCCACCGGCAATATTAATATCAAGTGCTTCGCATAGTTCTCGATAACCTTGATAATCTTCTGGCGCCACGGGTTCTTCGAACCAACTAACACCGAGTTGCTCTAACTCCCGTCCCAAAGGAATAGCCTCCCTAGTGGTATACGCATGGTTAGCATCGACCATTAATTTTACGTCATTACCGATACTACTGCGCACAGATTCAACCAGCTTAATATCCTTGTCCACGCCAAGACCTATCTTCATTTTCATAGCCTTGAAGCCTTGCTCGACAATGGACCGGCTTTCACGTTCAAAACGCTCAGCTAAATCCGGCACACGCTGTAGCATCATGCCGTAACCATATACTTGTATTTGGTCACGAAACGCGCCGCCGAGTAATTGATAAAGTGGTTTATCATAAACTTTACCTGCGATATCCCATAACGCAATATCAATACCTGACATTGATTGGATCGGCATCCCCTTTTGACCATGATCTCGCACTAAGTTATACACTTTATGCCAGATAACTTCTCTATCTAGAGGATCCATTCCCACTATCATTGGACTAATAACTTTTTCGACAATTGTCTTGTTCGCAAAAGCAATGTTGCCACCACCAAAACATTCACCCCACCCTGTTATACCGACGTCTGTTCTGACCTCTACAAGATGAGCTGTGCGTTTACTATAGTATTGCTGAGAGTACCCAAGCTCTTCATCTAAATCGTATTGCAGAACGTGGCTTACAATTTCTATTATCTTCATTACCGGGAATTTCCTTAAATAAGTGCCTGAGATATACGCTTTACAGCGAAGTAATCATCAAGAGCAAGATAAGAGCAGTCGACACCAACACCTGATTGCTTTAAACCACAGTGGGGTAGATCAACAGCATATTTAACGCCGTTAACATGTACCTCACCAAAATTTAACTGATTTGCGCAGCGTTCAATTCTTTCTGGATCATGACTGAATATAAAAGATGAAAGTCCAGCATCAGTTGCATTTGCTTTGGCGATAACTTCTTCCTCATCTCGAAACCTGGAAATACTAACAACAGGCCCAAAGACCTCCTCTCGATAAATTTTCATCGCGGCATTAACGCCGGTTAAAATTGTAGGAGCATAAAAATATCCGCTACTCATATTTTCTGGGCGCCCTCCACCCAGAAGCATTTCAGCACCATTACTTATCGCATCTTTAACAAGTTCATCGATTCTATTCCATGCAGCTTCATCAATGACCGGGCCCATGTCTATATCAGCTGTTTTATCGAAGCCTACTTTGATTAATTTGGTACGTTCAACAATTTTATCAATAAGGGTATTTTCTACTTTTGCGTCGACGTAAATACGATTGGGGGCAACACAGATCTGACCTGCATTACTAAATTTGAGACTGCAAATAATATCTGCTGCAAGATCCAGATCTGCATCTTCAAAAATCAGTACTGGAGCATTCCCTCCAAGCTCCATTGAATAACGCTTTATCGAAGTTGCACCAGTTTTCATAACATGACGCCCCGTCGCTGTCGATCCGATTAGTGTCACTAGCGCAGGAATGGTTGAACTAGAAATCTCATCCCCAAGCACTTTATCATCACCACAAACAATATTGACAACACCGGGAGGTAGATCAATTTCGGAACATATTTGACCAACCGCACATGCCGACAACGGTGTTTTTAAAGAAGGCTTAACGACAATTGGACAACCGGCAGCCATAGCTGGCCCAAGTTTATAAGCAAGATTAAGTAGTGGGAAATTCCAGGCTAAAAAAGCGGCCGTAACACCAATAGGCACAGACTTTATACTATGGTTATAGGCCCCATCCGGATCAGCAATTTTCTGAGGCAGCTTGCGTTGAATCTCTGTTGCATAAAAGTCCAAGCAATGAAGTAACATAGAAAAATCATCTAAAGTGCTCGCCCAACTTTTGCCCATCTCCATATGAATACAATCTCTGAGGTGCTCTTCTCTATCCGCAATTGCGTTACGAAGCCTTTGCATCCACTCTACACGATATTCAATAGAAGAATTAGACCAAAAGGGAAAGGCTGAATTTGCCGCATCAAGAGCAGCTTTTGCTTCTTTGATTCCACCGCTCTGAACCGTTCCAATGGCTTTTTGTGTTGCAGGATTGATAATCTCAGTACTTGATTCACATTGAACTAACTCACCATTAATGTAGAGCTGCTTATCAAAATTCATATCTATTTGCTCTTATTTATCTCGATTCTTTACAAGGTATAAAGCGATATTTTTATTTTTACTAAGACCAATATAAACATATGATGTTTCAAAAGACAATATGTTTTACATGAGTATCTATACATATAATCGACTTAAGAGTGGCAACCATGTCGACATAAGAAGGAAAAAGTATCGACGAAACCTCAATATTTACCAGATCAATACGCCTTGAAAGAGCTTTTTATCACAATATGGTTATATAGAAAGCTGATCATATTCCCCAAGCGCTTATTTTTTAATCTACGAGAGCGATTTAATATGCTATTGCCCATCAAAACATCATATGTTTAAATAAATAATATGAACTGCTCAATACGATAATTATAAATGAGAAGTATCCAATCGTAGCTTTTCCAACTGCCTAGATAACCTATAGCTTGTTTAGTCCGCAGAATGAACGGGAGCGTTCACGTCCAAAACAATTCGCAATATAAAAGTAGAGAAAGATCTAACGGGGTAAATGCATGCCAAATTATAATAATCGACAAAAAATCTTGGCTCTAGCCGGATCATTTCTATCAGTCATTACCGTCACATCAAAGGCTCAAGAGGACAGGAATACGATAGAAACCGAAGAAATCATCATTGTAAATACGCAAAAACGAGATCAGGCCCTTAAAGAAGTGCCCGCCTCGGTACAGGTATTAAAAGGAGATATTATCGAACAGTTTGCTGTAGAAAACGGTTTTGACTTGGTGAAATACCTTCCAGGCTTTGGTATTGACGACAGCACAGAAATACGTACAACAACTCTCAAAACCCGTGGAATTGGGACTTTTACTAATTCTATTGGTCTGCAATCATCTAATTTAGTGGTGATAGATGGTGAAGTATTACCGCGACAATCCATGCTCAATTTAACGGTTACGGATATTGAACGTGTCGAAGCTTTACGTGGTCCACAGGGGACATTATTTGGGCAAAATACTTCCACGGGCCTCATTCATTACGTCACTAAAAAACCTGTCTTGGAGGAGCTAACTGGTCGTATACGTTTTGAGGCAACAGAATATAGTGGTCGAGATGTTAGAGCCCATGTGAACTTGCCCATTACAGATCAGTTGGCGGCAAGGATAAATCTGCAACACGGTCAAGTGGATGGCTGGATTCGCAATACCATGCCCGGCGAGGAGGATAATGATATTGGTGAAGAAGAACGGTTCGGCGTTCGAGGTCAGCTCCTGTTCGATAATAGCGAAGATTTGGACATATTGATGCGCATAGAGTACTCAGAAAGGGATACAAACTGTTGTGCATTTACTCGTATTGGAGGCATCAACCCCGACTTTGGTCCAAATCCAATTATTCTTGTTAACGACGATGGCTCTATACAAGGTACGAGTTACAACCGTATTAATCCCGAATTATCTTTTGAAGATGCTGGCCGTCCGGTTACTGCACGAAATGCGGAAGCTAACTTTGGCACCACAGAAAACTTCGGCACATCTATCGCATCCAACTATCAAATTAGTGACGCTTTAACACTTTCATACAACGGTAGTTACCGTGATTTCGAATTAGTTAACAGTTCAGGTTTTTTTACTGTTAACTTTCCTGTTGAACGTTCTGCCTTCGGTGGTAACGAAACGGTAGAAGTTATTCAGCAAGAGCTTAGGCTAAGCTCCTTTGGAAATGAAAAACTCGATTGGATAGTGGGATTATTTTACCACGATACCGATGGACAGCGTTCAGAAACGCGAGACGGCTGTATAGCAGGAAGACGTGGCTTGATCGAAAATGGCGAGCTGGCAGGCTGCTACACCGGCGCGTCTACCGATACATTTTTGGCAAACTTGCGAGATACTGGTATTGACGACCGTTCCCTACTGGTTCCAGGACGCTTATTGAATGGTGGAGA
Source organism: Agarilytica rhodophyticola (assembly GCF_002157225.2). NCBI lineage: Bacteria > Pseudomonadati > Pseudomonadota > Gammaproteobacteria > Cellvibrionales > Cellvibrionaceae > Agarilytica > Agarilytica rhodophyticola. The sequence goes on from NZ_CP020038.1 coordinate 4,342,584, forward strand.
CTTTACGACTAACTTCGAAAATTTCGCTATTTTTGGACAGTTAGAATATCAATTAACTTCTAAGTTTGATGCCACTTTTGGTTTTAGGTTTTTAAAAGAAAATGGCTCGGCAAGTTTTTCTCGAACTGTTCTTAATACACCATCAACAGGTGTTGGCCTAGATAGCTTCCAAGAAGTATTAGCATTGGCGCAAACTGACTCATCGTTAATAGTTAATCAAACTGCGCCAACAGTTTTTTCAGATTCCGACGAGCACTTTATTTACAAAGCCGTTCTCGGTTATGACTTTAGTGATGATATTCGAGGTTATATTAATTATTCCACTGGATACAAAGGGTCATCTTATTTCGTTACAACAAATACAGACCCTGCTGAAGCTGACAATTTCCCTACCGCTCCAGAGCAATCGACCAACTTTGAAGTCGGCTTGCGAAGCGGTTTTTTCGACAATCAATTTTTATTTAACTTCACTTACTTCGATATGTCTGTAGAAGACTATCAAGTTAGAGCTGTGCGTATTCTTGACGAAGATAACGGCAATGTATTTGCTGGCTTTGTCAACGCGGAAGAAGCAAGATCAACTGGTGTCGAACTCGATTTACTATGGAAAATTACCAATAACACAATCCTAACTGCAAGCTATACAAATTTTGATGCGAGATTTGAGGATTTCGCTAATGCACCGGTTAACTGCCCTCGTTTAGGCGACGATAGATCAGGCGGCACGCTTGCAGACCGATGCTCTATTATCGCTGGCGCTAATCGTTTAGATCAAACAGGCTTACCATTTCCCAATAACGCGGAGGAACAATTCTTAGGTAGTATCAAGCAGCACTTTGATATTAACGGTAATTGGCAAGCTGATATGACCGCTCTATGGCGCTACAATAGTGAAGCGACGCAAACAGTGAATGAAATTGCTTTTCAACAGGCATCGAATCCATCGAACAGCATATGGGATTTATATTTTAATATCAACGAAAATAACCTGGGTTTTAGTCTATTTATAAAAAATGTTTTCGATAAAGAGTACACTACTCGGAGGAACACCAACACTCTAGGCTTCGGGTCAGGTTTCTTCCCTCGTGACTGGACACGCTTTGTCGGCGGCAGTGTCCAATATTCCTTCTAAATACAAGAAAATCAGGTGTAGATAAAAGCATCTCATCTTGTATATTCAAAAAAGAGTATTCAAGGATAGAAACTCTTTTCAAAATAATACTTAAGTTCCTAGCAATTTCATTTTCCTATACAAAAAACGCGTTAGATATTAATGATTATAAAAATTTAAAAATATCGAAAGCAGCGCTATTTAATCAACAAATTAATTTATATTTAATTACCATTTTTATTTTTCCTACAAATTTTATTTTAAATAAATTCGGCACAATAAACCCTATCAAACTCATTAGCATTCATTTTTTTTAATACCGTAATTTAAGTTACTTCTTAGCAACAAAAAAAGAGACGACACAAATTATTTAAAAAAAAACGGTTGTATCGGATTAACACGAACCCGACCAGGACAAATGCTAAAAACATCACACTATAAACATATTATATTTTTAAACATCATATGTTTATGTAGAATAAACACGCGTTTTATCTTTTATCCAAACAATCTACGCAAAAACTTAAACCCTCAACGGATAAATAAAAATGAAAATAAAAATTTTTTCTCGTGTGAATACTCATAAAAAAATATCAAGCCAATCTTCCTTTCCCAATATTAAATATATACGTAAAGCTATTACCGGCTTAGCACTTTTAGGTGCCAGTTTTATCTCCCACGCCGATAGCATAGGTAACCAAGGCGGGTTTTTTAGCAATAACATAAGCGGTTCTAGCGAAGTTGTTAGAGCTACCGGAAACGCCACAGTATTACTCCAACAAGCCATCGATCGTGCATCTCAAAAACAAGGAGGCGGAGTCGTAATATTACGAGGTGATGACATAACACTTGGCCAAATCGAAATGAAATCAAATGTGCGTTTAGAAATACAATCTGGCGCGACATTAAAAATGGCAAGTAGAGTTCTATTTAATTTAGGTCGTAATGGCCTAGGGCCGCGCAATCCTCGACTTCGCAACGTTGAAATCACATCGACAGGCCAAGGGCGTTTCACCATCGATGTAAATAAAAGCCAAATATTTCAAAATGCCATTCCCGTAAGAGTCGGATATGTAAGAAATTTCGCTTTATCTAATTTTAATATCGATGACAACTACACTATTTTTCCCTCTATATTTATGGTGGCAGATAGCGACGATAGACGAGTGCCTAATAATTTAACCTACTCAAGAGTTCCCGAAAAAGGAGTTGTACAAAATATTACTGCAACAAACGTAGCAACAGGTTATGCACTAATTCAATTGTTTAGCGGTAAAAGAATGTTACTCAGAGATTTGGATGCTACAGGAGGGCTTACCATTCGGCTAGAACCAGGCAGTGGTCGACCAAGTGATTTCCTCAATCAAGCAGGCCCTAGAGTAGGAAATATTGAAGATATCCGCATGGAAAATATTCATAACCGAGAAGGCATGGCTGCCATCTTCTTAAAACCTCATGAGAAAATATGTACCGGTATTTTCGGTAGAAACATAACAGCAACTGATAGTGCCTTCGCCATACTTACAAATTCCAGTGATTCCAATAGTTTCACTCGTGGAACATTTGAACAGACAGCCTTCTCTTCTCCTATTAGATTGACACAAACAAATGATTTAGCACTAGCAGATATCGGTGCTTCGTCACAATACTTTGTGGTACCAAGTGAGCGCATTGGTCGCACTAGAATCGCAGACTTTCCGCGAGATCCATCAGGAAGAAGATGGCATACAAAACCAATAGCCCCAGTGTTGTTAGCCTCTTCATTAAATGCTAACGATGCAGGACCAAGAGAAAAAGGCCGTTTCAACATCACGATAAATGGAGTACCAACAACACGAGGTAACCTAGAAAGCAATACAAAAATTCTATATCGAGAAAATGCAATTCGACTAAATGGCAGCGAAGCTACGCAGTGGATAGAACGATAGTTTTTGTGGTGGGAGGTTTGTGAGCCCTCCTGCCTTTTTTAAGTTTATATTTAAAATGTAATTACCAACCAGCGAAGAAAGGTTTCATTATATTTTTTCCCTACTGCATTAATTTCGACGAGATAAAAGGTACCTGATTTATAAAAGCAATATAAATATTTATTTCATAACCAAAAAGGTAACAAGCAATGAAAAAATACAAATTAAGGCATTTTTTAAGATGTATAGTATGTATGGCATTTATAACCAGCGTTGGTATCGAAGCTAGAACATGGGAATTTAAAAACGGCCCTCTCGAAGGTGGTTGGGTATGGGATAAAACAGTTCCGGGAAATTTCCCTGGCCAAATAGGCGGTATCACATTTGAAAACAGCCCTGAGTATGTTTCGACTAGGATTGATGGCAGTAAAGATCGAGTCTTAGTAATTCGCTCAGGAAATAGAATTAATGGCTTAATGCAAGGTGGAGGTATTGAGAGAGCGAATACATTTAACACCAATAAGATGGAGGCCAGATGTCGTATGCAAGGTGAAAACAATGAACAAATTAGGCGTTCTCAAGCTTCATTTTGGCAAGACGTATCAGGACCAAACTCCGTTGAACTCGATGTTTTTGAAATGAAACCAGGTGGTAATTTTATCAACTTCTTATCATGGAAAAATGGTGTGCGTGTTAGACTTATAGAAGAAGGAAGCGAGACGCATAGATGGACGACTGTAGAAGGAGCGCGAGAATGGTCTAATTTTAAATGTTCTACCAGGAACAGAAATAATTTTTCATGTTGGCGTAATAATAAAGATAGAAAAGACTGGACAAAACTTAGAGGTAGTACAGTAGGAAATACAGTTGTTTTACACAATAAACCTTGGAGAATAAATCAGTCAAATCTTTCCTTAGGGCCTGTTGCAGCACTGGAATGTGATTGGGTGCGAAACTAAGCTGATTATGCTTAGTAATAAGGGATAACTAAAAGTTATCCCTCTTTAAATTCTCTGATGTCAATCAATATTGGCAAATGCGGGTAAATAGTTGGTAATATAATAATGCACCCTTTAGTTCCTCTGATACGAAGAGAAATACACAGCTGGCTATATAGTTCTGTTTTTTATACATATATCATACTGTTTTCTTTTTTTTCTTTAGCAGCTATGTTTTTACTTAGCGGTTTTTTAGAACGCAACGAAGCTGAGTTAACCGATTCTTTTTTCGGGTGGCATCCATGGATATTTGCCATGCTTGCACCTGTTATCGGAATGCGTAGTTGGTCTGAAGAAAGTCAGTGTGGAATATTTGAAGTATTAGGAACACAACCCATTAGAATCAGTCATGTTGTCATTGCAAAGACATTAAGTGCTTTTATAGTTATAATTTTATCACTTGTTTTTACATTCCCAGCAGTTATCACGGTATTAATACTGGGCAGTCCAGACACCGGCATTATAGTTTCCGGCTATATTGGAAGTATTCTTTGCGGTTGCTCCTTCGTTGCTATTAGTCAAGCAATATGCGCATACATGCGTGTTTCCATTGGGACTTTCATCTGCTCGATTGCGGTCTGTCTTATTTTAGTAATATGTGGCATCGATGATGTTGCTAATATCATTCTCAAAACATTTCCAAATTTTGTTTGGGTAACCGAGATGTTATCGGGCTTATCTATTCTTACAAAATACTTACCATTCTCTCAAGGCCGCCTTGAGCCAGCAGCCCTCTTTGGTTTTTTCATTATTATAATTATATCAATGGGTATTACCCTAAGAGCTCTTTTAGTCCAGCGTAGCTGTAATAAAAAAAATTCATTTATAAAGAAGTCCCGTAGATATGGTGTTCCTATATATATCTTATTGATCAGTTATATACTTTTATCCACAGGTTTCAACTTTATCCCCGGTTATATCGATCTTACGGAAGATAAAAAATTCACTTTACCAAGGGAAGTTAGTAAAAAAATCGAAAAGCTTAGAAGACCAGTAACAATAAGACTATTCTCCACGAAAAACCATCCTAAGTTTGGTTTCAATTTTGCTCGTTATGAGAAGCGAATAAGAGAAACACTTATACAGCTCAAGAAAAAATCACAAGGAAAAATTGATTTTGAAATATTAGACCCAAACCAGGACCAAGAGGCTGCGCGCATTGCTGCTATCGATGATGTACAAAGTTATAGCGATGAAAATAGCAAACCCTTTATATTTTCTGTCGTTGTAGAAAGTTTGGATAAAAGAAGAGTTTTTAATTCAATCAGCCCTCAAAGGGAAAAATATTTTTTATCTGACTTAATACAAGCAATAATAGATTTGGATAATCCCCATGAAAAAAACATTAGTATATTGTCACCACTTACTAGTAGATCAGATGCAGCAGGATTTTCAAAATGGTCTGGTTTAACAGGATTAGACCCAAGTTATAAACTTAGAGAATTTGATATTAATGATCCTTTTAATGCATCAAATATAGTAATACTCTTTCATAATAATGAATTAGATTCTTCCACTAACAAGTATTTAGAGCAATATTTATTATTTGGCGGCAATATCATTGTATTAACAGACCCATATTCATATATGGTCTCATCATTTGCAGGAGCAGGATCTGAGTCGATTCAGTCGTCTTCAATTCCAGATTTTGTAAAAAAAAGAGGTATAGAACTTGTAAAAGACCAAACTATCTATGATGATCTACTTAAAACTAAAAGAGCGAGTGATTCAGGTAGTGCTTCCGATTTTAGTTTTCTAAGTGTAGGTGCTTCACAATTGCATTCAGGGCACCCCATCACCGCAGGCTTCGATTTGATTCAACTACTATATGCAGGTGCGCTTAAACTAAAGCCAACTGCAGGCTTAAAAACTACAGTGCTAGCAAGTAGCTCAAAACAAGCCCAAACTTTGGACATAGATTATGCGCTGCAGCCTCAAAGCATTATTGTAGAGCAAGCCATGGGCGAAGCTTTTAATATAGAAGCTGGGTATCCTCTTATAGTGCTGCAGGAAAGTGAAGATACTCAAGACAGTGGTCGGCTAGTTGTTGTATCTGACATCGATTGGCTCTATAACATAATAGCGGGCATCAAAAAAGAGGATGGTAGACTTAACTCACAGAACGCCAATATTGGCTTAATGCGAAACATTATAGATTATTTATATGGCGACCCGTCACTAAAGGATTTACGAGTAATGAGTCTAAGTCAACGTCCTTTGCATAAATGGGGTGAAATGCGACAGGCAATCTCAAAGTTATACTTACGGCCAATAGCAAAAATTTCGGGCAAAATTATTAAGTTAGAAAAGGAGTTAGGACGAATAATACAAGCTAGAAAGCCAAACTCTGACCAGATAAATCGCAATTCAAAAGTTGAAAAAAAAATCGAAAAATACAGAAGAGAAATTCGCCTACTTAATATTGAACTTATAACACTAAGAAGTGAACGAGAGCAAGACATAAGGAAGCAACTTACCATAATAAAATGGATAAATATCATTACAGTGCCGCTTATAATATTTTTCATAGCAATGACAATTTTAGCAATAAGATATAAAGATACTAGGAGTGGAGACCATGAGTAATAGCTCCTTTAAAATTATCATATTCAGTTTAATATTTGCGTTTTTTTTAATAGGCTGCGACCAGCTAAAAGAAGGCCCCATAGAAAAAACGATATATTTACTTCCACAATTACATGGTAAAGATATACATTCAATCGAACTTAAAGCAAAAGAAGGGCATTCTCTTTTGGTAAGAAAAAAAAACCAATGGTGGTTATCAGACCCTACAAATTTTCCAGCAGATTCCAGTGTCATTGGAGCGTTTCTGCAAAACTTAAAAGATGCAGAATTAGGAAAAAAACTAGACATAAACGCAGCAGACTATAAGATCATTAACGTAGATGATTCTAGCGGCCTGAAGGTCAAAATCAATTACGATAAAAACAAAAGTATTAAACTTGTATTCGGAAGAATAGATATCCCTAGAAATAGTGATCAAAATACTATAGCAGGCGTCGCGATGATTGCTCGCCGATACATACGAATCATCGACAAAACAGACAGCGTTTACCTTGCGCCTATTTCTCTTATTGATCTATCTTCGTCACCTTCTCTTTGGGCGAACGACAATTTTATTCGTATCCCCTCATTTAAAAGAGTAATAATCAAAGATAATGACAAAGAAATCTACGATATTAGCAGAGACTATATGTATGGCCCATTATTATACAACAATAAAAATGAAAAATTGGCAGCCAATACTTTTTCCTGTTTTGAAGATTTTCTTAAAGGTGGTCAATTCATGGGGCTAGCGCAGCACAACGAGGCACTTTCACCTGGAGATACACACCACCGTTATCACTTATATATCTACGATTTTCTCGGTTTAGAATACGCATTTCAGTTTGGTATACCAATACTGCCTACTGATAGTGAAAGAAGTCGGCAAGCGATGCAAGCCAACTTTATTCATGATGGTTTAGCGAATAAAAAAGTTCCATTTACAATGCATTTAAAGATAAAAAATGAAAAACCCAAATTAGACTCTACTGCGAGAACACTTAGAGAATACAATATAGAGATTTCAAAAAAAATCACTAATCGTTTGATTTATTTAAACCATGAAAATTATGTGTGCTTATCAAAATTTATAAACAAAGGAATAGCGGGATGATAAATATATCTATTTCAGCAATTATCGTCCTGTTTATTATAACACTCGTAACGGCGACCGCCAAAAGCGAAGAATCCGCAGAAGATTTAGAGAATGAGTTACAATGGATATTAGACATTCCTGATAAAGACTGGAGAACTGAGATTAAATCTTTAGCACTAATGCTTGAATCTGGAAATTATACAGGTGCCAATAATCATCTAGACTCTTGGCTGATGCGCGACTTCGATACAGCAATTCTATCTTTACCAAACTTCCAACAATTTCACTTTTACTTTTCTGGTTATGATTACGCCTCAATATTTGCTAAATACTTAGATAAATTCGATGGAGAAAAGAGAATTCACATGCTTGCTAACTTAGGCTTAAAAAATACCAGCGTGAGTCAAGTAGGTTTTCTCACTATGAGTGAATGGTGGTTTAAATCCTCTCAGGAAATGTCAGACTGGATTAAAAGAACACCTGGATTTTTTGAAACGCTCTATATCGAAGAATTTTTACATCGCGTTCTTATCGACAATAAGAACCATTCTAGTTTATTCCAATTATTCTTTTCCTTACAGAAAGATGATATTCGAAAGGGCAAGTTCATAGCTCAAATTACTGAAAGCTGGCTTAAATATGATTCGATATCAGCGATAAACCATATTGAAAATACTATTGCAAATCAGGATAAAAATACGGATGTAGCTTTCGATCAATCGCTACAGCTGATAGGTTATCATTATAGCAACCTTGATAATTACGAAAAATCATTAATTTGGGCTTTAAAAATACGCGACCCTATAACACGAGATCTATCAATTAGGGAATACAGTTTTTCGGTAGAAAAACCCACGAACATACATCATTTTTCCAAAATATTGAAAGATTATAAGTTCACAAAAGAAAAATTTCATCATGAAATTTTAAGCCACTTCAAAAACGTAAAAATTCGTAATTGACATTGAGTATTAAACTTTCCCTATGATAGAAGTAAATGACATTCACAAAAGATACAGTAACCATCATGTTCTTAAAGGTATAAATTTTACAGCACCAAAAGGACATGTCACCGGTTTAGTCGGGCAAAACGGCGCCGGAAAATCTACTGCCATACGTATAATAGCGGGATTCGAAGACTCAGATTCGGGTTCTGTTGTTATCAATGGAAAGAAAATGCACATAAATGCTGTTGAAACTAAAAGTATGGTGGGATACGCACCTGAAAATGCACCTTCTTATCGAGAGCACACGGTACATGAATACTTATCGTTTATTGCAAATATACGTGGCCTTTCGAAGGTAGATAAAAAAAGCGAATTAGAACGTGCCATAGACGCTTTTTCATTGGAAAAAGTGCTAAGCCAACTCATCGGAACATTGTCTAAAGGGTACCGTCATCGAGTATCTTTGGCACAGTGCCTTTTAGGTGATCCACCTGTCATAATACTCGATGAGCCTACCGATGGATTAGACCCTATCCAAAAAATAGCAGCACGCCAAATGATTTTGAAATTAGCACAATCAAAAGTGATACTGCTAACAACACATTTACTGGAAGAAGTGGACATGCTATGTAGTAGAGTTGTTGCAATTCGTCAAGGAAAAATTGTATATCAAGGTAGCACTGACGAGGTTATAAAGACCACGACAGCTGAAGATCTTATTCATTTGCGACTAGAGAAATGTGAGACCAAGTATTTTGAATCAGTTTTGAGAGACCTACCAGGACTAGTGTCGTTAGAGCATAATAACAGCGAAAATGATACACACATAAAAATAAGACTCTCTAAAAGCGATATTAATAGAGATATTTCAAATGAAATATCTCTAGCCTTACAAGCTTATAATTTGAGAATTATTGAATTATACCGAGAAAAACCAAAATTAGAGAACATATTTCATGAGTATTAATACTACCCATACTTATCAAAGCTATACTTTTTTGCAACTTTATAAACAATGCTAACCCTGGGTTCAACTAATGGAAGCCTCGCTAAAATTTCACTTAGTAAGTTGCAGGACAAAGAATTATTCTGCAACTTAGGTTATAATTACGAATATTCTAAATTTATCAACCTAGTTTTGAACATTACTCATTTACAGGTTTATGTCCAAAAATCTTTAATGCCCACCCTTGCAAAATACGATTTTCAGGATTCGAAACTGTAATGGTTTTTACAATTGGATTTCCATTATCGTCGAACTTAGGCATAAAATTATCATCGAATTCTATCGTTTCATAAGATTGCTCGCCCGTTGCTGTATCAACAATACGAAGAGTCCATGTACCAGCACTATCCTCACCATAGAATTGATTAGTCAACAACACAAACCCCGGTAAAGATTGCTCACCATCTATTGAATGCCAGGAGGAGCTGCTAAACTCAGGTCGTTCAATCTCGCCGAGGTCTCCTAGGAAAATAGTACGTTTATCTCTATCAAGGATAGTCAAATCAGCTGATGGAGAGGTAACAAATTTGGGGAGAGGATCGAATGTATTAGCAGGTGCCTGGCTTCGTGCACTCCATAATATACTTTTGGTACCGGAAGGCGAGTATAATTCGACAGACAGATCCGATAATCTAGTGCCCGTCGCATTAAGAGATACTTGTACCCCTTCGATAATTAGATTTTGGGATTGTAATATCGTGAGATGACTAGAAGCACCTTCGATGGAGTTATCCGGAATATTTTCAGAACTCGAATCAATTGTAGCAGTCACCCATTGGGTTTCTTGAAATTGTGATTGACTCAAGGCAATACCGAAAGCATCTCGTCCAGATTGGATGTCGTCTGCAATTAACATTGCCCCATCAACATTTAGTCCCCCAAATCCATATCTATATTGATAATTAAAACCAGCAGCATTGGTCACCCAGCCAGGTATAGCCTCATAATATTCACCCTTGAATATCACTTGCTAGGATACCAGGAAACATTTCAACAGGATTTTCACGACTGCCAAGTCTGTTGTTTGATGGCGCCGTTAAGCATGTTGAGCTTCCTGGTGTGGAGTAATAGGTAATAATGCCCTCAGAGTTATGGGCTCCAACACTAATCGTATAAGGTGACAACTGGCCTTGCAGGTGGGCTATAATTTGGCAAGGCAACAAAACTTCATTTCCGTTTTGCGTGGCAAGTGAATATTTAGAACAGTACTCATCACCAGGCAAATAACCATTGCCGGAAGACGCTACATATACTGCCCCAAGCCCATCCCTGAGCTGACTGGTACCCTTGCGAAGGGCTTCACGATAAACTACCGGCATGGTTTTAGGGTAACGAGAAAACTCCGAATATAAGCTACCACTATAGTTAAATATATCGACATCTGATAACTGCCGATAGCTGGGTTCGAAAATAATATTACCTAAATTTTTAGTATCTTGTTTAGCCTTATCAATAATAGAATCGTTAGGATCTGCATCTTTATCAGACCCATCGGAATTGGATCCAGAAGAATTCCCGGTGGGTAAACCTGATTCCAGATCCCCCCCTTGAAATGGAGCAGAAAATGAACGCAACAACGCCCCTGGAGCAACGCCCCTGGAGCAACGCCACGAGAACCTTTGTTATTATTGGCTGTAGCACCAATGATCCCTGCAACTGAAGTCCCATGGCCAGCAACATTATTTGCTCCCCATTTTTCTGGCCTTGGGTCAAAAAGCACAGCATCCTAGAACTTACCTCCCAACGCTTGACGTGCTAAAGCCTCGGTATTGATAGAACCTAAAGGGATTACATTAGCAATAAGATCTGGATGTTCAATTGAAATTGGCGAATCGACTACCGCTACTTTCATACAGGCTCCGGTATAACCACTCATATACGTGTCATCTGCATGAATATTTGAAGTGTCGTTAATTTTTTCGATTAAATCTGGAGCGATCCACTCAATGTTCGAATGAATATGCCATTGATATTTATGAAGCGGATCATTGTCAATGTTTGCTATGTCGACACCAGCGTGATTACCAGACTGAGATTGGTGTTACATTTACCTTAGATTTAGTGGGAAATACCGGTGCGATCATGGTATATGCTGCACGCTCAATTATCTTATTGGTATTATCATTACTGTCATTAGAAGCAATAACCTTAGTTTTATCTGCGTTGGCATGTACAACAATATAAAGCCCATCTAACTTTTGTCCATTTGGAACTTTAACTTTCGCTTGTCCTTTACTATTGGACTGGCCAGAAGGCTCATTAGCATCGCATTTAAAGTCAGTATTGATATCAAGATACACTAAAGTAGCTTCTAATACACCCCGGCTCGATTGAACTTTTATTTGAAACTCGGAAATAGATTTTTTTTACGACTACTATCCGGAGCAGGATTATAGTCATCTCCACCGCAGCCATACAAAATACATAGCAAAACGCCGCTTATTAAAAAGCGTATCTTGCCAAAAAACATATCATTCATCACAATTTAACCCTTTAAATAAAATTAAAAAAACAAACTCAACCCTTTTTAACATTCCTGATAAAAAAACTTAGAAGACTATGGATAGAACCACAAAGATGAAAAGGATGCCCCCTAATTGAATAGAATAAATCTTTTGTTATTTAAGAAATAGGATGTATATTTATATACGCTAGGATCGGGATAATTGAGAGGGTTGTCACTTAAAAGCTCTGGGCTTTGTATGAAGAGCTTTATTTTGAAGTTGAACCAAAATGAAAAAACAATAAAGAAACATACTTCACTATATTAAAGTAAGTATTTAAAAAATATTAGGGTGTGTTTTGATAAAAAACAGATACAATAATTTTTAAAAATTCGGCCTACTACTCAAGTCTTAGAATGTCACCCGGCTGACATTCAAGAGCTTCACAAATAGCGATAAGGGTTGAAAACCTAATAGCCTTAGCTTTGCCATTTTTCAAAATTGAGAGGTTTTGGATACTTATACCAACTATATCAGAAAGCTCATTGAGCCTTAATTTCCGCTTGGCCATCATTACATCAAGATCCACAATAATTTCGCTCATAAGAAAAAACTTATATTGTTAGCTGGTTCTCTTGTTCAATTTTGAAAGCTTTATCCATCATAAATGTCACCACGTAAAATACTAGCCCGAGTAGTAACATAGGAAAATTAACTTCTATATTTACAAAAGGTGGTTTCGGTATCGGCATATTAACACTTAATAAACTGAATTCAACCCACGTCAATATGGGCTCAATGATAACGAGTGATACCGTCGCCAGCGCTATCAATCTAAGCCGAGAATTATTCTTAACACTAAATTACTCACCAACCTGTAAGTTAGAAAAGAGTCTTTCAACATGAAATAAAATAAACAAAAACAAAACAGGAGAAAACAAAAATATAAGAAACAATAACAATTGTTGTGTGGAATTAATATCGAATTTCACGTCAACCACATCGACATTGTCAGTATCAAAAGAGGGTTGAGTAACGAAAGAAAATTCTGCGCCATGATTAATAAATGTAACAGGATCTTTTTCTAGACTTTCAAGAAACGGCGTAATTAATATAAATATTGCTAGACACCAACAAACACACCGAACAATTCTACACATAAGTATAATTTCTTTGCTCATCTTTATTTCTCAAATACAAATTAAATGAGTTAAAATTTTATCAGATGATTTACACTACACTTTATAAAGAAAACAGACATTCTCCATATAGAGTATATCAAAAGCAAACATCATGATAATCGTTAAAACATTAATGTTTTTGATAGTCAAGAGTTCAAAAAACTCATCATTTAGACCGGAGAAAACACTGGGGTTCTGATGTCAATATTGGAGAAGTAGTTAAACTCCAATATGGTTTACAGTAGATTATACCTTCACCCTATGCAGACATTCATCTATTGGCTTTTCTCAAGCTAGCTCTTTTATTCACTATATATTACGATCGATCGGAACACACTAACGCGTCATGAGCTACTTTATAATATGACTTTAATTTATTTAAATAGATTGTGGGCGTATAGCACTTTGTTCTATAGTTTTGAGAATTGAAATTAAGTAACACAAACCAAGTAAGTAAATGTTACATCAAACCTAATCAAGGTTATAAAAACCCTAATAAATTTCCAATTCCCATATCAGGTTAATCCTGTAAAGGAGGTTTTCTATATTTGTCCATTCGATCCAAATCCGATTTTTCAAACTGTCTTTTGAGCATCCAACGAGGCCGTTCTAATGTTAGTTCCCACTTGAATAACTTTTTAAACAGTTTTTTCACTTTATCGGGATATTGAGCAGCAAGATTCTCTTGTTCAGCAATATCTTTGGCTAAATTGTATAATTCTGCTGGTCGATCGGGAAAACGAATAAGTTTCCAGTCTTTATCACGGATGGCTGCACGGTTTTCTTTTTTCCAAAATAATGTTTCATGAGGCCTACCGGAGTTAGAGCTAGAGATATATGGCAGTAAATCGACACCATCGATACCCGAAAGTTTCCCCTTCCCTTTGGCAGCAGCGTAAAATGTAGGCAATAAGTCAAGGGTGCTAATAGGATAGTTGTATTGTGTATTACTTTTAATTTTGGCTGGCCACTTCATTATAAATGGAACTCGAATGCCACCCTCCAAATGATTAGACTTAGTTCCACTCAGTGGATAATTATTTGACGCATTTTTATCGGTTGGGCCGCCATTATCATTGGTGAATACGACAATCGTATTACTTTCTAAGTTCAATTCTGTAAGCTTATCAATAATTCTACCGCTTGCCCGATCCAAAGCTAAAGTCATGGCAGCGACATTTTTACGCACTCCAGACAGACTGGGAAAACGCTTTAAGTCTTCTACTTTAGCTTCTATAGGTGTATGCACAGCATTAAAGGATACAAATAAAAAGAATGGCGTACTTTTATTATTTTTTATAAAATCGATCGCCTTATCTGCGAACACATCAGTTAAGTATCCATCATGTTCCTTAAAATTACCTAGACCATCTTCTAATTTTTTATCAAAGAATGTTTGTAAACTACGCTCAGGGTCATTCTCTTCATATGCGAAATAGCTTCGATCACCACCACGAAAACCATAGAAGCGATCAAAGCCTCTATTCATTGGGTGCAGTTCATCCGTGCCTCCTAGGTGCCACTTACCAATAAATCCCGTTTTATACCCTATCACTTTCATATAATCCCCCATAGTGGATTCGGAAAGAGGCAAGCCCATCTGCGCCCCCCTTAACGCAGAGACCTCACTCATATAACCAGGGACATTATTTTCTTCATAACCAAATCGCTGTTGATAACGTCCTGTCATCATTCCAGCTCTCGAAGGGCCGCAAGTAGGATCAGAAACATATGCTTGGTTAAACTTAATGCCTTGACTGGCAAGTTTATCTAAGTTCGGGGTTTGCATAACCTTACTACCTTGGAAGCCGAAATCAGCGTAGCCTGCATCATCAGAAAACAATACAACAATATTAGGCAATTGAGAACTACCGGCAACACTAAACGAGCTCCCCAGTGCTATATATAGAAATGTGGTAAAACGAATAAGAGTGTTTATATTTTTAACGTAAAATTTATTAAATAAAAACATAGCATTCACACTATTTAAGCAACAAACATTATTTAATACGAAATGTTTCATCAAAACGAGGCATGCCATCCTTTCGCCAATCAGCTCCCTCCTCCGATTTGTGAAACCACAGCGGCTGTGCGTTGTTCCACGTCCATTTTTCCATTTCTAAGATCATGTCTTTTAAGCGCACTTTGTGTTTTCTACTTAAGTCGATGGTTTCACCGATATCCTCGTTAATATTGTACAGTTGCCAAGGCTTAGTGCCTGTCTTAACGGCTTTCCATTCATTGCGCCGAACAGCTGCATCGCTTAAACCTTTACGGTGTCTTAAAGTATAAATTAACTCATCTTTATGAGGATTCACCCCATTTATAAGATCCGACCAAATATCTTTTCCATCTAACTTTTTATCTTTTGATAGCTCCGCTCCGGCAAGACCTACTAATGTAGGATAGAGATCTAATGCTAACACCGGATGCTCAAAGCGCTGAGGTTTTTCAAGGTACTCAGGCCAGTGCATCAACATCGGTGTACGAAAACCGCCCTCATGTACACTACCCTTACCTTCTTTTAAGGGGGAGTTATCACCTCCCTCAGATAACTTACCGCCATTGTCACTGAGAAAAATAATCAGTGTATTATCGAGCTTTTTAACTGCTTTGAGTGTATTGATAATATCGCCAACACCGCGATCCACAGCATAAACCATACCCGCATATGTTTTGCGTTTGGTATCTTCAATATCGGGAAATTGCCTCATATCTTCTTCTTTAGCTTGTAAAGGTACATGGGGTGCATTGTATGCAAGATATAAGAAGAATGGATTATTTTTGTCTGCGGCTTTTTTTACAAATTTTACTGCTTCTCTAGAGAGAGCATCCGTTATATATTGAGTTTCACGAACCGGCTTTCCATTATACTCTAGTGGTAGAACATAGTGATCAATATTACGTATTCCTTGCTTTATCTGCTTGTTATAGGTTTTTTCAAATTCTGTAGGAAAATAGTTATGGCCACCACCTAAGAAGCCAAAAAATTCATCAAAACCCCGTTTATTAGGATGGTATTCAGACGCCTCTCCTAAATGCCACTTACCAATGGCACCGGTAAAATAGCCCGTTTTTTGTAGCGCTTTACTAATAAACTCTTCTGTTGTCGGGACGCCAACGAAAGAACCTCTTGTCGGGAGGTTAAATTGAGCACCCATTTTATGTGGGTAACGACCAGTCATAAGAGCGGCTCGACTGGGGCCGCAGAAAGGATGCGCGACATATGCTTGTGAAAATGACACTCCCCCTTCAGCCAATGCATCTAGATTAGGTGTTATTATATCTTTTGCGCCATTAAAACCTACATCTGCATAACCTAGATCATCCGCCAGAATAATAATGATATTGGGTCTAGGCGAGTTAATTTCGGCTACGTTGATATCATTTTTTTTTCTACTATCGGCCCAGCTTAACTGTGAACAAAAAAAAATTAAAAGTAACAACGAGATAGAAAAAAAATTTTTTACCATAATTAGGAATTCTCGGTGTAAATAAGGCGTTGTTCTAAATAACTTAAATAAGATATCCATTAAAAATATTCAACTTGAAATTTTCAATTTTTATAAAGCTTGGCATGATGCTCAAACTTTTCTAATGATGGGTCGGCTACTCGCGCTAATTCTTGCCTGAGCAGCTCAATCATCTGATGACGACGATTTTGATATTTTTCATTATTGATCACGTTATCAATTTCGTAAGGATCTTTTTGTAAATCGTATAATTCATCTCTACTATCTCCAGGATTCCATACAAATTTCATTTCTGGCGTGCGAATCGCTCGTATACCAAACCAACTACCATTGTACCATTCATAAGCATACATCGCGGTATCTGGCTTTCCTTGTTCTGCACTATCACCTCTTTTCATAAGAGGCACTAAAGAATGACCATCGATATCACCGTCGGCGGGAAGCGCCATCCATTGCGCAATTGTTGGAGCAATATCCAACATCGATACCTGACGTTTGATGACCTTCGGAGTGATATTAGGGTGACGAATAATGAGGGGCATGCGCATTAGCTCATCGTACGCATAAGGGCCCTTATCATATAAATTATGCTCCCCCAACATACTGCCTTGATCACCAACCAATATGATACTGAGGTTATCATACAGCCCTACTTTTTTTGCTGTTTGTAAAATTTCTCCCACGGCATGATCAATCATTGCAATTGCACCATAGTAGTAAGTCCGCGACTTGCGCCAATCGTCCTCAGTCATATGACTCACATCATGCCAGGGCCACCATGCCGTATCTTGTGACATGGGCTTGTTAACACGTTTAATAACATGATTGTTTGGTAGTTTTACTTTTTGAGGATCGAACATGCTGGCATAAGGCTCCGGCACCCGATAAGGAGGATGAGGCTGCTCAAAGCTAATAACCCCAAAAAAAGATCGTTTATCCGTGGCAGCTCGACGCAGCATTTTTTTTCCTTCTTCCACCGTATGCGCCGTATGAGTATCATCATATGTTCCTGCTAGGGTTTCATAATACTCATGCTTTTCACCCAGGTTATCACGCTTACCTTGTTTGTAAGAATTAATCTTGCCTACCTTTTCATAGGGAGTCCACTGTCGTTGGTGTCGCTTGCCTATATGCTCTGGTTTCCCCCATGTTAACTCTGCACCACGCAGCGCAGTACCTTGGGGGCCAAGGTGCCACTTACCAATATAGCCGACTAAATATCCTTTATCCGATGCTCTCTTTATCAAACCACCTTCAGATAAATCCAATTCATCAACTTTAGAATGGTAAAGCCCTACATTATCATCCATTCCTGTTTTATGACCCCATCTTCCAGTAAACATAGCCGCTCGAGAAGGCGAACACAAACCAGTGGTTGTCATAGCGTTATCAAAGCGCACGCCTTGAGAGGCTAAGCTATCAATATTAGGCGTATGAACAGGCCCACCACGATAAGAAAATGTATCAAAGCGCATATCGTCAAACATCAAAATAAGAACATTTGACTTACTTATTTCCTTCGTTTGTGACTTCCTGTCTTGTGACAAGCTTGAAGCATGGCTAATCGTAAGTTGTAATGACAGAACTACAATTAGCATCATACTATATAGTCTATTTTTTATTTTCATTTTAGACTTCTATTTAAATAAGGTAAAAGAACGAGTCATTGCGGCAAGCTATTTCATAACTAAGGTAATTTTTCGATAGCTATATCGTCTATATATATAGCACCCTGAATTTTTTTACTGCTTAGATGCGTAGCCTTAATGGTTAACCTATCTAGTTCACTAGAACGCTCTTTCTTACTAAAAATTTTCTCAACTTTATGCCACTTACCCTTTGCAATACGAGATAGTTTAATTGAATTCAATTGCATTGATGGCTGCTCAAGAGAAAAATTAATTTCCTCTAAAGTACTATCAGAATCTATCCAGATATAGGCAGAGAAAATATAATCGCCCTCAGACAGGTCGATGGCATTAGGAGGCGTCTGTGCTACTTTCTTATTTTTTATAGAATTTTCTGTCAATGCTATTTTGAGGCTTTTTTGACCTTTGTGTTTTTTCTCACTTACGATATTAACCTTGCTACGAACGCTATCATCTATACGCCAAAATTTTTGATACTCATTTACCTTTGAGCTTTCTGGTACTAATTTTAACGGCCTTGGATTCTCTTCAAACAAAATTGGCCCCTCAAAGCCATAGAATGCCTTAGGTAAAAGGTTCGTCTCGGGTTTTTGCCAAACACGAACATAATCAACGTCAAAATAAGCAGGTAACTGCTGTTCGTTTGGGTAACCTAACCAAGCAAAGATTTCAGAGTCCAACCATATTTCCATGGGATTCAATAAAACCCAATCTTCACCGACTTCTTTACTCGTCACGCTATAGACCAATTCACCATCAATAAATAGCTTTAAGTAGTCTTCTCCCCATTCTGCACCATAGATATGAAACGCATCAGCGACATCAAATGGCAATTTCCTCTTGTGACCAAAAACTCGGGTCGGACGTACCGCGGGCGGACTCCAATCGTGAACAGTGGCTTTAAATGTATCGGCTTTGATATCACCATCAAGTGTCGGGTCTCCTATTTGTTCATAGACATCAAGTTCAGATTGATATCCAATCGCCCAAAATGCACTGGTCATAGACGCGTTTGCTGCTCTAGAACGCACCTCCATATAACCGTTGAGAAACCTTTTTCGACTCACGATAGCTGCTGTAGTTACTGGTACAGGCTTACCATCAACTTCACCATACTTACTCTTCACTTTACCATCGGCATATGATTCATCAGCAAACTCAAAGTCTGGTTCCCACTGGCTTCGCAACCTCAGAATGCCATCTTTCAAAAGAACATTATGAGGTGCAAACTGTGAGGGTGCGCGGCCTTTCCAAATATAATATTGGCTATCAAGCCCCTGCACAAACCACTTATCCAAATCGATCTGTGTTCCATTAAATTCATCACTAATTAACGTATTAAGAATCCAATTACCTGTGTTTTGTTGATCCGAAAACGGTAGGAATTTTGGTGCAGAAGTATCACTCGTGTGATCAGTCTGGTGCTCATTATCAACAGTGGACTGACATGCGAGCAGAGGCAGAACTAATGTCAGCATCCAATATTTCTTAATAAACCTTATCTGCATAGATAGAAGCCTTGTATTCGTTATTATTGTAGTCCGACAATCACATAGCCTTAAGCAGCTATACCACAAAGCCCTTTGAGCAAGCTCAGGCTTAGAAAGGCCAACAGGAATGGCGCTAGCCTCTTATGAATTGTCTTTTTTGAGCATTTAAACATATGATGTTTGCTAAGGCAATATGTTAGAATAGACGTTCATTGAAGCTTATTTAGCGAATATATCGTTTTTGATATATATGTCCTATGAATATGATGTTTGAATTGCGCTTTGACCGCGTAAAATTATTTTATGTTAAATACCTCAAAACCAACACCAAGAATTAACGTTCTTTGGATAGATGGCATTAAAAAAAGTAGCCTTCACAAGATATGGACACTGTGCTCACGTGTCACATGTTATTTTCTTATCGTCTTACTAACGCTCCTAAACTCTCGCCTAAGCTTTTCATTAGGTACTGAAAAGTTTAATAAACAGTCCGAAAACTGTGGCGCCTGTCATGGAGATATTATAAAAAAATGGCGGATATCCCATCATGCCTACTCGATACAAAAAGCTAACCTATCGACGGTACTGGCTGACTTTAACAATGTAAAAGCTCAGCATTACGGACAGGAAGCTTATTTTACGCGTAAACACGATCAATTCTTTGCACATGTATCCTACAAAAAAAATAACAAAATAACGCAAAAGAAAACTTATCCTATTTTATATACTTTTGGTTTCAAGCCATTGCAACAATATCTAGTAGAAACAAAAGGAGGGAGACTACAAGTGCTCCCTTTCGCTTGGGATAGCCGCACAGAAGAACTAGGAGGTCAAAAATGGATGCATTTATACCCAGATGAAGAAATTGCTCCTAATGATCGCTTTCATTGGTTACAACCACTACAAAATTGGAATGGTATGTGTGCAGATTGCCACTCCGATGGGTTTAAAAGGAATTACAATTTAGATAGCAAAGAATTTATGAGTCAATATGATGAGTTGAATGTAGGTTGCACATCATGTCATGATAATCTAAACAATAATCACTCTAGAAAAGTCACTAAAGATAAAACTTCTTATAAAGGAGATTGGATACGCAGTAAAAACTCCGATACTGCACGATGGCAAGGTACACCACGAAAAAATAACATGGACATGTGTTATAGTTGCCATGCATTGCGTACACCGATTACTGATGGCTTTTCCTCAGAAAAATCCTTCTTAGATCAATTTTCTCCTAGTTTCCCCTCTCCCCCTCTTTACTACGCTGATGGACAAATACGCGAAGAAGTCTACGTCTTCGGATCCTTTCTCCAAAGCAAAATGCATCGGGCAGGTGTCACCTGTCTCGATTGTCACGATGCTCATACTTACGAAATCAAGAAAGAAGGAAATGCACTTTGTTTGCAATGCCATAGTGCAAGCACTTTTGATACAAACAATCACCATAAACATAAACAAAATAGCGATGGTGCACAATGTGTTAATTGTCATATGCCAAGTAAAATATATATGAATGTTGACCAGAGGCGAGACCATAGCTTTAGAATACCTGAACCAATGCTTAGTAAAGAGTTTGGTGTGCCCAATGCATGCCAAAGCTGCCATAAAGCTCAAGGTGAAGACTGGATATTAGAGAAAAGTCGCCAACTCTTCCCCAATAAGGAAAGGCTAAATACTAATGTATTAACATTTATTGCCACTATGGGTGGCTTTAGTCATGATTTGGAAAAGCTTTTAACAGTCGCCCGATCGAACGAGTTAGTTCCCATAAAACGAGCAGCGCTAATCGAGCGCATTCCCTCTTTAACACTCACCCTTGAAGGAAAAAAGCTTTCAGCATTTTTATCTTCAAGTAATGCCTTTATCCGTCTTGCAGCCGTAAGAGCATCTTCAGTTTTGCATCCAAGTGATAAACGTCATTATTTGGCTCCACTTTTAACTGACAAATTTCGATCTATTCGTGTTGCCACTGCAGAACAACTATTAGATGTTTTGCTCCCAGCGGATCAACTAATAGCATTTGAAAATGCATTTGTTGAACTCTCTGAAGCGGCTCAACAAAGCCACTGGCGAGGTGAAGGCCTGATGAATGACGGACTTCGCTACGCGCGCATGCAAGAAATAGATAAAGCGATCAACTCTTATTCAAATGCTATTGAAATTGACCCATACTTCGAACCACCCTACGTTAATCTTTCCGACCTATACCGCAGTATCGGTCAACCGGAAAAATCCGAAGAAATATATAAAAAAGGTCTCTCCAATTTACCTACATCGGCCTTATTAAATTACAGTTTCGGTTTATATTGGATTAGAAGAAAACAACTTGAAAAAGCTATCGTTCGACTTAAAACAGCAGTCGATCTAGCCCCTCAGAATTCTCAATTTGCTTATATGTACTATCTTTCATTATTCACCGCAGGCAATAAGTCCTACGCATTTTGTGATTTGAATAAAAACCTTAAAAATTATGGTGACGATCAAAACCTTGTGGAATTATTAAGAAGTTTTAGCACATCATATAAGAGCAGTTTAAAAGAATGCAATAACTAATAGATTATATCCGACCGTAAAGATAATTTACTACTGGCGAGTAAATAAAGACTGTAAAAAGACGTTAAAAACAAGATGACATAGAGGGTGTTTATGAAAATCAATAACAAATTTATCTATTCTTCAATTTTTTCGTTTGGCTTAATATTTGGTAGCTTGGTAAATCATATCTATAGTAAAGAATGGAACCAAAACATCCCATCGCTTTCAATGAGTACAAACAGTGAAGTATGTGATGTGGCCGAAATGTCACATACCATAGATACCGAGCCTAAGAATCTTTTTTCAGAAAAAATTAGACAGCCTCTTTCTAATGGTACGACCGATGATTTTTCACATAAAAGTATCGCAGATATTAATTATGAAGAAGCATTAAACAATGCCATGACACTTACATCAGAATACGAACGTTCGAATACTATTGGTAAACTATTAGCAGATTGGGCTTCATTGGATCTCGATGAAGCATTTGAATGGT
The DNA here is from genome assembly GCF_002157225.2 of Agarilytica rhodophyticola. Lineage (NCBI taxonomy): Bacteria > Pseudomonadati > Pseudomonadota > Gammaproteobacteria > Cellvibrionales > Cellvibrionaceae > Agarilytica > Agarilytica rhodophyticola. Next base: position 4,365,485 of record NZ_CP020038.1, read on the forward strand.
TGTCGAATCAAAAATATACAGATGAACTTGATCCGTACTTTTACCATCTTATTGCAATATATATCGACAAAGACTTCGACTTGGCCGGAGATCTTATAACAATGCTACCAGGTGGACATAGTAAACGTAGCTTGGCCGACGAATACACATATAAACTTGCTCAAAGCGATCCTTACCTAGCGATAAATTGGTCGGAAAATATTTACGAAAATGATATTCGTCAAAATGTTAAACGTCAATTGCTATATAGCTGGGTGGATTCGGATCCTAGCGAAGTGCTAAATTATGTCTTGTCAGATTCAACTATCTCAAACGAGGTACGAGAACAAGTAGTAAAAACGGCTGCGGCAAGACTTAGTGAAGAGGATCATCACACAGTCATTTCCTCTATCGCACAATATCCACAAGAGATTCGCCCTCAAATTGCTTATGGCCTTATCGAACAATGGATAGGAAAAGACGCAAATGCAGCGCTACATTGGATAGAATCCCTCGAGCGAAGCCCGACTAAAGACCAAGCTATCCAAAGTTATATCAGCTATGGCAACAGCACATCAAATAGAACCGCCACGTTCGCACTCGCCGAAAGTATAGAAAAAGAATCTTCTCGTATAGCTCTGATGTCTCAAGTGTTTGAGCAATGGTATTTTGATGATCCTAATAATGCTGAAAAAGCACTAAGCGACAGTACAAGTTTGAATGAAGAACAGAAAACTTTGTTATTGGGCAAGGCTAGAATAAACAGTAATTTTCTTTAATTTAAGGCATTAGTCGTAGTCCGCTTCTAGACGCAAGTAATAGACGAGAAAACTACCCCAAATATTATATAATCACTGAGGTGGCGCGATAATTATTCTTCATAGTTTTTAATCACTATTTTTTTATTATTGCATGCAAAGTGTTTTTAAGGTATAAATTTAATACCTTAACAAGGCACCTATATCATATTGTTTTACTGTGTAGGCCTAATGGATTTAGTGTTCGACAAAAAGGATTGTTTTGATGCCAAAAAAAATAATTTATGCAACCACGTTAAGGCAACGATCAAGAGTATATCAATCAATTTTACATATCAATGATGAACTTGATAACAAAATTAGATTGACTGAACTATGTGAAATATCAGGTTACTCTCCCTTTCATTTTCAACGGTTATTTTCTAATTTAACAGGCGAAACTTGGTCTGAATATTTAGTTAGAAGCCGGCTATTTCTAGCCGCACAGCGTTTAATCAATACATCTGAGAAAATTTCCGATATTAGTTATTTAGCAGGTTTTGATACACCTGTGGGTTTTAATAAAGCATTTAAAAAGTGCTTTTCTTCAACTCCGTCCTATTATCGTAGTGAGTATATAGGAGAAGATTATCCAAATTTAGCCATTCCGCGAAAACACAAACGACACTCCTATATTACCCCTTCGACACAGTGGCTAGACCAATACCATACTATCTATACTACTGAAGAAGGAAATCTTAATGGTGAGTTTGATAGCGCAATTTGGCAAGCAATGAGCAAACTGAGTAATCTTATTTTTCAGCATCAATATTTAGCACCTCATATCAACACTTGGATAGGCAGTGTCGAGCCTCGTGAATTTTTCTCCGGGAAAAACGCAAAATGTACCATAGCAACTCCTATTCCAAAACACTTAGTAACAAGAGATCTAAAATCACACATTAAAGTATTTCCCGAGGGCTTCTATGCCGTTGTTCCTCATCAAGGAGCTTTTTGCGAGCAAAGCATGCAATGTGTTGTATTTGATTGGCTTGCTCAAAGTCAGTTTGATTTAGATTGGCACAAACCCTTGTTCTATCATATTAAATCATTAAGTTTTAATAATGTTGCCGCCATGCTTAAAGGTAAGCAACATCATAACTCCCAATTGTTTTACCAGTCTGCCGAAATGCAGCTCCTGGAAATTGAAAATGTTTTTATGGACGTTTATGTACCGATCGTCTGTAAAAATAACGAAAAGTTAGATATTCTTCAACGATCAGTACTAGGATAATATTTTGATACTCTTAACTAATGGTATCCAAATTGAATTTCTGAAATAGTATTATGGTAACCACACTCACCTGTTGACCACACATTCAATGGGATTTGTTGTGTATAGGCAATCATTAACATGCTCCAGGTTAATTGTCTCCCCTCTGAAGTGCTATCATTGGTACTCAGTCTGCCCCAATTTCCACCATCGGAACAAGTGTTATTCACGAAGAGCTTGCTAAAAGACACCACAGACCCTGCATAATTTTGCCCGGGGCGAGAATGTATTTTTGTAACATACACATTTTCTAGGAATTCCGGTTGTCCCTGTGCCATAGCAAAGGACGAATAACATAAAGATGCTGCAATAGTTAACACTGAAATTATCTTTTTCATTTGTATTCCTTTAGATTTTTAGTTGAGTAAATGTAACACTGGGTGTAGCCATTCAGGATAAGCACCGAGACTGATAGCCTCCGCACGCTCCCAAATTCTTAAAAAATTCTCGGAAGAATTGTTCAGATGATCAAGATAGGGTTTTGATAACCCAACCATCTCCAAATCCTCTATCAAGTTCGGCAAAAGGCGAACATCACCTAAACCATGAAAGGCAAAGCGATTATGAGTAAAATTAGTTTGCTGACTCTGCTCAAGAGCACTTCCCCAGCAGGCAGCTCGCTTGTCTGTGACACGCGGTAACATTTGATGGATGAAACCATTTAGGTCTGAACCTATGCCCATAGTAAGCCCTTGATCAATGCCATAAGTGAGAGACTGAGCAAAGGAGCGACTGCTACCCTGGCAGTTATTAGCTACATCTTGCGACACTGCTACAGTTTTTTCAGGGCCTGTCCGCAAACCAACCATACCGCCAGTGCGTTTAATCATTTCAATCTCTTCAGGTAAAATATACTTTTCATTACGCCTGGTATCGGGACTAATTACTTCATCAAAATGAGCATGGCTATAGAGCAAGGGATATCGTTGCGCTTTCATAACAATGTTATAAGTGTCACGAATCGCTTTACGAGAGAGGTGAGCAACATCAATTAACATACCTCGCCGCACCATTGCCTGTATTAACTGTCTACCATCTGCGGTCAATCCTAATTCATTTAAATAACGCTTACCGTCACACTTACCTTCATACCCCTGGCTATCATGGCAGGTAAAATCATTTACCGGAGAACTAATATCACTAATTGCTTCAACGATATTGGCAGTAGAAATAAGCTTCGGCATTGGTGCTGCACCAGCAAAACGACTATTGGCCAAATGAGCGGGTTGTAGCACACTCACTCCCCTCTCACGCCAACTATCGAGCTGTGCAATAAAGTCGCCTTGAGGCATAAGCTCGTCTATTTCCACAGCTAAAAGTAACACTAATTTTTCTTGTGCAATGAGGTCACGCGCCTGTTGCGGTGATGTAGCAATACCGACCCAACTGCTATTACGTAAAACAAAACCTTTTACAAATTCTATTTGTCTATCAACAGAAGCCATTTCATTACAATCAAAACGACGTAAATAATTGCGACTGGCCTCACAAAGTAAACGAGATTCAGCCAAGGATACAATCATAATCCGCAGGCCCATTCCACGCTGACCAGAATTTCCTTCCAGCTCACCTCTATGTGCTGATCTTAACCAACCCTCCCACATCTGTTGATGTCCAAGCGAATCCCATGAAGGCCATTTACTGAAATGTGTCGCAGGACAAGTTCCAGGTACTTTGATAATACCTAGGAAATATCGGCATCTGCGTGTATCAAAGCCATTGCGCCCCCCAGGGCCAATATGTACTCCGGTATCTCCGCCTTTAGTGAGTCCGTTATAAGCACCTATAAATTCTCCAACAAATGGGAACCTCGTTGTCGCGTGGTCAGCTACTGGAAAATTACCACTGCAACGATGCATGGCTGATTCCAATGGACCTTCGACATTACCCCAGAACCAACCGCCGCCAAAACTTAATTCTGCAGCTAAGTGGGCATGCATATCGATAAACCCTTCGGCAGGCAATGATTGTCCTGAGTTGGAGCTACTGCCACTCCCGCTACTTCCAGATACACAATTATTAGGATCTTGCTCCTGCGGACAAATGGCATAGATACACATTGAAAAAAATAAAACTGTGCTAGAAAAGACAATAGCTACAATATTTTTTTTCATTTTTGTATTATTTAATATCATTATCGAGTACCTGGTTAGTTCGCCGGAGAGGAAGCGTCTTGAGAAAGTAGGACAATAATCGAACCGTTGTTGCGATTGACACATTTAATCAATCGGCCATACTGATCTCCCCAACAAATTCGGTCGTTAGTACCATCGAACATCAGACCATGGATTGCAGTATCCTCAGTATCGACAATAGCAACTTGATTAGAAAAATGACCATGCTGATCAAGTTCAGCTTGATAAATCGTAGTATTTTCCAAGTAGAATGTCTGACCAGAGTTAGCATCTGTAATAGAATAAGGCTTATCAAAAGATGAAGGCATATCTCTCAAATCAGCTCCATCTATATTTACACGCTTGAACGTTTCTTCTTGAGCACTAGTCCAATAAAGGAAAGTACCGGCGGGATCCGCAGCAACACCGTAAGGAGTAGTTAAATTGGATAAAAGGCTCGTTACTCGAGCACCGTCAGTATTACTACTTTTTAGTTTGCCTGCGTTATAATCAACCCAAAAGAATTTCGGTGATACTCCTGATGTCCATGTATAACGATCATAAAAGGTTGTATTTGATGAGGGCTTACAGCCACTCACACTTTGGTTTGGCGGACATAGTCCCCAAGAAAACTTCGAGCCACCTAGTAATAGAATAAAAAATATTAGAGGTTGAATAACTTTAAATACGTTTTTCATAATTATCCTTAACAAAAAGAAAACCTAATATTTGGATAGATAATACCTAGCAACGTGAATCGTTAGGATTCAGGGAACAGTATGTTAACAAAGGCGTCGCCCCTACATTGCGACCACGGCAGCCCTGCGAAGATGAGCCTTCCCGGCCAACTATAAAAAATGGCCAATCAATGTACTGAGGCTTAAGCTCGCGAGAATACGATGTGTCAGTCAGAACTCGATAACATTTGTCATCTGCATGTAAAGTATAATAATCTGCATGTCCCACATCATTCCAAGACAAGAACAACTCTTCACCATCGCTGTCATAGCTCGCTTGCACCGTAATGCTTTCGTTATCGCTACTAACTTGAGCTTGATGCCTATTAATAATAGTTATTGGTTTATCTGATGACGCATGTGGTGTGATGCTCAACTTTGTGGTAATTTCGAATGGATAATAAATAAGTTGAGCATGTCCATTTTTCAGTGACTCGATAGTAGAGTAATTTACAAAATCGCTTCCTATACCAATTTCGGTAGTGACGGTTGCATCTCTCAAAATATCTGGATTAATTACAATTGCTAGATCTTTAATATTTCCAAACTCCGCACCATAACATGCGTGAGTACCATCAATATCTACACAATACTCTTTGCCCTGATAAAAAGAAGGTTTACGTTCTAAATTAAATACTCCAATGGGTTTATCGTACAACGGCAATCCAGATATTTCAGAGGGGTCACTCTGTCCTGCACCTGGGGTCTTAAGAGTAAAACTATCGATTAAGGAATCTTTTGTAATTTTACCTGTTAACTCAATCTCACCAGCAAACTTCATCGGTAGCGGACGATTCTCCTCACCTGAGGAAATAAAGGATGTAATAAATCCGGCGACCCCAGCGATACCAGGAATAAAATTAGCAAACGAAGATCCGAGTAAAGAAAGAACATGTTTTGCGTACCAAGAGTCGGGGTTTTTATTCACATCATCACGTAGACTATCCTTGGCGGACTGTACCTCTTTAAAAAATCTAGCACCTTTATCGATGGCCTTTTTAGTATCATACCGACCATTTACTTGACCGGAATTTAATATCTGGGAAAGCGTTAAATCCCCTTCAAGTTGGACATCTGATTCTTCTACACCATAAATCTTGAATCTTAACGATGCATCCGTTGCTAAATTCTTCTGGAACCCCAGTATAGTAAAATCAACATAAGACCAGGCTCTACTCTGGGTTTGATGAGCAGCAGATAGAATCAGGTTCTGATCAAAACCTTCTAAAAAATAGTCTTTCCTTCCAAAGCTAAATAAGGCAGCTCGTTTGCCATTATATAACTGCTCGATTGTCGCAATAGCGTAGCTAAAATTACTTTCACTAGTATTATAATAAATCACGCGCAGCGTACCGCGAAATCTATTATATAGAATAAACTTAGGGAACTTTATTTTTCGTTTTTCAGTACCAAAATCACGATAGAGAAGCACCCACCCTTCTTCTGGCTTAATATCCGTATTTGCTTTTTTATTTAGTATACTGGCAGGGCCCTCGTTAATTTTATAAGGTAAGGAAACAATTGTTGGTGTTGTAGCCCCCTTTATAAATAGTTCATATGGTTGATCAGCTGTCCAATCCCAATCAGGATCAAGGTTAGGATCATTAGGGTCAGTAATTCTGTAATTACTAAAATCCTCAGAAATACGAATGGGAGCAACAGGCTCACCGACAAATATCCATTGGGATGCGTTGGTCAGTACAGACAGGAAAAGCAAAAAAGATACTAATAGTGAGATTTTAAACTTTATCATTCAATACTCCCTTTTATTTTTGTATATTCCGAAATCGGAGACTGTATACATAAGGTAAAGGTAATTGTCTTGAACGAGGTATTCCTGTAGTGCTATTTTAGAGAATATTTTTATGAAGGCCCGGCAATAAGTAGATTCATATATCTAAAAAACCTGGTGGCCAAAAGGGGTTAAATTGCGCCAAAACTATAGGATGATATATCATGACTGCGATAGTGAGTTAATTCTGTATTAGAAAAGATGTCGGGAATATTTATTTAATAAGAAGTGGTCTATTCAACAATAGACCACGTATAAGAAAAAGCAATAAAACTATAAGACTGTTATAACCACCAGCATAAGAAATTCTGATACTGGGTCATTGTTCTATTAAATGCTAGAGCTGCGTCTTCATTTTCATATAAACAATACGTCTTGTTTCATCTGAATTGGACTGCACATCATGAGATGTTATAGCGAAGTTTAATCTAAACCTTTCAAACATTAATAATAGATAGATCTAAGATTACATTACTCTAATCTATATTTACAAACTCCCATAATAATTCAATAAAGACCATATTGCTCAATAAGATTCTATAATTTTTTAATATCATTAACCAATGAATAATTTTCAAAATAAAGATCACTATAAAATTAATTTTTCTTATTGAAAAAATCAATTTATGATGTTTTAGTGGCCCAATTAGTATTCTAATATTTATATTGATCACTATACGTAAAGTAAAGATTATTTTCGTAAGGTTTTGTAAGCTGAGGGCAAGGTATTTGCAAAAAAACTTATAACAATTAAAATGTAGCTTTTGATTTATCTTATCATTGTGTATAAGGCTTCCAGAATTATCTTTTATTTTAATATATATGACATTAGCATTTAAACTATTTTTTGTAAAAAAATAATCATATGAAATCGAATAAGAAGAAATACAAGTACTATTAAAGTTAGAGAAATTATCTTCACAAATATTTAAGAGTAGTAATGCAAGACAATATAAAAAAAGAACATTTTTCATTTTCGTTTCTCCTGTAGATGGAGCTAACAGATTAGAAAAATATTTATACTCAGCCAGTATACCTGTAGTGTATCTGTAGTGTATCTGTAGTGTATCTGTAGTGTATCTGTAGTGTATTTAGATCATTTTTTTCGCAACCGAACAAAAAAAGACCAGCACTGCAAATTTAATAATCGAAATTAGAGTTTATTACATAGTAGCCTCTATGGATAATGAAGATCATTTTTAAAAGATTAGAGATTAATGAACCAATATTACGCAATGTTAAGATAGGCCATTATTTGACATCGTAGGATCACACGAGAGCAATACAAAGAATATTAGATAATTATAAGAAGTCGTTAGATCTGAAGAAATTAATTTTGTTTTGATTGAAAGGTGTTTTTAGCATGATCCAAAGCTTTTGCTACAAATAATGTATTAGGATGATCCTTACCCAGAAGCGCCGTAAAAGATTTAAGAGCTATTTGGTATTCATTTATAGATTTTTGATAATCGCCTTTGAGAAGATAAATTTTACCCATATTATTGCGAGTTGTAGCAACACTCGGATGAATTTCCCCAAACGCTTTGGTAAAAATTAATAGCGATTTTTTAATTAGCTCAATGGCTTTATCATATTCTTCTTTTTTTATCCAGACCTCCGCAATATTATTTTTTGCTCTTGCAACGGCAGGGTGTTCTTCACCAAAAGTTTCTATATCATTATTTAAAGCAAATTTATAATATTCGAACGCTTTGTCATAATTTCCTTTTGCCATCCAAACAGATGCAATATTATTATATAGAATAGAAACGTCGGGATGATTACTCGTCAGAACTTTAAGACGTATAGTTAGTGATTTCTCATAATAATAAAGTGCTTCATCATAGTCTTTCTTATAAAATAAAGAAACCCCCATATTGCCATATTGATACGCGACCGAAGGATGTTGATCGCTCCATAAAGCAATATTAATATTCAAAGCATTAGAATAATACTCTATAGCTTCGTCATACTTTCCAAGTTTGTCATATATGACACCCGTATTATTATATATACTCGCAATCTGCTCGTGGCTTTCCCCAAGAATATCTCGGCTTTCTGCTAGAGCTTCTTGATAATACTTAAGTGCTTTGGTGTATTCTCCTTTTTGTTCTAACGCAAGACCTATATTGTTGCGATATGCATTAATTTCAACCTTTGTCCGATTTTTTATTTTTTGTGCTGTTTCTATTGCAAGGCTGTAGTTTCTTATAGCCTTATCATATTTACCTAATGCAAGGAAACATTCGCCTAAACCATTATAAATTCTTGATTTAAGATCCCAATCTATAATATCTGACTCTTCAATTTTTTTTATTCCTTTTGCGAAATATCCCAGTGACTCGATGTAATCACCAAGCAGATGTGCTACAACACCTGCTTCATATAAATATCGCTCGTTATCTGGATGAAAAATCACCGCTTGCTTAAAATTCTTATAAGCAGACTTATATTGTAAGTCCAACTTGTAAAAACCGCCTAATTCAAAACTTGTATCAGCTAGCTGTTGACTCTGCATTTTTTGCTTTTTAATAAGTAACTTCTTTACCAATTCAAAATCATATTCATCTTTCGCTTTGATTAGTTGTTTCGTTAAATCTTTATCAGAATCCAATAAACGAATACGGTCAGATAGAACGTCGACTTGTTTAAGTAAATCTTGTGTATACTCTGTCGCTAAAATTAACTTCTCCTTATTCCCCAAACTTTCGCGTCTTTCTTTTTTTCTAAAATTGGACAAATAGTAATCAATGCGACTTTCTAAATTTTTTAGCTTTACTTCATAATCTTTAATTTGAGATAAATGTTTAGGATTACCACGAATATTAATAACACCTTGATTAACTTCAATAGTCACAGGCACTCCCTCGATATTTAAGATACCTAGGTTAACATAACTATTTTCACAGCCTGCTATACTCGGACAAGAATTTTCATATGAAACAGGTAAAACCAAAGGCGTTGCAGACAAAAAACACACACTAACAACAAATTTCAACTTGGTGTATTTTTTACTATTTTGCTTTTTCAATTTTTACTACGCCTTTATTATAATTAATAAATATCTCGTTTTTTGGCAGTTCAAAATCGTTTTCTATAATACTTCTCGGGTCATCTCTAGTGCTCACATTGTAAAAGTACATAATCAAAATGAGAGCACCGACAAGAGTAATCAAAGTAAAAAAACACAGGGATATTAAGTTCGATTTACTTAGGCTGTTAAAAAAAATATAGGCTAAACTAGGTTCCGAGAAGCCTGTTGAGGCTCTTGAATTTTCGTCACTCTCTTCTGGCTTCTTATTATTTTTTTCACTTATAGTTGATGAAGATACAGATAATCTTTCAGTGTTATTGATTACATCTGTGCTCCCTTTTTTTATAGAACATCGGATTTCCCGCCAATGAGACCAAGAATCTTCAAAAGCATCATGCCACTTCTGTGAAATAGCTTCCTGTTGGCACTGTTCATAGATAAACGCTAACCATGCATCGCGATTAGCACCGCTGGGTATTATATTTTTTGACCCCCACCTTTTTAAAGTATCTTCCGATAAACCATTAACCGCAGGTGAAATTTCCTCCAAAGCATTTACTATTTCGCAGTAACTCCAGCCACCAATATTTTTCGCCGCACGAAATAATTCACTCGGTGGGATTTTTTTATAGTTATCAAAAGGAGGGGGAGACTTCAGCTTCCTTGTATTTTTACATAAAGTCCTATTCATGAAATTTACCCTAATAGAAATCTACATTTTCTATTTTATTTTATGATTCTTATCATTTAAATTAACCATAAAAATATATAGCCATATTTTTATTACTATATATATTCTATGCCAATGATTATGATTTTGTGATGTTACAAACGTCATTTTTTATACCATTAGATTAGAAAAAAACAACTTTTTTATAAAAATTTGGTGCGTTCACTCTCGTATTAAGTCACATGGCATAAGCAATATGAAACGTAACAGGTCAAACTCTTTCTTATAAAAAGCTTTAACAACCAAATTAAAAAACGACAAAATAAAAATTTTGACGATTTTTTAAATCCTATAAATGTGAAGACAGAGGGTTTTCCGCGACTCGTAATGGAGACTAGGGCCTGTTCACACTAATGGAATCGCACCTGCTGGTAAGCATTTTTTCGACTAGCTAGGCAACACAAACGCCGTTTAGTTATTCTAAATAAGTGCGTGTTAACAACGCTAGGCGGAAAAATGCTACCAGCCCTTGGCAGTTGCTCCTGCACTGCCCTAATACACCACATCCATGTGGCTATTCGGGTTTGCACTCAAAGGCGCTACTCTGCGTTACTCATCGCTCATTTAGAGCGACTAAACTACACTCTTCGCGCCTTGATTAGCACTTTTGAGTGCAAACAGGAGCGGTTAAATTAGTGTGAACAGGCCCTAGGTTACTTCTCTATTTGATGACGATATCATTATAGCTAAGCTGCAATGAGAGAAACCTTTAACACTAGATAATACGACAGTGCAAGCACAAAGACGTATAACAAGATGGCTTTAAGTTATCTTTAATATGAAGCTATTATTATGTGTAATTATTTATAATAACTTTAATTGAATGTAAGAATTAGCAACTTTGGAAATCGCACCTACCAACTTTAAGTACTGGTCGTCCAGCTTATCAGCCCACTAAAAATATATTACTCCACACCAAATCGTAAGACTATCCCTTTTATACTCCAGTTTAAGGTTGTACCTGCAGCAGCAACTAGGATAGCCAGCGACCCAAATATTTGAATAGTATTTAAAGTATTATCAAAAGCAAGCCAGTCAACTATGACAGCAACTACAGGATAAATAAACGATATAGCACCTATGAGGGCAGTAGGTATTTTTTGAATGGCACTATATAAAAATAGACACATTAATCCTGTATGCACAAACCCAATGGTAGCTAATAGCAGCCATGAAACTAAAGGTATTTCCGACCAAGCATCCACGGGTGCTAGGGGGAAAAGAACTAAAGCACCAATAAAAAGCTGGAATGCTACAATAATATGAGGTGGGGTATCCTTTAACTTTTTAGTAATTGCTGCACATACGGCATAACAAAATGCTGCCAAAAGTGCAAATAACACACCTACTATATAGTTACTATTAGCATTGAGAGTATCTTTGCTCTGCTTTCCCGTGATAATTAAAACTGCGCCAATAAAAGCTAACACCAGCCATAAAACTTTATTTAAACCAATTTTTTCTCCAAAAAAAAGAAAACCAAATGCTATAAGTATAAATGGTTCAACATGGTAGACGATTGTCGCGATAGAAATTGATGATAGAGAGTAGGCCTTAAACAAAAATAGCCAATTAAAAGCCAAGGCAATGCCACCAATACCTAAGTAAGTTAAAAGCCGCTTATCAAAGCGAATAGTTTTATGTAATCCTTTAGTAAAACACACTATTGCCATGAACATGGCACCCAAAAAACACCGCCAGAAAACAACCATCTGGGGATCCTGTTTAGACATTACAACAAAGTAACCAACAGTTCCAGCGATAACCATAGAGGCGGTCATCTCAAGGCTGCCTTTAAAGTTGTCGTTTTTTGTCATCATACGCGAAAGCCCTTATTAAAAAGCTATTATTACCGAATTGCTGATAGAAAAAAAACTAATTTTCTATACCAGTTTAAACAAGAATGGGAATGAATTGACATGAACTGTTTGCTTTTCATTGGGCACGTAGGAAAACGCGTCACCATCTACAAGTTGTTTACCCGTCTGATTAAATATTTGGGTGCTCACTTTCACACGATTTTGAGGAATCTTCTCCAATACTTTAAGTTTTATTTCGATAACATCACCTATTTTAATAGGGCTTAAAAACTTTAAGTTTTGTGATAAGTAAACACTTCCTGGGCCAGGTAAGCTACATGATAGCGCGGCGCTTATGATTGCACCACTTAGCATTCCATGGGCGATCCGTTCACCAAATATTGTATCTCTAGCGTATTTCTCATCCAAATGGATGGGATTCATATCTCCAGAAACTGTCGAGAACAAGTCTATATCTTGCTCGATAACTTCCCTGTATAAAGTGATCTCTTCATCAACATAAAGTTCGTCAAAAGGTGTGCTTTCAAGTATATACATTTAATAGCCTTTTAGTCCTATTTGACATTCAAACGTGAATAACTTTACCCGGATTCAGGATATTTTTAGGATCTAGCGCTAGCTTAATTTTTTTCATTAGGTCGACTGAGACGTCACCTAATTCTTTATTTAGAAAGTTAATTTTATGCATGCCTACGCCATGCTCTCCTGTACATGTTCCCTCAAAGTCAATAGCTCGCATAACTAGATTGTTATTTAACTCTTCAGCAATTAACTTCTCTTCTTCATTTTCCGGGTCGATCAAATACCCGAAATGAAAGTTCCCGTCTCCTACATGTCCGACCAGAAAATAAGGTATTCCCGAAGAATTAACTTCTTCAATAGATGCTAATAAACACTCCGCTAATCGATCTATTGGCACACAAGTATCAGTGCTAACCGACCTTGCATTTTTCTTCGAGGCTATCGCAGCATAATAAGCATTATGCCTAGCTTGCCATAGCTTATTTCTTTCATTAGCATCTGTTGCCCAAGTAAATTCTGAACCTCCGTATTCCGATACAATAGTAGACACCTTATCAACTTGCTCCTCAATATAGCTTTGTGAACCATGAAACTCCATTAGTAGTTTCGGGCATTCACTTAAAGATAAATTACTGTACTTGTTTACCAAAGACATGGTATGACCATCGATAAGCTCTACTTTCGCGATAGGCACACTTTCCTGTATAATTTTTATTACTGACAAAATCGCCGCTTGTATGTTTTGAAATGAGCAGATAGCTGCAGATATTATCTCAGGTATTGGATAGAGCTTTATAGTTATCTCGGTTATTATACCGAGAGTCCCTTCACTGCCAACAATGAGATGAGTTAAGTCGTAGCCTGCGCTAGTTTTCTTTGCTTTAGATCCTGTTTTGGCAATAAGTCCCTCACTCGTTACGACTTCTAAAGCAAGCACATTCTCTTTCATTGTGCCATATTTTACAGCGTTGGTGCCGCTCGCCCCTGTTGCACACATACCACCAATACTGGCATTGACACCCGGACCAATAGGAAAACATACCCCTAACTCTTCGAGAGCTTTGTCCAATTGATTACGGGTAACCCCCGGCTGCACCGTCGCTGTGAACGAACTGGGGCATACTTCGATAATTTGATTCATTTTACTCATATTGATAGTAATGCCGCCTTTGATCGCCAGTACATGTCCTTCTACAGATGTGCCTTCGCCAAAAGGTATCACAGGAAGCTCAAATCGATTAGCAATTCGAACAATATCACTTACTTGTTTACTATCTACCGGAAATACCACCAGGTCCGGAAGTGAAATATGCACATATGGCGACTGGTCTTGACCATGATTTTTCCTTACTTCATTATCATCAAAGCATTCAATATCAAGTTCATTAAATGCTTGTATAAGCGTATTTATAAGTGCGTTATTCATTCGACTTTTCTGCCTAAGTGATGATTAAGTTGAGAGACCGCCATCTACGGGGATAACCTGACCGGTCATATATTTACAAGATTTAGAACCCAGAAAAACAGCGATATTTGCAATTTCGCTTACCGAGCCAAATCTGTCCATAGGTATAGTTTCGATTATCCTCTCTCGCGTTATTTCTGGCATCTTATCCGTCATATCTGTTTTGATAAAACCAGGCGCTAATACGTTTATGTTAACCCCCCGTGATGCATATTCCTTCGCCAAAGCTCGAGTTAAACCTGTGATACCAGATTTACTAGCCGCATAATTAACTTGGCCTGGAACACCAATAACTCCCGAAACTGAGGCAATATTGACAATACTTCCCTCGCTTTCAAGTAAGTACTCCATCGCTCTTTGGCAGTGGTTAAATACACTGGAGAGGTTAGTATCTACAACCACCGTCCAATCTTCCCAGGACATTTTTTTAAAGGCACAGTCGCGATTGATGCCAGCGTTATTAATTAACAAATCTAAACGACCAAAATGCTGTATATGCTGGTCTATGGCATTACCAATACTATCACGATCTGCTACATCACACTGGATAGGTAAAATGGCATCACCGTGAAGCTCATGAACTTCACGGGCCTCGCTTACGCTCGTCTTATAGGTAAACGTGACGCAGTAACCTGCTGCAACTAACTTGGTTACGATTTCTCTACCAATACCTCTGCTTCCACCTGAAACAAAAGCACATTTTACTTTTTCGTTCGACATAAAGCGGCTCTCTATATTACCCATTAATTCTTTCAACTAAATAAACTCTATCCACTCGTTCGGAGCTTGCTTTCTTAAACGATGAATATCAGATAGTTTTCTGTAAAATCTAGTAGCCATATCGAATTTTCCAAACTCAATCATCTCCTTTCCAACTACAATATTTTTTATTGATGTTATCTGTGCAGTCGTACCGGTCACAAAAGCTTCCTTGAGCTTGCCATTGCTCGCATCAGTTATTATTTCCGAGATAGATATCTTGCATTCCATTACTCGCACATTATCTCTATAGGCTAACTGCATTACAGAATCACGTGTGATACCTGCTAAAATTGAATCATTAAGTGCCGGCGTTTTGATATGATCATCATATACAAAGAAAATATTACTAGAACTTAGCTCTTCAACATATTGATTCTCTATTGCATCGAGCCATAACACTTGATGGAAATTTTCTTGTAGAGCGACTTCGTGAGATAAAATAGTCCCGGCATAGTTTCCAATCGCTTTTACCGATCCTGTGCCGCCCCTCGCGGCTCTGCTGTATTTACTTTCTACCTTAACGTTTATAGCCGTGGTCTCTGAAAAATACGATCCACTGCTACAGGCGATAACAATAAATTTGAAATTCCGAGATCGCCCAAAAAACCCAAGGGATGGTTCAGTGGCAATCACGAACGGACGTAAATATAAGCTACCTTCTTCGGTTGCCGGTACCGAAATTATATCTGCTGTAACAAGTTTTTTTAACGCTCCAATAAAAGTTGCCGTCGGTAATTCTGGTATCGCTAGTCGGCGGCATGAATTCTGAAATCTACGTGCATGATCTTTTGCTCTAAATACAAAAACTTTCCCATCTTCAGAGCTATATGCTTTCACTCCTTCAAAGGCTCCCTGAGCATAGTGAAAAACCTGAGCGCTTGGCGCGATACTTATATTTTGGTAAGGTTTTAGTACTGTATCGCCCCACCCTTCCTTCGCCCGCCATTCAATTTCTATCATATGTTCAGTCATAGACTGCCCGAATCTTTTCGGAATCAATTTTGTCATCAATATGAACTCCAATTTTAACCGCAATTAAGGATACTTACGGTGCCTGATACCTACGACATTTTTGTTGCTGATAGCCGAGACCATTAATACTTGTTTTAACGATATCTCCAGGCTTTAAAAAATCAATTGAATTATTACCAAGTGAAATTCCCTCTGGGCTTCCAGTTAATATCACATCACCAGGAAAAAGCTGCATAAATTGTGATACGTAGTAAACAATATAATCAACGCTAAATTGCATATCACTGGTATTACTCAATTGGCGGCTTATACCATTCACCTCACAACCAATAGCTAAACACTGAGGATTATCTATTTCATCTTTTAGAACGACATAGGGCCCTAAGGGACAAAAGCTAGGAAATGACTTTCCCTTAACCCATTCACCTTCCCTTTTAAGAAGCCAGTGCCGGTCTGAAATATCATTAGCAACACAATAACCAAGAATCGCTTGTCTCGATTTTTCAGGTGAGTTAAGCATATGAGTAGGCTTCCCAATAACAACACCAAGTTCCACCTCCCAATCAACCTCTTTTGCATTATCAGGTATCAGAAGATCATCATACGCCCCGCACACAGCGCCAATAGATTTACTTGAAATTATCGGCTCGCTGGGCAAAGGCATATCAGCAGCTATTGCATGCTTTTTATAATTTAAGCCAATACATAAAATTTGTCTTGGCGTAACCGGTGACAGGAATTTACAATCAGCTCTATTTAAAACTGGATATTTTTTATAGTGGTTGTTGAATCGTTCTTTTACATTAGCAATATAACAAAGTGACTCAGCTTCCCATTCAGCCACGATATCTTTTACATTCCTGAGCTGCGAATCTGAGTCGATGATGCACGGCACCTTGTCTCCTTCATAGAGAACTGATGCTATTCTCATAACGCCGACTCTAATTCTTCGTCCATATACTTTAAAAAAAATGCTTCTTCTGCATCACTTAATGATCTTGGCTTAGATCGCTCATAGCAATAAGGTGCCATAGTTGTTACTGCCGAAGTACATATACTTCCTTCGTCATGAATAGTGTAAGCAATGGTTACGGTGGACGCTGATATACCACTTACCCAAATTAAGATATCAACTGGCTCATGTTTATGTCGCAGAGGTTTGAGATACTTTATACTGTGAGAAACCACCACGGAACCGCGATCAAAAAATGCATCACCTTCCTTGCTTGAAAGGCCCCAAATAAAATCTACTCGTGCCTCTTCCAATAACCGCATGATTGAAACATTGTTAACAACACCATATATATCCATATCAGACCAACGTACTGGGCATTTGAATAAATGTTTGTTCATAAGCTCTCCTCAAGTAATTTAGTTCGAGAAGATTTTGCAAAATCGGTAAATACTCTTTGATATTCTGGATAGCAAATAGGAGATTTAAATAAGTCCTCGTCATAACCGAATGCTTCTATGATCTCGTCTACTTTCGGTAATAGTTCAGAGCATAATCCATCCATCTGCTTATTTATTGACATTAATAAATTCTTAGATAACTTGCCGCTATCAATATACCACCCAATGTCTTTCTGAATAACGTATAACCCAAAGAGATTCGCAAGAGCCTTTATGAGGTTTTGGGATTCGACAGATTCACTTTTCCAGTTAATCATTGTTTCGATAGCGACTCGATATCCCCATAATTTTGACAGATGAATAGCATCGTTGGAAATCGAATTCCACTCATCAAAGAAAGTACCATTAAAGGAAAGTCTATGTTCAGAAATCTCTTTAATTAAATTTTTTTCTCTTAAAGCAATTAGCCCGGTGATAGACTCGGGTGTAAAAGAGTCGTACTTATCACCATTATCGTAAACTTGCGATCCAGGAGTGTATTCCATATTTACCAATTGAGCCGCTACAGTCGCGATCAGTACTTGGTTATCTCCCTCAGCAGTAACCAAGCCTTGTAACAATGAAATATACTCAGTAATTCTGTTGACGCTAAATATACCCTGAGCACCACAGCGTTCGCGACAGCTTATAATCACGTCGGTCATTTCCCATGTTACTAAGGCCTTAGTCAAATTAATCTGGCTGGTCAATTCTGAATCAATGTCACCATCAATACTTAAGAACCGACTTTTCCCATTATTGGTTAAGGCCGACATTGCATATATCTTAGCAAGGTTAATAAACATTTCACGCTGGTATGGCAAGAAATTTATGATTGCCGTATCCTGCCCACCGGGAGCATTGGTAAGCCGGTGTTGAGCAAATTTAAGCGCGATGTAGCAACTCGCTTTACCCCCACCCAGCGCAGCACTTGATACACATAAACGCCCCGGCATAATCCTCGACATTGACTTTAAGAACCTAGCTCTGACATTTTTAATTTTCGCAACAAATTCTCCATTCTCATTGATTTCAGCGATTTCTCCAAAAAGTGCTTGATTCAAACTAATTTTTATATGATTAAAACTCGTTAAACCATTATCCAAGCCTTGAACAGGTTTTTCAGGACACGGTATCGCCGTTATACCTTCACATAGCCCATCGAGATCTGATATGCGAACTGCAAACGGGAAAACGCCATAATCTTTATCCTTAATAATTAATCGGGCCATCACAACAGCGATTTTAGGTATATGACTAAAGCCACTATAGGACATATATTTTTGTGAAAGCTGATCAGGAGTATTAAGATAAAAACACTTTTCCTCGTGATCATAAACTGCCTGTGTTTTAAGGGCAGCAACATTGTTACCATATCCAAGTTCTGTAGCCATATAAGGCCCGAAGGAGGATAAACTGTCAAGCTCTTCAACGAAATCTGCCACCCCTTTATTTTTGAGTGCGTGATCAAAGAAAGTGCCCATTGTCAAATTATAGTGAACCATAATAATAGAAAAGCATGATACATCCAAAAGACCGGCCCATTCTGCCAAAGCGAAAAGTCGATCTGGATTCGCTAAAACATCTAAGGGGGATTCTATTTCTTTATGAATAAAACGGCTTCTCTCATAAGATAACTCACCTGATTGAGTAAGATTAAGCCCTTCTCTTCTTTCAAATATTTCATTTCGAAGTAATGTAAGCAGATCTTGGTGATTTTTTTCGAAGCTGTTGTTGTATATAAAATTCTTTAAAAAATCTTTTGATTGTATGTCCATACTCTGTTCTCTACTAGAATCTTTAACATGAAAATAGGAGCGACGCGTTCTGGCCACCAAACCCGAAAGAATTACTCAAACCGAGCTTAATTGCTTTCTCTCTTGACTCTCCACTTATAACATCAAGACTAATATTACTGTCTAGTTTTTTAAGGTTTGCGGTTACCGGTAGTGTATTATCCCGTATGGCAAGCAAGGTATAGATTGCTTCTATTGCTCCGCCAGCGCCCAGTAAATGCCCGGTAACTCCTTTTGTGGAACTTACCGAAATATTATCACCAAAGATTTTTTTTATTGCTTGACTTTCAGTGACATCGTTTCCTATCGTTGATGTCCCATGGGCATTAACGTATCCCACGTCTGAAGCACTGCAACAAGCGTCCTTTAGTGCCGCTAGCATGGCTGTATTTGCTCCTTTTCCTTCAGGGTGTGGCGTTGTTACATGATAAGCATCAGCTGAAAAGCCATAGCCTTGTAGGTACCCTTTTATATCTGCGTCTCTTCTTTTTGCATGTTCTAGTGATTCAAGGACGAAGATACCTGCGCCTTCTCCAATGACAAAACCATCTCGATCACAATCAAAAGGTCTTGACGCAATAGTTGGATCAGGATTTGGACTTAAAGTTTTCATCCTCGCAAAGGAAGATACGTAAAATGGCGTTACTGCTGCCTCAGCGCCTCCGGCGATCACCACATCAGCGATTCCATTGTTAATTAAGTACTTTCCTAAACCTATAGCAGTAGCACCCGATGCACACGCACTACAAGGTGAAAAACATGGGCCATAAGCTTTAATTTCGATGGCGACTTGTCCGGCTGCCATATTCAATAACCCCATTGGCAGCGTAAGAGGCGAAAGATCATCGGCACCACCTTCGAGCATAGCCTGATGCTGTTCCTCAAGAGTTTCTGTCCCACCAGCACCTGAACCGATAAGAACTGCAACACGGGTAGGATCAGTCCAGGAGTCCGAATCTAAGCCTGCATTGTCAAGCGCTTCGAGAGTTGCTATTTGAGCAAACTTGGCATAGTTATCCCAAAACCAAGGTTTACTAATTTTGGTATCTAGTGCATCAAAACCTTTTACACGGCACGAAATATTTACGGGACAATTATCCAAGATAGGGTCGAAATTTGCCTGAGTTTTTCCAGCCAATACCGTTTTCCAGTTTTCTTTAAGATTATTGCCCGCGGGAGTAATAATCCCTAAACCTGTAATGGCAACTTGATTACCATTCACGACAACTTACCACTAACAAATAAAACGATATCTTTTAAAGTAGAAATAGATTCCATATCATTATCAGTAATCCTTATTCCGTATTTCTTCTTTATTGCTTGAGCTAGATCAAGCTGAGAGAGCGAATCAAAACCGATAGCTTCTAGTGTTTCATTGTCACTTACAGCACTAAGATCCATCTTAAATCGCGCCTTAATAATTTCTTTCAAATCGTCTAGTGAAAACATAATTTCCTCACAATGTTATGTTGATAATAATATAATTAATCCCATTCCTTTGGCAGAGAACTCAAAGCGGGCCAACTAATTACAGTTGATCCCCATGAGAAACCTGCTCCAAAAGCACTAACAAGCAAATTATCACCGGGCTTTAATAATCCACGTTGTGTATAGTCATTTAATAGTAACGGTATCGATGCTGCTAATGTATTACCATGATCGATAATGTTGCTCGCGATTTTTTCCTCTGGAAAATTTAATGTATAAGCGACTGTCTGTAATATTCGAATATTCGCCTGGTGCCCGATCATCCAATTAATTTTAGTTATATCCATTTTGTTTTTTTCTAAAGCCGCAGCCGCTGAATCAGCCATACGTGCTACAGCATTTTCATAGACCGTCCCACCTTCCATACTGAGATAATAATCTGCAGGCTGAGCACACTTTCCTGCGCTATCTCTTACTCGCTGCCTCGCTCCGCCAGCGGGCGTACACAAAGCGTCACTTAAAGCACCGTCTGATCCCAAATCAAAGCCTCCTATGGCTCCGGGTTCACCCGTATCTCCTTTCTGAATAACCAAAGCACCGGCGCCATCACCAAAAATCGGATAGGTATCAGGATCAGTGGTATTTACAAACTTAGTAAACGCTTCTGAACCAATAAGTAATATTGTTTCAGCGATGCCGCACTCGATATAACTTTTTGCTGTCGCCAATCCATATACAAATCCTGAGCATGCCGCTGAAATATCATATGCTGCAACACCTCTTAGGCCCAGGGTATTTGCGACTTCCGGCGCAACCGCTGGACATAGCCTTTCAGGGGAAGTAGTTGCGACCAACACCAAGTCAATGGAATGTAAGGCAGATGATTCAATAGCTCTAGCTCCTGCCTTAACAGCCAGATCTAAAGTTGATATATCTCCATCCACCACCCTCCTACTTTTTATTCCTGTTCTTTGAAAAATCCACTGAGTATCTACATCTAATACACCTGCGATATGCTCATTAGTTACAACTTTTGGTGGGACACATGCCCCAATTCCCCGCACCACCGCTATCATATGTAGCCCCTTCTTGATATCAAGATATTTAGCATTTACTTATTTAAGCTATTTTTACTTTCCATCATACCTATATGTTAATCGCATAGTTTCATTATTGTGTTACGCCGTACTGCCCATTAGCGCCTTCTTTTTCTCTAATAACTCAATCAACTCTTGAATATTTTTGGGGCCAAGTAATTCTATCCGAGGGATATCGATCTCAAGTTCCTCCATCAGTAATATAGTAACCTCCATTCGTTCAATGGAATTCAGACCAATTTCTTTTAGACTATCCGTTACATTAATATCTACATCTTCGAATTTTGGTACAACGTTTTTAATTGTTTCCTTAACCATCACAAATATTTTGTCTTTATTCATTTCATTAAGTCCTCAGTCCTCTAAATACTTTTTAACCACGATCGAAACTCGTAAGCTATATGAACGCCATAACCTAAGTTATCTATATCTTTATTCCTGTATCCCTCCACCACATCAACAATTTTTGCCCCTTCTTGTTGATGCATACGCAATATCGGATCTCTTGAGTGGCCAAACTTATTATTATTTTTAGCGTATTCTAGGTAATCCCCTTTACTCGCTCGATACATAGCACAACGAGAAATACCAACCACTTTTCTAATGCCTTCTTTAACAAAATTATTTAAAATACCAAATGAAAGTAACTCTTTTGCTAGAACTCCATCTTGTTGTGATGGGTCAACTTGCAAGCTTATTAATTGACAAATTTTTCCCTTATTATCATGATAGGTTTCAACAGAGTCATATTTCATATGTTGTAAATCTCCTTCCCGATTAATTCGCTGTGTGTATAAAGCACCCACAAGATGAGTTTCATCGTTAACTTCCTTAAAAGCTAAATATATTCCATGTGCATATTGAGATAGCCGTTTCTTCAAATTTTCTCTGCTAGCTCTAAGGTTTTCAGGGAGACTCACATCTTCCAAATAAACGAGCGCGTCTATGTCACCTTCTAGCGCAGTTCTTATTAAGAAATCTTTTTTAAAAAAATGCTGCTGGCTAATTCGACAATAAGGTAATGAGTGCGGATATTTTATAAATGATACTTTATCGACAAACAGCCCAGCATTAGCGGCCGCCAGTAAGTAGGCATTAGCACTTACTAGATATTGGTTTGAAAAGCCATGAAGCGCATCAAAATGAAGACTTTCTGTTTCTTCTAAATATTTGTTTACAGTCGAGGGAGACAAGGAAAAGACTTCTAATGTTAAAAGTCCGTGCTTACCTACACAATCAGACCAATTTTTAAAATTTTCATTGAGGTTTTTAACTATTGATGTGTTAGAAACAGCATTGCCTTCATCATCAGCATAAACATCATCATGTGAGTCCGTAGTACTAAGGCCCTCTTTTTTTACTAAATTTTTATTTAAGGGGCAATTATGATCAAGAAAAGTCCTCATATGTAGCAACTCATTTTTATCAAACCCCTGCAGTGATAGATTCGCTATAAGGGATCTCGGATCAATGATATTTCCTGTGCACAAGTAGTTGGGAATATCATCTAAGTTTCTAGCCGTTATATTTAGAGCAGGTTTGTTTAAATCAACGCCAATTAATGTTAGCTTTTTATCTCGCCTAGTCTTTATATCAATCGTATTATAACTACTTTTTAGTAAGGTGCCATCACCACACCCCATATCAACTAAACCAAGCACGTCCACATCAGAACGATTAATATATTCTTTTATATGGCCAATAAAATCTTTGAAGAAAACTTCATGCTGAGCACCGGATCCAATAACATTAAGTTCACGGGTTACATGTGTCTCCTCGTCTAGTCTTTGAAAAAGATTATTCACATCATGAAATAGTAGTTGTTCTATTTTTGCGAGTAATGGTCTATAAGATAGAGTAACACCTGCATTTTTAATACTCCCCCAAAGTGCTCTTCCAAGATCTGTTGTCACATATTCTTCTATACTAGACCCTCGCTGAAGAAGACCACAAAGTACCAGTAAGTGAATAATATTTTCACGATGTTTGGCACTAATGTGTGATATAGCGCGATTTATCTCAGGCATATCGGTCGTTGAGCTTAAAACATATAAAACCGGAAGTGCTATTGCACCAGCGGCTATACAATCGAAACTATTGAAAAAATCATTCTCGTATTCAGCTTCCTTTAAATAGTCAAGATAGCGAGGAAGATGTAAGTTATCAAAAAAATCTTCCATAGACATTCCGCGCTCGCCTAGACAATCCTCAAAAGGAATATCGTAAAACCCAACAAAACCACCTAAAAACTTATTAGGTTGTGGGAGTTTTTCTGTGATTTTGATCGCTTCTGTTTCTCTACAAACCCACCCTAATGACTCAAATAGTCTTAAGGCTATATTAAAATACCCTGAGTTTGCTCCTTGAGCTTTAATGATTTCAAGTTCTTTTTTTCCTAGTGAAATATCTTTAAATACGTTGTGTTCAACAAATGACGCTACGACAGGCAAAATGACATAAGCATGCATATATCGATTTAAAATAAAGGACATTAGACACTAACCTCAAATTGATAATGATTAATACGTCACACAATACTGAAGATATCGCAAGTTATTAAGCCGGGTTCATGTATCTAGTTGCAAAAAAACTCTATAAAAACATCTTCGAATAAGGAAACCAAATTTTTATATTTGAAGTGGTTACAACAACACCTTTTCTTCACCTATAGGGTGTAATTTCAGATGATCTCCACGGATATCATTTACAAATTTACTAAGTATTTCACGGCAGCCCATCTCCAAAAACTCATTTACACCTCTATCAAGCATGTATTCAATTGATTGTGTCCATTTAACAGGGCTAGTCATTTGTTCAGCCAAAGTTATTTTCAAAGAATCTACACTATAAGGCATTGCTTCTTTGTTCGAAATTACGGGAACCGATAACTCTGAAAATTCAAATTCTCGTAGATACTGATAAAATACTTCTTTCGGATTTAGCATGAAACGTGAATGAAATGCACCACTAGTTTTTAGTGGTACAAAATAAGCACCTCTTTTTTCTAAAGGTTTCATAGCAAGATTAATTTGTTCAACTAATCCAGATATCACAATTTGTTTAGGTGAGTTGTAGTTCGCAATATCAATAGAATCTAGTCCGTGGTCAAATAGACAACTTAGTATATCCTGTTCTCCAAGGTTAATTACAGCGGCCATTGCTCCTTGAGTTACCTCGGACATTAATTCGCCTCGCCTTTTAACTATTTTTAGAGCTTCGGTAAAACTCATCGCACCTGCGGCGTAAAGAGCGTTAAACTCACCAAGGCTGTGACCAGAAAAGTAGTTGGCTTGCATACCATTGATTTGTATATGTCTCATGTAAGACAATGCATTTACAACAAATACTGCAGGCTGAGTAAATTCAGTTTTATTAAGCTTCTCTCCTCCTTCTATACAAAGAGACTTAATACAATATCCCAAAACTTCACTTGCAATATTTGTATAATGAGAAAAGTCGTCAAATAGATCTTCTCCCATGCCGTCAAATTGAGAACCCTGACCAGGAAACAAGTATGCTTTCATAAAACCCTCTCACACCTATCATTCGTAAAAAACCATCAAAAATAGATCTTCTATAAGATCGAACTTAAAGACTGAGCTTAATATTTTATTACTATGCTAGTGTAGTTTTATTTCAAACCTCATCCACATAATTTATTTTTTTTAATTTATATTTCCAAAAAAATCATCGAAAACACTAACATATTATTTTTGACTAATAGATCAACTAGAAAAAGTGATACTCCTAGTTATATTTTCACAGAGATAATTTTCAACATTATTTAAATCACTAACACGAGCAAGTCAATTCATGACCAAAAGCATTTAATGCTATAGAAAGCACCAACACAAACTAGCCAACGGCCAAAGCTTTAAAAACTTCGAAAAAAATTTCCAAAACAAAAAAACATTGCATTCAGAAAGAAAGCACAACCTTTTTTTGACTAACTGTCTATAATTATATAATTCGATAAGATGAGATAAGTCGATAATACTCTAATAATTTTTGATGATATATATTTTCAGATGTCAAAGGTTTAAAAACATAACTACTTTATACTTTGAAAAAATTGAAAACATAACAAAAAAATAATTGCCACCAAATAAATTTGGTATTAAACCCCATAAAAATCATATACATATACAACGCTTTCGTTATTGCCAACATCTACGCTCTGAAGAAATCGTTATTTCATTTACAAGACATTCTAATTTTCGTTTTGCTTTAAGGACATCAATGGATTATATAGCTACTTCGACAAAGAGATAAAATTTAGAAGCAATAAGTGACAAAAGCATCCTCGTCTCATCATTAAAGTTTTTTCCGTTCTATTTTTGATGAGGCACCGCCCAGTGAATTTATACTAGAAAATTAGTAGTTGGCAAAAGCATGTTATTAATTTCGACGCATCTTCTGTCGTAATATTTTGGAATATGGCATCACCACAGTCATAAATAAGAAGATCAACAGATTAACCCATCAAGTATCTTGAGGTTTATAAATATATAAGGTCAGCTTCTTGACACCTAGATAATCATAAATCATCTAAGGCATTTATTGTACATATGCATCAAGCTGTAGCCTCAGAGATAATGATGATTGCATATAAGAAAGAAGATATGGAAATCTCTATAATATTGATAAGGCTTTGATATTAGTGTGAGCTAGAGAACGATTAGTTTTATATTTATCTATGTATAAGTACATATAATCTATGTCGCGAGTACTTATTTATCCAGGTGCGCAACTTTAATTTCAGTATCCACTAGCATTTATGTCTGATATACCTTTGCCAAAAAAGGAGGCACACCAAGAACACCTCGAAAAATAAAAGAATTATAAAATACCTAGATGATCCTACAAAATTCAAAAAAAGGAAAAATAAGACACGATAATTCAACTTAAAAAAGAAAGTGATAATTATATCACTCGATCTATAATTGATGCCAAAAATCCATAATAAAAACACTTTCATAGCGGCAGAAAATGTTAGCAATTAAAATGAAAGGTAATTGGCCACTCATCCATTTTAAAAACGATAGTCATTTAAGTGCCATTTTTTCAATTTTTTGGTATATTTATTTTTAAGATCAATGCGATGTAACAGGAAACTAAACACTGAAGCTACGATGTGAATAGTATTTATTTAAAAAGGAGAATTTCAATATTATAGTAAATGTAAAATAAAAATTAACATACAAACTAGTAATGTAATCCAATCCAGCAGCTTTCTTATATACACATCATAAATGATTTGTTGTTGATCGGTGATAATACAAAAAGAGCTCCTATCTTCCGTAATATTCTTAGTAGATGTGTAAGAAAATAAAAAGTCTAAAACAAAAAGATGACATGCTGTAAGTAATCTTATATGAAAAAACTCACCAGACCATAGTGAAACAACTACCGAAGCTGAGTGAGGCACAACTTGTCTGTAGTTTGGTAATAAAACGGAATCCACCAAAATCACACCTACAAACCAAAAGCAATAGTACACTTGTATTGCTAACGAGGCATTTCCATTCCAAAATAAGAAACGGCCTTGTTCATCTATCAAGCTCGATTTTTCGCTCTCTGCAAACCAAAACAATATCATTACTAATAATAGAATAGAACGCAGCATCCCAAAATAGGTTTTTATCTTATACTGATATAATAAAAAGAAGAATGTTTGAGCAAGGAAAAACAACAAAAATGCATACCCTACAACACTATTTAAAGCAAGGTTCTCGAAATAGATAGAAGCTTTTGATGCGATAACAACAAGTAAAAAGAATGACTCGATTATTATTAACTCAATAATTCTACGATGTGTTTTCACCTCATCATCAGTTTTTGAAAAGTATATTAATATGGGTAATATAATACAGAATGATATTTCAAATAATAGTGTTGTTCTTGCTAGCAATGCAATACCATAAAAGTACACTAAAGAAATGACAGCCAATACTATAAATTCTAGATAAGAACTAATTATTGTCTTTTTCATTAAACTATTTTCTCAAAAATACAAAAAAACAACCAGTAAGATTATGATGCAGTACTTTTTTCTTCTAATGGCAAATGGTAGGAATGATCGTAAATATCCCGCTTCAGGTAGTTAATAATCTCTCGATAGCTTTTAAAGGAAAAACATTTATTATATAGCTGAGGAATTTTCTTATTAACTTTTCTTAGTTGATTGCGGGGTATTCCAGGAAAATCATGGTGCTCAATATGATAATTGATCCCCCCAGATAAAAACCCCGAAAATTTCGCGTAAATAGAACTTGTTGGTTGATAGCCGTCTTCATCATTTTTACCAGACTTGTGTATTCCTACCCAGAGAAATAAATAAGGGTGCATAAAACCCTTGTAGAACAAGTGGGAAGCATATAAGTAAAGTAAGAAATTAAAATTGCCAAATATTAGGTACATAATAAAAAAGCTTAATAACACGATAAAGTCTTGTGATAGCGCATCCTTAATACGTTCTGTAGAGCGTCCAGACTTCTCCATCTGAATCAGTAATTTTATACGAGAGGGAACAAGCATTGGTAATTTCAAAGTGTCGATTACAGGCATGCCGAAAAGAACAATAGCTCTCAACCATTTATTATCGCGAATTTTTTCAAATCGATATACTGGAGTGCCGTCTTTTTCATTCCTAAACAAATACATATTTCTTAAGTGTGTAATTGGATCAAGATCTAGAGGGCGCTCGTAGGCTCCTTCTATAATCTCGTCAATTGAGTGCTCTCCTAAAAAGCGATGATGAGATATATGCCCCCACTTATAATAAAAATAATTACCAGAAGATATGTCAGGCAGGCTGGCAAACCTTAATAAGATATTTTTTGCTGTCTTATTTGAGAAGAAAGGGTGCACCAAGTTATGACAGATTTCATGGCAATTTGAAAAAATATACACACAAAGAAAAGCACCTACAATATATGCCATAATTATTATATTTAAGAGCGACATATGAGTGCTTAGATAACAGAGTAGAAACTGAAGCCCAGTAGTAAAAAAAATAGCACATACCGTTCTTTTGCTGTGACGCTTAGGTAGTTCTATTTTCCACTCACGCAGTGCTCGCTGAGCACGCAATTGATGCCATCTATTTTTCGTGGTGCTCATGTATCGTAACCTTAATAAAGTATTTTTTAAATTACCTGAAGTTGTATTTTTAGACAGAATAAATATCGATAAATTTTACAAATATTTATTTATTAATGGTTACCGTATTTATTTTTTTTGAGGCTGATCTTCTTTTTACAACTAAGTTAGATCTTATTTCTGTTAGAATTGTCATAATAATATTTTTCCAAGTAAAAGGAACCAAGACAAATACTCCAATACCATCACGGTATCCTGTTCGTTCTATAAAATCTTCAACATGAGGTGATGGGTGACGATACCAATAATCACGGACTTCAGGTGATTCAATACTTTTTATAAAAGAGCTTGTCTTCCCTATCAACTTGTCAGCGTCTAAAACAACATACCCAACCTTCTTGGCAATATGATCAACCAATTGTTTGTAAGGTTCGGGAGTTTCTTTTTTGTAATGCGGGTAAAATTCATAACATACGCGCTGAAAAGTATAGTAAACAGACGGATGAATAAAGAGCCCGAAACAATATATTTCTCTAAAGGGGAAACATATTTTATGTTTAAGAACAACTTCAATGGCATAATTTGACAGCTTTACCTTCCTTCGATACTCAGGATATACCGCTGCCATAGATTTGAATATGCTAACTGTTTTTGACCCCAAATTTAAAGATATTCGTTGGACAATAACAAATCCCACAACCTGTTCATTACATTCTACTAAGAGAGCTCGTACATCTTTATTTAATGGGTGTCGAACGATACCTATGATATCCATTTCATTAAACCCTATGAATGTTTGCGAAACTATATTATAGATATCGCTAATAATTCTGTTAAACCTTTCCTGGCTTTTTATCTCCTTAAATGAGAATTCACGTTTTTTTAATTTCATGAGGAATGCCAAATTAGTGCTCGTCAATTTTAACATATAGATATTCCAAATTTTCTATATGCGACGGAAGGATCTATTAATAAGTATTACGTAGTCAATTGTTGGCAGTAAAATGAATTAATTTTTAATATGATGTCGAGCTTTTTATATTAAAGATATGATATCTTTGTTTTCTTGGATAAAATTGTTTTTCAAAGGGGTAAACTATAAAAGTATTAAATCTTAAACTTTATTAGAAGTAATGGCAAAAGAAGTCATATTAACTAACTTAAAAAATTGCCACCACACCTGCTATAAATAGAGGCTAACACTTATAAAAGCATCTATATTTAAGCACTACTATGAAATCTAAACCCTTCCAAATTTTATATATCTCACACTCAACTACTGATAACGCCTTAAGGATATGGCATAGAATTACATTAAATTAGGTATATTTAACAATCAATTTCTGGGGTTAATGTGCTGCAATAAGACAACAAGGTATCTGCCTGAGGAGTTCTTCATAAACCAAGGAAAAAATAATTAGTTTCTAGCATCTGGGGATATAATACAAAGATTAGGTGATCGGATGGCATATATTATATGCCTTGCCGGAATACCCTCAGGAATTAAGATACACTAGTCTTATGTAATAATAGAAGGAATAATCATGCTGCCACCCTAAACTAATAAATACCTTATGAGTAAGCATTCATCTCGCAAAACATTTATTGATAATTTTCGGAGAAAACAATACCTCAAGCAATAACTTACGACGTGTCAACAGGAGTAATAAGTACACCCATGATAGAAGATGATGAGGTTGACTTGAACTTAGAGAACTTGGACAACTTAGAGAAACTAGATAAAAAACTATCCTATAAGCACTCAAAAAATCACGCTGTTACTTCTTTCTTATTGGTACTACTTTGAATTATACAAATTAATGAATTACTTGGCTTTGTCTCAAAAACCAATTCCGTATTAGTGCGCCTTTTTGAGGCGGCGCGTTATGCAGATTTTTCACAACACTTTAATTCAAGCTCAATGAGTAGCGGTTTTGAAAAACTAAATAGCACATTTGATGTGCATACTCAAGCGGTTCGAAAATGTTAGGTCGGAACAAGAAGCGCATTTATGCCAGCTAAAAGCCTTTGTTCAGCACGTTCCGGTTCCACTCATGTGCCTTCACACGGATGGAAAGGTCGAATTTCTAAATAATAACGCCAAGTATTCATTCAGTAATCACTCCGTAACTAATATCAATGATTTAAAAAAATTGGCGATAGTTTCTAAAAAAAATTTAGCAATTCAACCTGGAGAACAACGTTCAGTTAATTTTTCAATAGATGATATGGAGCAGCAGCTTGCACTTACAGCAACACATATAAGTATACAAGGAAAACAGGATATTTTAGTTAGCACGCAAAATATCCAGAATGAATTAGACCAGGCACAGTTACAAGCTTAGCGAGAACTCGTTCGAGTACTGACGCATGAGATAATGAATAATATTACTCCAGTGGCTTCCTCGGCAAAAACTTCCGCTGATCTAGTCAATGGTACCAAACGGAAATTCGATAACAATAACGACTTATCGGAATCACTAGACGATACTGGTATAGCTGTCATGGTAGTTTCTCGTCGCAGTGAAAACCTCACTAAATCTATCAGCAGCCATCGAAGCTTAATGAATCTTCCTGATCCAGATAGAAACCTTATCAAAGTCAGTCTACTATTTGATCAGGTGATGGCTTTGGTAACGTTAGAATAGCAAGAGAATCATTACACTCGAGGTAAATATTCAACCAAGCGAACTGAATATAAATGTAGATACTTATATGTTAGAACAATTACTTATCAATTTATTAAAAATGCCGAGCAAGTATTAGAGAATACAGATAATGCAAGGGTTCATATGGAGACATATCTCAATCTATGAGGCTAAATAGTTATCTGCATTAGCGATAATGGGCCAAGAAAACCATAAGATATTGCACATAAGATATTCGTACTATTTTTTACAACGAAAAGAGATGAGTCCGGAGTTGGTTTAGATCTCGCTCGCCAAATTATGGGCTTACATGGCCGCAATATAAAGCTTAACCACTCTAATCTAGAAGGAGAAAAATTTGATTTAACCTTTTAAAACTGATTTTTTTAGCTTATTACAGACTAATATGACGCGAAAAAACGCATAATTCTATTTTCGTGCTTATTGGCGCTAATTCCCTAAACAATGACTAATACTTGATTAAAAACAATAAGGCAATAGTATTTTTATATATTGTTAACGAGTTATTATCGATAGCTATTGAGATAACAGCTGTCGCGCTAGTCCCAGAATAATAAAAATTTATTAGAAGGGATCTCTATCATTAGAGACCTCATAAATTCAAACTTTAACTTTCTTTATATATTCGAAGTATTAAATTTCAAAAGGAAATAGGTTTATGAATATAAAATTTAGAAATATCGTACTATCTGCTACTTTAATTTTTATGGCATTAATTAGTTTAAAGGCACATACTGGTGAATGTGTCATAGATCGATTCGGTTTAAGCACACCACCTATGACATGGAATAACGGTTCTCGGGTGGGCGATGCAAAAGTCTCTTCATTTGGGCCTGGAAGTTGTAATGTCCTACCGGGAAGCATTATCAAAGAAGTCAGAATGTCGTTTAGCTACGACAGTAAGCCGAGTATATTAACTGCCGGGCTCATTTGGGGAACTTATAGATTTACCTTAAGCACAAGTGGTATACAGGCTTCCAACGAAGCAATTGTAAGTGGTAGCGGCTTCCGACAGATAGGTACTAGTGCTGTTTTTTCAGAATTTAATGGCTTGGATTTACACAACCTAACGTTTAGTGTCCTCGCTCAACAAACCAACTTATCCGTTAATTTAAGATGTAGGCATAACAATAGGTCGGTATGCGAAAAATATATGATTGCCGAGTATCAGGTTAATATAGAATACGAAAACGCTAGCATGGTCGCCCCCATCCCCCCTACTAATGTTACTGCTAGCGCATCACAAGATGACATTACCATCTCATGGTCAGACGTTTTCAATGCAACTTACTACAATCGAGAAGTATCGTTAGACGACGGCATAACCTGGACTAACCAAAAACAATATTTTGCTCCACAAACATCGGTGACGTTTAATAATCAGCAACCAAGAACTTACAAATATCGTATTCGGGCATGTAATGATGCAGGTTGCTCCGGTTGGCGGCAGTCAAATTCTTTAGTCATTTTGCCCAATAGCCCCGGCAGTGTGACTGCTACTGTGATAAATACCAATAGCATCAATATTTCATGGGCTGCGGTTACTGGCGCCACACACTATCATAGAGAAGTTTCATTAGACGCCGGTGTTAGTTTTACTAACCAGAAAACTTACAACGCACCGCAAACACAAGTAACATTTGATAATCAACAAACAAGATCTTATCAATATCGAGTTCGATCTTGCGCCGCAGTAGGTTGCTCTGCTTGGACATATTCAAATAATGTTACTGTAAATTAGTCATCAGCAATAGTTGCTCCTATCGGGATTTTTTTATTAGATTTAATGATAGGATAAATAGCAATCAAGATTGCGGTTGTTACGGAAAATAGCCGCAATCGTACTAAAAAATTAAATAAAGTTAACAAAAAATTAGATGAGCTAAAAATTATGAAGATTTTTTTTGAAAAAGAAGCAAGCAATACTAATTATGTCGGTAAAAAACAATAAAAAATATATAGGTTCTAAGCAAAACTAGATTTTAGGTAAGTTGAAGACTGAAAATATTCTACGGATAACGGCGCTTTTTATGGTATTTATGGATTTTATAGAGTCGACTTTAAAAACGATTATTAGTCTAACATAATTGAAGTGAGTATAGCAGACGTACTATTTAAATCGTATATGAGTACACATACACAATAATAGAGAACAAAATGCTTCCTGTAAACCAAGCTTGTGATTGCTTTTCAGTTAATAATTTAAAGTTAATTCTATCACTTTCAAGTTCATCCTCTGTTCTTATTCTTACATCGAGATTTGAACTAAACACTACATTATAGTCTTCAGTGTAGCTATATATGAGTCTCCAGCCGGGCGCTTTTCCAGCTACACTTAAGGTAATGAATATATAAAAGAATACTACTAACACAATTGTTGAAATTAGCTTCACGTCTACTTCCCTCTACATAGATTAAGCTTTCATTATCTTCTTAGAATAATCTAACTAGCAGTTTTTTATCCATCACATTATTTGGCTGATACATAGTGCAACACTTCTGCATTCGCCTGCAGGGGGTCACACTCATCGGTACCTTTAAATGTTAAACTTTTTCCCGATACATAGGCTGCTAACAGTTTACTGTAGATAGCTTTACCCTGATCAGATTTGAGATGAAATATATAATCATAAGGGTTTGTTGCACAGGTAGGCTTATTTCCAGGTATTTTTTCCAACGAGACGAAGACAAAATCATTGGAGTTGTAAGTTAATAATTCCTTTATCTTACTTGTTGTCACATCGCTCGCCATTGCATTGGCAGAGAACAACAACATCACTAACGCTCTTAATTTCATGAATTATTACTTTTCCTAGTATTACTTTTCCCGGCATTAATATTCCAAATTCTAGCTTGGCGAAAAAACCAAAGCTAGCTCCTCCGCGCTAGAGTAGCCCAAAAATATATGCTAAGTAAAGTAGAAAAGCTTCTTTTACTGATGAGCGATTAATCGCGTTGTTTTGTTGTTGATTCAGCGATTGGATCTATTGATACATCCCATAGAATGGGATGCGCACAGGTGAAAAATAGATTAGATTTACACATATTTATGGGCTGTACTTCAAGTCAGAGTACAGCCTTAATATACTTTAATTCTTCTCTGAAACGCTAACTATCTCATAACTACCTAAGCCTAGCATTTTTATTTTCTGGGTAAAAAATCGCCACTTTGAACTTCTCCCCATTCCTCCTTTCATCTTAACACCAAAGAAATAGGCTTGAGAGTTTTCATCTGGCCGGTAGGCGTCGGGATGTAGCGAAGCTTGTGCGAACGCGAGGCTGTTTTTCATCGCTGCTTGATCTGCAACACCACCTGATGTTTGAATATTATGGTGACTTACCCGAACGGCACCACTGCCATCAGAAGCGCGTAAATAGCCAACTGCGCAACCGGTGAGTTTAGCGGTAAACATCAAATCAATACCTTCTGATTTTTCACAGACCACACTATAACCTGCATTTTCAGACCAAGGTAAGTAATAAGCACGCAGGCTACCACGATCGATAGAGCCATTTAAGGTTGTTATGCCGCCGTCATCCATATAGGAATCGAAGTCAAAGTTTCTAACGGGTGAGCAATTCAGATCAGCTGCTGGTGAAGGCACTAACAGAATATGCTTTTGTAAAAACTTAATGGGGTTATTTAGTAATCCTTCGCTCACTACCTTGTTTATTTTATCAGACATATAAAACTCCACACTTATTTCATTAAATATTATGACTATAGGGTATATGACAGAAACACTAAAAAGAGTTGTTTATAGTGTTTCGCGTTTTACAAAAAATCTATAACCGATTACCCTGGTTATCCACTGCATCGAGAACATGATCATCTGGATTATCATTGAGCGGATCCGCAATCCAAGGAGCTACACAGGCACGGTCGATAATACAAGGATCGCTCAATGCTTGTAAAAATGCCACTAGCTGATCGGTTTCTTGTGGATTTAAATTTGGCGATTGAAACAAGGAGGTATTGTTACGTCGCTCATCGCCTAATTTGTCGAGTGCGCGCTCTGAGTTTGTTTGTGCATAGGGGTATAGGTTTTCACAGTTATCAATATCTTCAAACTGTTGTAACTGACACCATCCTCCTTGTCCAAAAAAATCATCAATAGCCCCTCTTGGATTGACATAATGTCTTATCACATCGCGCAGGTTTGCATAAGCACCGGTATGACCATAAGGCGCCGTTTGCACAATATTCAGTAGACTCGGCGTACGAAAGCGATAACGATCTTCGCTGTAGCCAGTTTCTCTTTCACGGCCAAAATCATCATTGTTGGTATCGCCTTTGCCTGGGCCAATTTGCGGAAATGCTACCGTATGATGCTGACTATCGCTAAACAAAGGGCCATTATGACAATTAGCACAGCCGGCGCCACCTTGATTGACATTAGTAAAGAATAATATAGCGCCTTGTTTTTGTTGGTCACTCAGGGCTGCTAAATCTCCATCTATGTAGTTTTGCCATGGTGTATCGACAAAAACCATAGAACGCTGATACTCACCGAGGGCAAGCGCAATATTATCGAAAGTGATCAAGGTTTGGGCATCTTGTACGCTACCAAATGCAGTTCTAAATTCAACCAACCATTGATTTCTTTCTAACTCATCAACTCCTACACCATAGTTACCAATGCGGGCTGCAAGATGGTCGCGAACACTTGCATTATCGCTACCGTTTTCGAAGTTTTCCGATCTCATCTCTTCGATAGAGGTGACGGGAAATCGTGCCTGTGCCGCTACTAAATTAGGGCCTGCATTATTATCGGACTCACCGAAGTCTGAATCGGGTGTACGAATATCAGTAAGGCTTCCATTGGTTCCTTCCTGCGCACTTAAGCTCTCCACGCGAGAATCAAAGAACATACCTACATCCCAAAGTCCCGCGTTTAAAACTGTCGGTGAGTTACGTGGAACCAGCGGTGCACCGTCCATATGTTCGCGACCAATACCAATAAGATTGGGTTCGGTAGCACCAACACCGACAGGCAAAGACAAGGCATCCGCTCCGCCCAGTGTTGGGTGGTGACACGATGCGCAGGCTGAATCGAAATCACCGCCAAGACTTTTGCTAAAGAACAACTTTTTACCAAGTTGCGACAGAGGTGCTTCAATATTGGGGAGATCGCGCCCTACTAAAGGGTTCAAATCCCAGGAAAAACTCTCAATAATTTGGCTTAACTGAGCATCTAATGGTGAGGGGTTGTCGTTACTGGCTAGGTCGCCCTCATCTAGGTTCACCTCATCATCTTGAGTGCCACTAGCATCTGGTGAAACGGCGATCGCCTCTCCTGTCGGCCCTGCAGCTGTGTTCTCGTCAGATCCATCAGCTTCACTAGAACCGCCACCGCAGGCGGTAGTAAGTAATACGAAAGCCAACAAGTATAAACGCAGCGCACATGCGGTATCCTCTAATTTTTTATATGATTCCATGTTTTTAACACCTCATTCAATCGATTCACAAATAAGAGATTAAGGCGCAATCGAGCAAATCTAGCTTGTGAAATTCGCAAACAAATAGGAAATCCGAGATAAAAACGCATATAACGTTTTTCTTTGTGACAAAAGTCGCTAAATTAAAAATATGGAAGGAAAACATTATATATGACCATACAAAGTAAACTCATATTAGCACTCACAGGCTTAGGGCTTGGCACTTGCTTGGCACTGTATCTATTTATGCAGTGGAGCTTTGAT
This sequence comes from Agarilytica rhodophyticola, assembly GCF_002157225.2. Taxonomy (NCBI): domain Bacteria; kingdom Pseudomonadati; phylum Pseudomonadota; class Gammaproteobacteria; order Cellvibrionales; family Cellvibrionaceae; genus Agarilytica; species Agarilytica rhodophyticola. Next base: position 4,402,668 of record NZ_CP020038.1, read on the forward strand.
CGCGGTCTTATTTCCTATGTCAATGAGCAAGAAAAGGCATCTAAACAAGCATTGACTGAAGCACTTTCTCACTACTATCGACAAAATAGTAATTGGCAAGAATTCGCCAATAACCCTCGATCATATCATCGCCTGGTACGAGAATACTTACCAAGAAAGCAAACCAGCCAAGGTGGCAACACGCAAATTGAGAGACGTCCTCCTGAACATAGACCACCGCCAGATAGACGCCGTTTTTATGGTAATACACCTCGCGAAAACCGCCCTCCACCAAGGCGAGGGCCACCACCACCAACATTACTAGAGGCTGATAAATCTATAATTGTGGGACGTCATAATCCGCAACATTTGGTTGTACCCATCAAATTAGATGGAGTGACCGTCGGTTGGCTATCATTCCCTAAACCACCCTATCCTCTTGAACAATATAACTTCTCCTTAAAAGAGAATCTCGATCTCGCTTTTCTAGTACTGGCAGTGGTACTTAGCGTTTCTGTGTTTGGCATCGGAATCCCCCTTTCTCGCCACTTTGTTTCACCTCTCAAACAATTAACATATGCATTAAATGCTTTGACCAAGGGTAAATACACGACTGACCTTAAAGTGAATCGTCGAGATGAAATCGGTCAACTGGCAAAGGACGTTAGGATACTTGCCGAAACCCTTAAGAGTAATGAATCTTCACGTAGCCGCTGGATCGCCGGGATATCTCATGAGCTAAGAACTCCACTTGCTATTACATTAGGTGAAGTAGAAGCAATGATGGAAGATATCCGACCATTAACAAAAGACAACTTGTTATCCGTTAAGGAAGAAGTGGATCAATTAAACAGGCTTATAAATGACCTTTACGAATTGTCGAATGCTGAGATTGGTGCCTTACGCTACCACATGGTGCGCCTTGATTTACGCGATGTGGTTGCAAATGGCACAGAGCGTTTCGAAGAGCTCATGGCTGACAAAAACTTAAACTTAAAGTTATCGCTACCCAAATATCCGGTATTTATCGATGCGGATGTACAAAGGCTCAACCAGCTGATGAATAATCTGCTCACCAACGAAATAAAATACGCGCAAACTTATGGTAACGTGCACTTAAGTTTAACCATTAATAAAAATATCGCAGCGCTAAAGATCGAAGACAGTGGGCCTGGCGTGGCGCCAGATCAGTTGGATAAGTTATTCGATCATTTATACCGTGTCGATGCATCATATACAAAAAAAGTGAGTGGCTCAGGCCTCGGTTTAGCCATATGCAAAAAAATCGTCGAAGCACATATAGGTACAATTGAAGCACAGGCGTCTCCCTTGGGAGGAATCGCTATTTATATGAATTTTCCTCTTTCTGACTAAGTGAAAAGTAATGCAAAAAATATTAATTGTTGAAGATGAAATAAAAATTGCCCAACTTCATAAAGATTATATTGAACAAATGAATTTCAGTGCCCATATCATTGATCATGGAGATATGGTGATTGATTGGGTAAAAAATAATACTCCTGATTTAATTGTGTTAGATATCATGTTACCTGGTAAAGATGGCCTAAGCATATGCAAGGAAATACGTCAGTTCTCTAATGTTCCAATTATTATGGTAACCGCGAGGATAGAGGAAATTGACCGCATACTTGGTTTAGAGCTAGGTGCTGATGATTACGTATGTAAGCCTGTTAGCCCGAAAGAAATTGTCGCGAGAGTAAGGGCAAATTTGCGTCGTGCTGAAATCCAACATCAAGAAACACCGAAAAATACAATTCGATTCGACGAGCATCAATATAAAGCATGGTTATTGGATCAACCTATCGAGCTAACCGCTATAGAATTTCAATTGTTGCTATCATTAGCGAATCAACCTGGTCGAGTTTTTTCACGCAATCAAATTATGCAAAAAATTTACAGTGATAGTCGTATTGTCAGCGATAAAACTATCGACAGCCATGTTAAAAAAATTCGCAAAAAATTAAAACAAATCGACCCGTCTCAAGAACATATTCACTCCATATATGGGGTCGGTTTTAAGTATGAGTTAAAGCAATAATTCAGCGAATATAAGACAAAAAAAGTACATATAATTTTTAAGTATCGACAATATGCAAAAAAGTAATCACCATATATTTTCTCAAACAATTGCTCGATAGCCTATAATAAATAGCTTGTTATAGGTCTAAAGAATCTTAAAAAGAGCATTTTCGATATTAGTTTATTTTATCACATCGCCTATAATGTAGGTATATTGGCAGTATTCGAACTTGGTTATAACGCTAACTATTTTTTGGTGTTACGTCAGCTTGATTAAGAATTCTAATTATTACCTGATCAAGAAGTAATATCAAAGTATGTTATTAGATATTTGCCGAAATAATTGTTGAATAAATATTGCATATCGTTTTAGAAGGTGATGTATGCGCAGTGAAGCGAACAAGTCTAACGACGGAAAACATAACCGTTCTCTCACAGAAGACCTCAGCAAGCTATACCAACAGTTATATTCTAAGTGGAGGCACTGCCGCCTAAATTGGAGGCCTTCTATTATATTAGAGTTGCGTCGCCATACTCTTGGACTATATGCCTTCGCGTCTCAAAATGGCTTTAATGATATCTCTGAGATTGCAAAAAACTTTGAGCTCAGACTGCGCTGTCTAGAAAAAAAGGCACAGTTTACACCCAAAGACGAGCAGCTCTTGGTAAATAACCTTGCCAGGTTAAAACGCCAAATCCTTTCCCTACACAATCATTCAGAAATTTTGACACTACATCCTAGTGCACAGATGGCACCTAATAACCGGTCTAATATGCCCAATTCTCAATCTGAGCCACAACGGCCCTCTAAAGGTGCTATCGGCCTACTAGAAGTGGATAGTCAACTCAGAGATCAAATTAGCTTAGCTCTTTACAATGCAGGCTATACAGTAACCCGATTTGAAACAGCAATACAGCTACAACAAGCAATGCAAACACCCTGTTTTGACCTGTTATTAATGGGTTCATCCTTAACTAAAGAATCTGTAGCAACCCCAAAGATAACAGAGGATTTTTTAGCGAGAGTATCAACTCAAATACCTGTCATTATAGTGTCCGACGGTATCGATATAACAACACGTTTGACAGCACTGCGTGCTGGTGTCAAAACCTACTTAACCGTGCCTATCAGAGAAAATGAAATACTGACAAAAATCGAAGGTATTCTCAGTAAAAGTAGACAAGATAGAACACGAGTACTTGTGATTGACGATGACAAAATGTTAACTAAGTACTATGAAACTACCCTTGAAGAAGCTGGGTTTAGTGTTAAGGCGATCAATGACCCTTTACAATCTTTGCAGGAAATAGAGCACTTCAAGCCTGATGTTATTACGCTAGATTATCATATGCCCCACTGTAATGGGTTGGAAGTTGCTGAGATTTTGCGTGGCGATCCTCGTCATATGAATATCCCCATCATATTTATGACGGCCTCTGAAGAAGCAAAGCAACATATAGAATTAATGCGCCACTATAGCAAATCCGTATTTGAAAAACCGGTGGATATTAGTACTTTAAGCGAAGCTATTAATAATATTAGTGAAAAAACTAAGAAATGTATTCAAAGACCAGACATAAAACAAGATTCTCAAAAAAACAGCAATCAGAAGATTGAAACAGCCAACAAGATCAACTCCCACGTTGAAGAAAGTAAACCTAAACAAACACTTGAACTTTCTGAAAAAGTTTCAGCGGCATTGAGGTCTCGCGCTTTCGAGCTAGCATTCCAACCCATCGTACGTCCCGACGGCGACGAGCAAATATTTGAAGTGCTCGCACGATTGAAGGACGAAGATGGTGAGCTCTATACAGCGGATACGTTTATTCCATTTATTGAAAAAGAAATTGAAGATGGTAGTTATCACCTCGATCGCTGGGTTATTGAAAATGCATTTCAAACCTTAGAGAAGACAACGGGCCGAGGCTCGGCAGAGTTTTCTATCGTAATTAAACTTTCTCCTAACTTAAAACAGATAGAGAGACTATTACCTTTTATTTATAATATTGTGAGTAATTCTCGCTTACGGGGTATCAACAGAATTTATTTTTCGGTACCTGAAAAAGCCTTGGCTGCTAATACTGCTCAAGCAAGCCATCTTATTAAAGCCCTACATACAAGCGGCTGCGGATTTGTCCTGGAACAATGTAACGCCTCGGATAAAAGCATAGAATTGATTAATACGGTTGATAAGATCGAATTTATAAAGCTAGACAGAAAAACATGTAACACAAATACCGACTTAAAAGATACACAAAGAAAAATAGATAAACTGCGAAACGCACTTGGCGATAAAGGGGAAATTATTGCGGGAGTTGTAGAAGATGCCAAAACTTTCGCCTATTATTGGCAGCTGGATATACGTTTATTCCAAGGTTTTTTTATTCATCGACCTCACCCATATATGCAATACCAAAGTTCAGATGAGCTTTTTATTTAGGATACTCAAAGCACTTGCAGCACAAACAGAAGAAGTAGCAAGCCTAACGTAACTCTAGCAACTAATAGCAAACCTCATATAGGAACTACTAGCAAATCTCATAGATAATTATAATTGCTCACCCAAAGATCTAGGTGAGCTACACAATATAGCCACTTCTGCTAAAGCTTGTTAACGCCAGCAAATAATTGAAAACAATAAGATTAGCTGAATCTTATATATGAGATTCATGGATATGGCCACCGTGCTGATGATGCCAGTGGTTATCATGCTTGTACTCTAATATTCCATTGGTAACACGGGTCTCATGACCACAATTGAGACCATGATCATGGGTATGCTTACCATGAGTTTTCATGCTTGCTTCATGTATATGGCCTTCGTGACCATGATGATCATGACCTTCATGATAGTAGTCGAAATGATCATCGTGCCATTCGGCGACATGACCACAGTCGATAGCATGTTTGTGAGGGTGATCTGAATGGGTAACATGTGCAGATTCTGCTAAGGCTAGAGGGGATAGCAATGCAGTTAGTACAAGGAGATTTTTCATTAACACTACTCTTTTCCGATATCTTTAAAACTATAATTTTTCGAATTGTATAATAACAGAGTGCCAATAACCATACCCAAGACCAATTGGGTTATTTAATTGAAATCTTTAATCAAACATTCGGAATGATATATCGTAACATTTAACCCCTCTAAAAAAACAATATACAAATAGCTAGAAAAGAAAGGATTGAAACAAGCATATAATCATTTATTATCTGCACATAGTCAGAGGTGAAGTTGACGTCTAAAGTCCATAAAAATATTATATTTTTGTTATTTGAACTCTCATACTTTTAAGTTATATAACGCATTTATAAACTCTTGCGGAGGCTTATACTTATGGCATTCAATATAATGAATGATTAGATCCGGACAAGCATAAATTATCTTTTTTTCTTGATTTATAATTCGAAGCTCTGCACTTCCGAGTAAAACTTTACGCTTACCATTCCTAAAATCATAAATAGGTTTTTGTTTACTGCATAATTCACAAAAATGTATCCCTCTAGTTTTGTTTGCAGATTTTGATAACAGTAAGCGTAGCTTGCTCACAAGCCTTGGCTGAGGTTTAGAAGAAACCTCATAATAATTAACGGCAGAGAGCCAGCCGACATTAAATGTAACATCTTCTTCTTTTAAATAATGATATTTTGTCAAATCTTTAAAATAAGTCACTTTTGACCTCAAGATATTTACTGTAGGTTCGCCATATATTTATCTCTCATAAATTCCATGATTCTATTGTGTGAGGTTTTCGTAACATTATAATATTTTGCATTATCTATTACCATCGCTAAAAAGGCTTCCGTGCCAACAGGAAATTGTCAGTTGGTTAGCGCGAGCTGCCACCCTGTACAACCAAAACAATCACTATAAAGGTGTAGTTTTGGGTTATGTTAGCATTATTACTTTAAGTGCTAATAATTGATTTATGATCATCATCTACATTAACAACAATGATTTTTGCGGCATTAAACAATCCGGCATAAATAATATGCGCAGTGAGAGTATGCATAGCTATTATTTATCTGTATCTATTATTAATAGCCGTACTGATATTAGTTTCCATTGTTAATATATCATCCACATCGAAGTACGACGTGATGCCAGCACTCAGGCTGTCATTCTTTGCATCATTGGCGGTACTGGCTCCCCTGCAAATAAGGACTCTTATTAAAGGCAGACTCTGGTTTAATTACAGCGGTGTATCACCTGTAAGATTAAAATTTCTTGCTAAACACACTTTTTCTTCACTCATGCCAAATAAAGCCAGTTCGGGTTGTGAGACTACCATTTTTCCATCGCTTATTGTCATTATATCATCAGTGTTTTGAATTAAAAAATATATTAATACTGCGCGATTTTTGGCAGGCACAGTTAAGTCAAATTGGTTTTGAGTTTGCCTATCATTGTCGAACTGACCTTTATCTATATCATTAGCATTTAGTGTGTGGGATCGGTCATCATGGGTTACTGTGGTCTTTTTAACATTACTGAAAGAACTGTCGAGTACCACAAAATGGTCAGTGATATTATGACGTACATCATCTGATGGAATAATTGCTACATCGTAGCTGCTATTACCCCAGGCATCAACTTTCACCGGTATAGTAATACTCTGCGAAGTAGGATTTTCAAATAAAACTAAATGGCGGGCATAATCAAAACCTTTGGCAATGTAAATTTTACGCAACACTCTTAGGTTACCCGTCGATATATTTTCACTTACTACCTCACAGGCCTCTTCGAAAAAACTTCCTGCATTTGGGCTAAAATTGCTACTTTTACCACTTAAAGAAGAACTAGAGAAATTAGTATAGAGTTGCCATTGGTAACTCAAGAAATTATTTAACTCTATTCTATCGAAATCAGATGGTATACTTGAAATATTATTACTATCATTATTAGCATCTGAATCATTATTGTGGATTTCCATATCGCAATAAGCACCGTTACGATTATAATTTTTTAACCCTGACGTGGTCATATAGAGGATAGCTTCATCTGCATGTGCTAAATTAACATCGTCGCTATTTTTTAATAACGAATTATTGTTTGTATTAGCCCCTTGCAAGCTTTTGATATTGCTGTCATTATTCTGCGCGCACTTATTTACATTAAAGTAATCAAAACCTCTGCAATCTAATATAAAATCATCAGATAAATCGTCGCTATCGCTAGATTTACTATCAACACTTTCACTGAAGACAAGTTCTTCGTTATCGTTCTCCCTGTCTAACATAAAACTTATCATGCACTCCCACTCCTTTATTATCATGCTTTCGAGATATGTAACCTTTAATGTATTAACTTTATATAACTTTGTATTTTTCTAAATAAGGTAGCGCGATCGGGTAAACAACGGCATAATGGCGCTACCTATCCACCTAAAATACCAATAAATACGTAAACAATACAATCCGCATCGGATACACTATAATTACACTCTTATAAGTTATGTTTAGGTATCCTACCTGCGAAATTCTAATTAATATGTATTCCTCATTTTCATCGCATCAAAAATACCTATTAACTACTTCAATTCATAGTTGAAAATTTTTTTAGCACTTTCTTAGTTTGACCTTAAAAATAAAATTGTATAATAAAAAATTTCCAGAGTTTTCTATGCACAAAATCTTATTCATGTTCTTTATTAAGCATATCCTATACTTATCATCCAAACATAGGCCTTTTATAAAAACAAAAGTTAGCAGACTGCACAGGAGATAATAAGAATATTTTTTATTTAAGAAACTTATCTGTCATTTTTAATATTTAATTACCACACCCACAAGACGACCCACATAGTTCTTTAATACCATATACTATACGAAAATAGAAAAATTAAGCTGAATAACACATATCAACTAATACTATCTATGCAAATAATTGACTAGCTATAAAACCATGTTATACAGACACACCGTAACCCTGCAAGAAAATAAACCTGTATTTATACTTTTAATTTTCAGAATAAAATTACAACAAAAATTCCAAGCAACAATTAATTACTTGCTAAAATTAAATCGTAAGAGAAGTGAGAAACACAGCCTCGATGGCGAGAGAAAGCATTTGAAAGCTCCATTATCATATTCATTCCTATAATACTCCTAGTAAATTACCAACAATCATTAACTACACTGATTACTTTGATATAGTCCCATTTTCATCCTGTCGAGAATTTTAACACAAGTTTTGATTAAATATATGATTTTGGGTGCCACTATAGCAAGATCCTGGCAAATTTTTCTCAATTAAAAATCAAAATATTCTACTAATTAATTTAAAATTTCTTCAACATGTCTCTATGAAGATCAGAATAGCAGTGGTTAATTTTCTTAGATAGAGAAGAACCAATTATCTTTATCCCCTAATTAAAACCGAGTTAAATTAAAAGCCGTCATTATTTCCCAATAGTGAATATTACTCTATTGTTTCACTTTCTCCTGCTACTTTTTATATTCTTCCATTACTACTTAAATTTAATTTCTCGAAAATTTTGATATAGTCTGTTGGCGATAATACTAGTAAAAACAATACATTAAAAAAAGACTTAACAGGAGGAGATAGCGACAAATTTTAGCAACCGCCACACCCAAAAAATGAATATCGCGACAATCGTCCGATATTTCCCCATCATATCGAAGATCTAACTAATAAATTTTGTCCGTATATTAAAAAAAAGTATTGTATTTTTTAAAAACAAATACTTGCAAAAACAAACGTTTGAAAATAGTATGCACAAGCTGCCTACCTTAAATTTAAATTAATTAATACACATAAAAAGAAAAGCCTTCAGTAATCGCATTTTTATAGGATTAGAAAATTTTAAGGAGAGAACGATATCAAACAATCAATTCATGCCTACCTAGTTTGATTGAGCGGGTAACCCTACAATAACCACGAAAGCCCGACTTTATCTTAACTAAGAGTCATTGCATTAATTTTGCTTCCTTATTTTCTTAAAAAATGGTTATAGCATATCGATGAGTTAAATAAGAATATAAAGACACCAAATAAAACAATAGATAATTCGTTAAGAAAACATGCATCAAAACTAAAGACATTAAAAGCACTAACATTGACACAGACAATCCATATAAAAATCGACCTTCGACACATTGACATTATATTTAGTATTCAACAATAAGAGAATGAAAAATAAAACACCCAATTATAAAGAGTTACAAACACCCTATACAGAAGAGAGCCGAATTAATCAAAATATTGGTTTTGCTTTAAGATGGGTGTATAAAAACCAAGGCTGGAAAGGTAATTCCATTTGCAAAAGAATACACGGCTATAAGGAGAAAACATGGGATTCTTATGCACAAGCAGGTTACACGAAAAAAAGAGCTGTTCACGCTGTAGCAGCTTTTTGTTGGCTATCTCAGGTATCTATGTCTAAGCTATATCATGGCCCACGTTTATGGCAAGGATTTGACCAAGAACTTATCAAGGTTAAAACTTATAGTAGCGCATTAACAACAGATCAATTCGATAGCCTTATCAGGCTATTTAGGGATAGAATAAAATTCGTAACAGAAGATAATGAAAAAAAGGTTGAAGATCTTATAAAAGAACTACAGAAATATTCTGATAGTGATTTTCTAATACCAAGGCCACTGGACTTAGAGTTATTCAAACAAGACTACTACAATTCAATTAGCTATAAATTAAAAGAGCTTCGCATAGAAAAAGAACTTAGTATCGAATTTATGGCATACACTTTAGGTGTAAGTGTTAGTAAATATATTTCTTTTGAGTCTCCAGATAAATTGACATACATACCACTAAATCTTGCAATACGCCTCAAGTTAGGGTTACATTACAACGACACTTATGAGTTGCTTGGCCGAATGGATAAATTTAAGGGGTTTTATCAGTCTAGGCATGTACAAAAGTTGCGTTCATCTTTGCTTTCACTACTATTACAAAACCTACCACTATCAGAAAAATTAGTTTTTTGTGAACTAGCAAAAAATATCATGGATTTTCATTTTAATTGACCTCTTATTATACGCCCAAAAATGATTAAATTATTTCGTTATAAGAACTTTAAACTATTTTTTATTTTTCGCATGATTAATATATTTTTACCATCAAAATAATAAACTGTACTTAACGAATATTTTTTATAGATAACGTATTTTTAATTTTTCTCTAATACTAAATACTAGGTTTTACTTACAAGTCTATTTAAGACACAAAATTGAGTTGACCAATTTAACTTTACCTTAATTTCTCACCTTCTCTTTCCTGAGCACAACATCGGACTGAATGAATAACAGATAGGCAGAATGGTATTTATTAAATCAATACATTATTTAACATATATTTAGCTTGAAAATCAGGCATAACATCTAATAATAAAATTAACCGATATTTAAGTGCTATTTTTTGTATATATTTAGGCACTATATTTAGACTCTGCAGTTAAAGAATGTACTGTCACCTCAATCATATTTTTTTATGTATTGAAAAAACTTTCACTTTAAGGTTTGCTAAGAAAATAATTGCAGGAATGAAAAATATCAAGAACTAAAAGTCAATTATCTTTAGCATTAAAAACAACAACACTCTAATTACTTACAATAACGCGCCAACTATTTATTACTCTTTTATAGACATGAGATATTATTATAGACATGAGATATTTTTTTCAATTATGTTTCGCTTGTCGATGTTCGACGACCATAAAAATAAACTACCTAATGAGGTTAAATAACATATGAACCATTTAAAAAAAATGTTATCTCTTTGTGCATTAATTCCAGCCGTAGCAATGATGGCTCCACAAGCGATGGCATCAAATGGTAGTGTCACGTATGTCTGTGAAGAAGTTGCTGAGGTTGATCCGTTCTTACGTCTCACCGTGACTTTCGATGTAAATGACATAATGGATATTCGTGCAAGGCAAACCAATACTCGACTGAAAGTTGAAGAAGTAGAAAGAACAAGTCAATCTTCCCAAATTGTTCTGGAGGATGAAGGAGACAACTGGATCGCTCAATCATTTAGATATAGAGCCGGCAATGATGGCGTTGGCCGTTTTGTAAGCTTTTATTCTCGCAACCCACTTGGAGATTTAGCAAAAAATATGACAATTGTGGTGGATGGAAATGTAGAACTCAACGAAGAAAAAATTGTTAGTTGGGGTAATAACAGAAGAGTTACCAATATACTGTGGGCATCATGCCAACAACAATAATGCCTAATTAAAAAACAAATAAAATATTATACTAGAGGCTATTCACTCTAGATGAATAGCCTCTTTTGGCAAGAATTTTTGCTTAGTAAGATGAGATAGCCATCGTTTAATTCGTCTACACAAGTTAATGCCAGCTTCGCTATATGGGCAATATAGTCAGTTATTCTGGTCTGCATCCAGAGTCTCACTGGATATTACTCATTAATTAAAATGCTTATTTTTGGTGACTAGCCTTTTTTAGTGCCGGTAGGTAAGATTAAATTAGTGGGAGCAAATACAGGCTTGAATTTGCGCTCTACTTATAGAATAGATAGTAAGAAGTATTCATGTATAGTTCTATACAAAAACCCAAATATATCGATGATAGTAGTATCTATCGCTCTACTTATTCTTTTTAGTCTCACAATTAAATTGCTCAAGAAAACTAACAGACTCTTTTTTGGGGAAGTGATTACATATATTCTTTATAATTTTCACAATATATGCCAGAGTTATATAACTGATAACAAAGCTATGTTAACAGTTCTTTAAAGAGTGTCTATAGATGTTCACAAGCAACAGAATCAATTACTGTATTTTCATCTTTTAGAGTATCAGGGCATTCGTCCCATTCATTGAAGATACCATCACCATCAATATCTCTTTCACTGATAGAGTACCCGGAAGAATCAACCTCATCTCCTATTGGAGTCATAATACAGCTATCATTAGCGTCGACAAAACTATCATTATCCGAATCCGTTTGTATAGCAGCACAACCGTTGCGATCAACAATGCTGTCTGCAGGGGAGTTGCTACAAGTATCGTAAGTATCGACAACACCATCACCATCAGAATCAAAGCTCGAAGGCGTATGATATAAACCGTAAACAGTGTATGCCATATTTGTATTCCCTATGACCCCTCCTGCAGGGCGCCCGACAAAAACACGAAAGAATGCGCTATCATCATTATTGGCTACAGCCCAAGACCATTCCGTTGAAAACACGGGAAAACGGGTATCTCTATTAATCGCCGACGATAAAACAATAAAAATCCAGTATTTTCCAGCACCTAAAAGGACTTTTGAACGAGATCTTAATCCATATTTAGTAATATCGCCATTAACGCCTAGTTGACTATCTAAAACCACTAGTTCACCAGATATTTTAGCTAACTCGAAATCCAGGGACAATATTCTCTGGCAAGGTTTCACCAGACAAAGAGACTTCGATTATCTCTGAGTCTTTCTCTAAAACAAAGCTATCATAGGCTTGTGGCCCTTGAGAACCATAACGAAACTGATGAGAATCAATAGATCTTGTTCCAAAATATCCGGGGGTTTCAAAATTCTCAACCAATGGAAACTCCGCTGAGCTTAAAGCACTTAACATTACCAACAAAAAGAAACAAGAAACAAGCTTTAAAAAGCGCATAAATATTTCTTTAACATTAAATCAAAAAATAATACGTTGAGGCCAAAAAGATGATGGCGAAAAAATGATAGCAATTACGCACAATCACAACAATCAACCTCAATATTAATAATTGGAGCTAATAATTGACAAATAGAATTTTTAAAAAATCATGTAATTAGAAAAAAGAAATCAGATTTACTTAACTCCAAACATACATGTAGATTCTCCATAAAAAAATAAACCAATAAAGACTATCATTTACGACAAATAAAAAAAAGCGCCGCAAATGAATTAAGTAATATAAGCTGCGTGACTACAAGCGTTGAGAATTGTGGACTCTTAAAAAAATTAAGTAAAAAATCACCAATAATTTTGACTGAAAGCAAATTTCAATTGTTTTTTTCCGAGAGGTAATGCCACAAAAAACATCATACTGACATCAAACTTAGAGTAATAAAATTACTTTTGATTTTCTTCACAACAGTAAAAAACCACTAGTATTGAATCAATTACTCTTTTTCAAGAGTAATATTTTTACTATTACTAACAAGCTTTAATTTCCAATCTTGCATAGGTGTTCCTTCTAAATCGAGGTAGCTTGCCATAAAATACAATCTTTTTGTCGCCAGGCCATCGGGAGCATCAGTAAATCGTTGTTTTAACCAATAAGGGGGAATAGCTTGATAATATAATGTTGCTCGAACGCTTAGATTTCCTGAGTTTTCTGGTAAAGTTACATCATATACCAAGCTGTCTTTACCTTTAAAATTTGGCCCTTGATCCATATAATCTGGATCATCACCTGTAGCATGAGGATCGGTGGCTTGGAAAAATTCATAAAGTACTTCACCATCCTTTTTAAAATAATTAGCAGCTCGCCAACCATCAGGTAGTAAACGGTTGTCCTTAATACTAAACACTCGATGAATAAAGCTAGTAGTAAATTCATGTTGTGCATTCTGTGTCAGCTCCTCATATATTTGTACTTGATCTTGTTGCGAAATTTTTTGGTAATGAGGCTGGAACGAATCACGATTGGGTAAAAACTCTGTTTTCAAAGGTTGGCCATCACCATCTAGAATCACTCCTACACTATTAGTTTTTCCAGAAACCCAAATTTCTCGATCACCATCTAATACTGTAAATTCAATAAAGGCGCGTCTGAACGCTACCCCGCTTGGAAATCTATGCCCTGCTAAATTTTTCACCTCAACTGTAGCATTCACTTTGCTTCTATTGAAACTATTTATCTTAAGGTCAATGGTGACGGACTCTTGTTGTGCTTGCCTTATCATATTCTCTATTGCAGTATCTACACCATTGTCGGCACTGGTCATATAGTCATTTTTATCAACACCTAAGATTTGAGGAAATTGATCAAACATTTCTAATAGAAATACATTTAGCCCGACATGCTCATGGCGTCTATAATTACTTCGAAGTGGAATATTAATATCGTGATTAGGCAACCGATTATCGGCCTCAGGAAAGTTCACATCTTGAATTGCTGCAATTTGAGTTGTTATCTGTTTTATAGACACACTTTTATCTAAAGTTTCAAAACCTCCAGGCATATGACAATCCTGGCAGCTCTTAAATCGAGAATTCTTGCCGCCATTATTGTTTGCAAAGGCGCTATTTTGCCATTCTAAAAAAGTCGCTTGTTCTGTAGAGTGAGGGTAGTCCTTAAAAACGGGATTAGTCTCAGATGCTGTCAGTATTGGAAATTCATCTGTTTTGGCACCAATATTAGGCAAATTAATCGTGTGGCAGGTACCACAAAGTTGTGAATCGGAAATAAAATCATGGAATACCGGTTTTACCCCTAAAGTGTGTTGCATAGGTTTTTCTGCAACCTCTTTAAATGGGCCAAAGAATTCATCATTAGGGCCTTGTACATAGCGGCCTGTGTTGTTATGGAACAACATGTAGGCCAAATTTTTATCTGTATTAGCATTTATCCATTGATAAGGTGGCGTCCACTGTTCGATAGCTTTTGCACTGGGGCTATCGATGTGATGGCATATGGCGCAACTAACGCCTTCGCGAGCGAGCTGACCGTATTTTATGTAACGTTCATGTTTTTGCTTTTTCTCTCGTTTCGATAGACGCTCTTTAAGATAGAAATACTCCACTTTGAAATTAGCATCAAGAGTCGGGTCATTGGCGGCGTCGATTGATAACTGGCGCTGGCCCATTGCACCATGGCAACTTAAACAAGTATTAGTAACTGCATACTGAGTCTCGCTTAATGAGGCTTTGAGAGGCGAAGGTATACGTCTCTCATCCAACGCTAAAAGTGCCATTTCACTTTCTAATTGCGCATGAAAAATAGGATCTCTACCCGCTACTCCCATTGGAGACCAGCGCCACTCGCCATATTCAGATAAATTGTATCCATCTCCATAATTCGGGCCAGTTTTTACAAACATAGTAACCCCATAAGGCTCCCCTCCTAGTCCGCCATGACAACCTAAACAGTTATCAGAAGTCATAAATGCTTGAGCCTTGTGTGACTGGGGTAATACTTGATCCATCCACTGGGACGGAAAAACTGCTACATCTTTTTCTTTTTGTAATTTGACCTGGGTGAAAGTCGTGAGGAAGGCTTGATTTGGAGTTTGGAGTGCTTCTTTCTTACTAATACTCTGCTGTTTATTAGCTGCCATATGTTGCCCATTCATTTTAGCTTCTTTTGAGTGGGCGGAGTTATAAGGCAACAAGCTATCTGGCAAAATAAAATGTTGCTTTACGTAAGGGTCATCTTTTACAAGAC